>NZ_JBSGAQ010000006.1:138591-343725 GCF_053600815.1 Mycobacterium sp. NPDC004974 | reverse complement strand
GACCCACCCTGGACCTCGACACCCCAGCCCAACGCCTCGCCACCCTCCTCAATCAAGCTGCGTAGCCACGTTGCACTAGCCACTTGACTTTGAGGGCCGGTTTTTCGCCACTGCGTTACGAACGTGGACCGTGCCTGGGCGATCGGGGATGCGGGCGAGCTGGCACGCTGGTCATCAACATGACCGCCACCCAGCCCCTCCTCGATGACCCGAGCGACCTGTCCGCGCTGCGCGCCAAGGCCAACGACGCCGACACCCTGTTCACCGACTTCGCCGGCTGGGCCGAGGCCAACGGCACCACGCTCTACCCCGCGCAGGAGGAGGCGCTGATCGAACTGGTCAGCGGAGCGAACGTGATCCTCGCGACGCCGACCGGTTCCGGTAAATCCCTGGTCGCCACCGGGGCGATCTATGCGGCGCTCGCCGCGGACCGCGTCAGTTTCTACACCGCCCCGATCAAGGCGTTGGTCAGTGAGAAGTTCTTCGCGCTGTGCGACGTGTTCGGGGCCGACAACGTCGGCATGCTCACCGGGGACGCGTCGGTCAACGCCGACGCGCCGATCATCGCGTGTACCGCCGAGATCCTGGCCAATCTCGCGTTGCGCGAAGGCGCCGATGCCGACATCGGCCTGGTGGTGATGGACGAGTTCCACTTCTACGGCGACCCGGACCGCGGCTGGGCCTGGCAGGTCCCGCTGCTCGAACTCCCCAAGGCCCAGTTCCTGCTGATGTCGGCGACGCTGGGCGACGTCACGTTCCTGCGGGAGGACCTCACACGCCGCACCGGGCGTCCGACCGCGTTGGTCGCAGGCGCGGAAAGACCTGTGCCGCTGTTCTTCTCGTACGCCACCACGCCGATGCACGAGACCATCGCTGATCTGCTCGACACCAAACAGGCGCCGATCTACGTCGTGCACTTCACCCAGGCCTCGGCGCTGGAACGCGCGCAGGCGCTGATGAGCGTCAACGTCTCCACCAAGGAGGAGAAGGCCGCGATCGCCGACATGATCGGCGGCTTCCGGTTCACTACGACGTTCGGGACCACACTGTCTCGGCTGGTGCGGCACGGCATCGGCGTCCACCACGCCGGCATGCTGCCCAAATACCGGCGGCTGGTGGAACAGTTGGCCCAGGCCGGACTGCTCAAGGTGATCTGCGGCACCGACACCCTCGGCGTCGGCATCAACGTCCCCATCCGCACCGTCGTGTTCTCCGCCCTGTCCAAGTACGACGGCACCCGGATGCGGTTGCTCAACGCCCGCGAGTTCCACCAGATCGCCGGACGGGCCGGGCGCGCGGGATACGACACCGCGGGCACCGTGGTGGTGCAGGCGCCCGACCACGAGGTGGAGAACCTCAAGCAGTTCGCCAAGGTGGCCGACGATCCGAAGAAGCGCCGAAAGCTGGTGCGACGCAAGGCACCTGAGGGAATGGTGCCGTGGGGCGAGGCCACCATGAACCGGTTGATCGACGCCGCGCCCGAGGCATTGACCAGCAACATGCGGGTCTCCACGGCGATGATCCTCGACGTGGTCGACCGTCCGGGCGACCCGTTCGCGGCGATGCGACGGCTCCTCACCGACAATCACGAACCGCGCAAGCGTCAGCTGAAGCACATCCGGGAGGCCGTCGGCATCGCCCGCTCGCTGCTGCAGGCCGGAGTCATCGAGCGCCTCGACACACCCGAAGCCGACGGACGCCGATACCGGCTCACCGTCGACCTACCGGACGACTTCGCGCTCAACCAACCGCTGTCGACGTTCGCGCTCGCCGCGGTCGATGTACTGGACCCCGAATCCGAAAGCTATGCGCTCGATGTCGTTTCGGTGATCGAGGCCACGCTGGAAGATCCCCGCCAGATCCTGGCCGCCCAACTGAACAAGGCCAGGGGCGAAGCCGTGGCGCAGATGAAGGCCGACGGGATCGAGTACGACGAACGCATCGAACTGCTCGACGAGGTCACCTATCCCAAGCCGCTGAAAGAACTGCTGGAACACACCTACGAGGTGTACCGGCAGACCAACCCGTGGGCGGCCGACGGACACCTGTCCCCCAAGTCGGTGGTGCGCGAGATGTGGGAACGGGCCCTGACCTTCCGCGAGTACATCAGCGTCTACGGGCTGACCCGCTCCGAAGGTGCCGTGCTGCGCTACCTGTCCGACGCGTTCAAGGCGCTGCGCTCGGGCGTTCCGACGGCCGCCCGCACCGAGCAACTGGCCGACATCGTCGAATGGCTCGGCGAGCTGGTGCGCCAGGTCGATTCCAGCCTGCTCGACGAGTGGGAGCAACTGACCAGCCCGGATCAGCCCCACGACGTTCCGGTGGCGGTACCGGCCCGGCCTCGCCCGCTGACGGGCAACGAGCGGGCGTTCACCGCGATGGTGCGCAATGCGTTGTTCCGCCGGGTGGAGCTGTTCGCCCGGTCCCGCTGGGACGAGCTCGGGGCGCTCGATGCCGCATCCGGCTGGACGGCCGAGCGCTGGGCCGATGCGGGTGAGGCGTATTTCGACGAGCACGCCGAGGTGGGTACCGGAGCCGACGCACGTGGCCCGGCGTTGCTGATCTTCGATCGGCAGCCGCAGGTGTGGCGTGTGCGACAGATCCTCGAAGATCCTGCCGGAGATCACGATTGGGGCTTCGACGTGGAAGTCGACCTGGCCGCGAGCGACGAGGAAGGTGCCGCGGTGTTGCGTATCGTGGATGCGGGCCGGATGGGATAGGCACAATCGACTGACCCCGTGCCTCTTCCAGGTTATCGCGACCCCGGGGCCTTGCCGCAAGGCCCCGGTGATGGCGCACAATCGCTGGCCGAACCTGACCACGGATGAACGAGGAGCACGTGCCAGCAGACGATCACGATGTCGAAGTGCAGTCCGAACAGACCTATGTGGACGGGCTCTACTCCCGCTTGGATGCCGAACGCAACCTCGTGCGTGACCGGTACCGCACCGCGCTGCGCGAGCACGGCGGGTCCGCGGTGGAACGCGACGCCGAGGTGCTGGCGCTGGCCAAGGAAGGAAACCGGCTCGACGTAGCGGACAACGGCCTGTGCTTCGGACGGCTGGACACCGTCGACGGAGAGCGTCTCTACGTCGGGCGGCTGGGCCTCTTCGACCGCGACGACGACTACGAACCGTTGCTGCTGGACTGGCGGGCACCGTTGGCCCGGCCGTTCTACACCGCGACCGGGGCCAACCCGGAGAACATGCGCCGACGCCGCCAGTTCCGCACGCTGGCGCGCCGCGTGCTCGATTTCACCGACGAGGTGCTGGGCCGGCCCACCGAGGGTGACGAAGGCGACGCCGCACTGCTCGCGGCGGTGAACGCCCCGCGCGATGAGGGCATGCGCGACATCGTCGCGACGATCCAGGCCGAACAGGACGAGGTCATCCGCAACGAGCACACCGGGGTGCTCGTGGTCGAGGGCGGCCCGGGCACCGGCAAGACCGTGGTGGCGCTGCATCGCGTGGCCTATCTGCTCTACACCCACCGCGAGCGCATCGAACGTCACGGCGTTCTGGTCGTCGGGCCCAACGAGGCGTTCCTGCACCACATCGGCCGGGTGCTGCCCTCGCTGGGCGAGTCCGATGCGGTGTTCATGACACCCGGCGACCTGGTTCCCGGCCTGCACGTCACCGCCGAGGACGCGCCGGAGGTGGCCGCGATCAAGGGTTCGCTGAAGATCCTCGACGTGTTGGCCGCCGCGGTGGCCGACCGCCAGGAGGTCCCGGCCGAGCCGATCTTCATCGAACTGCCCGATGTCACCGTGCGCATCGACGCCGAAACCGCGCAGTGGGCCATCGAGGAGGCCCGGGAGACCGGGCTACCGCACAACGAGGCCCGGGCGACGTTCCGCGACATCGTCACCTACGTCCTCACCGAACGCGCCGTGGCGCGCATCGGCAAGGGGTGGCTGAGCCGCCAGGACAAGGCGGCCTGGGAGGAACTGCGGGCCAGCGTGGTCAGCGAACTCGACGACAACGCCGCGTTCGCCGGGGCACTCGATGCGCTGTGGCCGATCCTGACCCCGGAAACCCTGTTGGCCACGCTGTATTCGTCGCCCGATCGGCTGCAGGCGGCTGGCGCCGACGCTCGGTTCTTCCGAGCCGACCCCAGCGCCTGGACCGTTTCGGACGTGCCGTTGCTCGACGAACTGGTCGATCTGCTGGGCCGGGACAAGGCGGCCGACGAAGCCGCGGAACGCGAACGGCGCGAGGAAGCCGCCTACGCCGCCGGGGTGCTCGACCTGATGGTCGCCCGCGAGGATCTGATGGACGACGAGGACCACCTGCTGGCCAGCGACCTCATCGACGCCGAGGACCTGGCCGACCGGTTCATCGAACGTGACACCCGCGGACTCGCTGAACGTGCTGCGGCCGACCGGGATTGGACCTACGGTCATGTTGTGGTCGACGAAGCCCAGGAACTGTCCGAGATGGACTGGCGGGTGCTGATGCGTCGTTGCCCACGCCGGTCCTTCACGGTGGTCGGCGATCTGGCCCAGCGCCGCTCGGCCGCCGGGGCCCGATCCTGGGACACCATGCTCGAGCCGTATGTGCCCGGCCGGTGGATCTACCGGACGCTGTCGGTGAACTACCGCACCCCGGCCGAGATCATGGCGGTGGCCGGTGCACTGCTCGCTGAGTTCGCACCCGGGGTCCAGCCGCCGGAGTCGGTGCGGGCATGCGGTGTGCAGCCATGGGCGAAACACCTGACCGCCGCCGAAATCCCCGCTGCTGTCGAGGAATTCGTGCGCGATGAAGCCACCCGCGAGGGCACGTGTGTGGTGATCGGCCCGCCCGAGGTGCCCGGCGCGGTGGCCCCGTCGGACACCAAGGGCCTGGAGTTCGATGCGGTGCTCGTCGTAGAGCCCGCACACATCCTGGCCGATGGTGACCGCGGTGCCGCCGAGTTGTACGTCGCGCTCACCCGCGCGACGCAACGCCTCGGGGTTCTGCACACCGAACCCCTTCCCGACGCGCTGAACGGACTCGCCCATGTCTGACGCATCATGGCCGGCAGCCACCACCTGCGCGATCGTGGGTGGTGGGCCCGCCGGGATGATGCTCGGGCTGATCCTGGCCCGGTGCGGGGTGGCGGTCACCGTCATGGAGAAGCACGCCGACTTCCTGCGTGATTTCCGCGGTGACACAGTGCATCCGAGCACCATGCGCATGCTCGATGAGCTGGGGCTGTTCGGCGAGTTCGACAAAATCGGCTACAGCAAGGTCGAGAAGGCCGAATTCCCGGTCGACGGCGGGCCCCCGGTGACGTTCGTCGATTTCCGGCGGCTGCGCCAGTCCCATCCGTACGTGGCGATGGTGCCGCAGTGGGACTTCCTCGACCTGCTGGCCGACGCGGGCCGCAGTGAACCCAACTTCACCCTGCTCATGCGGACCGAAGTGACCGGCCTGCGCAGCGACGGCGACCGTATCACCGGAGTCCGCTACACCAGCCCCGACGGCGACGGCGAGCTGCGCGCCGAGCTCACCGTGGCCTGCGACGGGCGCACGTCGGTGGTGAGGCGGGAGGCCGGGCTGGCCACGCGGGACTATCCGGTGCCCTTCGACGTGTGGTGGTTCCGCCTGCCGCGCACCGAGGACGGCCAGTACTCGCTGATCCCGCGCACCGCGCCCGGACGTGCACTGATCATGATTCCCCGCACCGGCTACTTCCAGGTCGCCTACCTGATCCCGAAGGGCAGCGACGCCGGACTGCGCGCCCGTGGGCTGGACGCGTTCCGCACCGAGCTGGCCCAGTTGATCCCGGAGGCCGACGTGGACACACTCACCTCCTGGGACGACGTCAAGAAACTCGATGTTCAGCTCAACCGCCTGCCGCGGTGGCATCGCGACGGTCTGCTGTGCATCGGCGATGCCGCACATGCCATGTCGCCGGTCGGCGGGGTGGGCATCAACGTCGCGATCCAGGACGCCGCCGCGGCCGCACGCGTGCTGTACCAACCGCTGCGCGAGCACCGGGTCACCGAGTCCGACCTGGCCGCCGTGCAGCGCACGCGCACCGTGGCGACCACCATTACCCAAGGCTTCCAACGGATCCTGCATCGTCAGGTGCTGGCACCGGTCATGGCAGGCGCCGAGGTCACCCCGCCCGGGGCACTCGTGAGCATCATGCGCCGGTTCCCCCAGCTCACCGCGATCCCCGCGTACCTGGTGGGCACCGGGGTGCGTCCCGAACACGTGCCTGAGCCGGCCCGCCGCTAGGTTCGGCATGGGAGGCAAACAGAACCCCGAGCAACGCCGACGCGAATTGTGCGATGCGGCAATAGCTCTGCTCGCCCGCGAGGGCATCAAGGGTGTCACCCATCTGAAGGTCGACCGCAAGGCCGGGGTTGCCGACGGGACCACGTCGTTCTACTTCCGCACCAGCTCGGCGCTGATCCGTGCGGCCGCCAACCGCATCGCCGATCTCGACCTGGCCGATCTCACCGCGGCCACCCGATCGGAGAACGGCGGCGACGGCCCATCGCCGGCGGCCGGCCTGGCCCGCCTGGTCATCCGGTCCGGAACCGGGGCGCGCCTGGTCCGGAGCAAGGCCCGCTATGAGCTGGTCATGCCGTCCAGCCGGGACGCCGCCCTGGCCGAAGCGTTCAGCCACAACCAACAGCGGTTCTTCGAACTGCACCGGAACGTCGTGGTCGCGCTCTGCCCGGCCGACACCGACCCGGGTCTGATCGATGAAAAGGCCTATGTCCTACTGACTTTCATCAGCGGACTGATGCTTGCCCTGGCCCGCGGCGACCGTACGATCAACTCCGACGAGGAACTCCACGACATCATCACCGCGATCGTCGCGGCGGCCCCGGCCACCTCACATCGCGAAGGAGTAACCGCCGTTGACCGGTAGCGTCTGGCCGGTGATCCAGGAGCCGTGGTCGCTGCCCAGCAGCACCGCAAGATAGGCGACGTCCTCGGGCAGGCCGGGCCTGCGGATGGGGTAGCGCGACAGGATCGCCTTGGCCTGCGGGGAGTCGGCCATCTCGGCCCACAACGGTTCGGTGAGCGGCGTGCGCATGGTGCCCAACGCGATGTTGTTGGCGGTGATGCCGTAGCGGCCGTTCTCCAGCGCGATCGACCGGGTCAGGCCCGCGGCAGCGGCCTTGGCCGCCGCGTACACCGCGCCACTGGCGTCGCCGGTTCGCCCGGCATCCGACACGATCGTCACCACCCGGCCCCATTGCCGTTCCATCATCGCCGGCAGCACCGCGCGCGTGCAATGCAGTACGCCATAGAGATTCACCTGCAGGAACGGATGCCAGTCCGCAGGGGTGGATTCGGCGAACGGCACCCGGGCGGCGAAGCCCTCGGCGCCGGCGTTGCCCGCATTGTTGACCAGGATGTCCACCGGCCCGACCGTCATGATTGCCTGCGTGACCGCCTGGTAGTCGGTGACGTCGAACGGCACCGCCACCGCATCACCGCCCGCTTCTCGCAACTCCGCGACCACAGCCTCCGCCCGGTCACCTCGGAGGTCGTTGACCAGCACCGTGGCCCCGGCTGCGGCAAAGGCATCGGCCAAACCGCGGCCGACGCCCTGTCCGGCACCGGTGATCAACACCCGCCGGTGTGACAGATCGAATTGCAGTGTCATCGTCGGCGAGCTCTCCTGTGGTTCGGCTTGATTCCGGACAACCTACCCCACAGAGTCTCTATATATGTAGAGTCCTGCACACCGCCCATGCAAGACCGAACGGAGCCCGGGTGAAATTCATCTTCAACCTGCCTCACATGCTGCGACTCAAGGCGACGATGCAGGCGTGGGAGGCCGAAGTCACCGGCGCCGATCAGACCAGGATGGCGAAGCGGGCCGACGACCTGGGCTACGACATGATCGCCGTGCCCGAACATTTCGCCATCCCGCGTGAACACGTCGAGTTGTCCGGGCCGCACTATCTGCAGTCCACAGTCGCGCAGGCCTACCTTGCGGGCGCCACCTCACGGATACGGCTCAACTCCTGCATCACGGTGCTGCCGCTCCAGCATCCGCTCGTCCTCGCCAAGTCACTGGCCACGGCCGACTGGATGAGCAGTGGGCGGATGATGGTCACGTTCGGAGTCGGTTGGCTGCAACGGGAATTCGAACTACTCGGCGTTCCCTTTCACGAACGAGGACGGATTGCCGACGAGTACCTGGCGGCCATCATCGAGCTGTGGACCAGTGAGAACCCGCGGTTCGACGGCCGGTACGTGGCCTTCGACGACATCGCCGTGGAACCCCAACCGATTCAGAAACCGCACCTTCCGGTGTGGATCGGCGGGGACGCGGACGGGGCGCTCCGACGCGCGGCGAAGTATGCCACCGGGTGGTGGTCGTTTCTCACCCCTCCGGAAAAACTGGCCGAAAGGATCGAGTTCATCAAGTCGCAGCCGGAATACGACGGACGCGAGTTCGACGTCGTGCACGGCATGGCGACCAGACGGGTCGGCGAGGCGCATGCCGTGCGTGAGGACCCCGACACCCGGTCCGACATGAGTGCGCAGGAAATCGTCGACCGGTTGTGTTGGCTCGGGGAACAGGGAGTCACGGTCAGCGCCGTGCCACTCCCCACCGTCAGCGGCGTCGACGAATATCTCGACTATGCCCAGTGGGTGATCGAGGAGATCAAACCAAAGGTGCCATAGAACTGGTGGTGGTCAAGGACCCAGATGGACCAAGGACCCTATGTGCGCACCCGTGCAGCCCCTAACCTGAAACCGTTCAGCCATAGGAGGGCACCGATGAGCGACCACGACGTACGGATGATCATTCTTTCGACCGACGACTTGGATGAGTCGATCCGCTTCTACACCGAGACTCTGGGAATGCCGCTGAAGTTCCGCGACGGCGCCCACTTCGCCGCGCTCGACGGTGGATCTCTCACGCTGGCCCTGGCCACGTCGGTGGATCACCCGATCCCCGGCCAGGTCGTCGTCGGGATCAAGACCGCCGACGTGGACGGTGCGGCCAAGGCCATCGAAGAAAGTGGCGGCGGAATCATCAAGCACCCGTATGACGATGCCCACGAGCGCCGGGCTGTGGTGTACGACAACAAGGGCAACGGCCTGGTCTTCTACAGTCCGCTGGCTCGCTAACCGGGCGCCGAAGCCGCGGCGTCGAGCAGGGTTTCGGCCAGCCGCGCCGCGGCCGGTGTCATCCGCCCGACCGGCGGCGCGGCGAGATAGACCTGCCACACCGGCGGGTCGCGCAACACAACGGTCCGCAGATCGCCGAAGCGGCGCGCCTCGGACGCCGGCATGAATGCGGTACCCAGACCGGTGCCGACCAGTTCGGCAATCGCGGCGAACCCGGCCGGAACCTCGTACTGCGTCTGGGGTTGCACGCCGGCCCGGTGAAACGCCTCGTCCATCAGGCGCCGCAGTCCGAATTCAGGTGGGAAGCCGACCAGATCCTCACCGGCCAGGTCGCCCAGCTCGAGACGGCGACGTCGCGCCAGGACGTGGTCGTCACGGCAGACGAACACCATGGGCTCCTCGAACAGCAGCCTCATGTCGAGCTGAGCCGGGAACCGGTTGGGCAGTGAGACCAGGGCCAGATCCAGCGAGCCCTCCAGAAGTGCCGCCAGATAGGCCGACGCACCGGACTGGCTCAGCCGCAACCGCAACCGGACAAAGGGGTGGGCACGGTGGAAGTCGCCGAGAGCACCGGCGACATCGACCGGCCCATAGGAGATCAACGAGCCGAATTCGACTGTACCCATGAGTGATCCACGGAACTGTCCGGCAGATTCAGCTGCCGCACGGGCCGCGTGCAGCACCTCGTAGGCGTGCGACCGGAAAGCCTCCCCGGCGGCGGTCAGGCTGATCCGTTGCCGCGACCGGTCGAACAGTTCTACCCCGAGCTCACGCTCCAGCTTCGCGATCGACGTCGACAACGCCGACTGGACGACGTGCACCCGCTCGGCGGCACGGGTGAAACTCATCTCGCCGGCGACCGCGATGAAGTGTTCGATCTGTCGTAACTCCACCGTGCCAGCCTATCTATCTGATCGATAGGTCTCATCGGATCCAATCGTTGGACTTGATGGCGTGGTGCGGGTGGGATGGATACCACGAGCCCGCGAGAAGGAGCAGCAACGGTGACTGGTTTGAGTAGAAGGAACTTCGGCTTCCTCACGGCGGCCGCGGCCGGCGCGGCAACACTGGCGGCCTGCGGCACCTCACCCGCGCCCGCTCCGCCACCCGGACCACCGGCCAAGCCGTCGCACACCATGAACCCGGTCAGACAGATCGACGCCGGCGAACTCAATGTCGCCTACACCGAGGCCGGGCCCGCCGATGGGCGCGCGGTGATCCTGCTGCACGGCTGGCCCTACGACATCCACAGCTACGCCGATGCCTCGGCACTGCTCGCCGAGCGGGGCTTTCGCGTCATCGTGCCGTTCCTGCGCGGCTTCGGTTCCACCCGGTTCCGCTCCGCCGACACCGTGCGCAACGGTCAGCAGGCCGCACTGGCGCACGACGTCATCGCCTTGATGGACGCGCTGAACATCCCCAAGGCCGTGCTCGGCGGATATGACTGGGGCGGACGCACCGCCAACAACGTTGCCGCCCTGTGGCCGCAACGCTGCGCGGGACTGGTCGCGGTCAGCGGCTACATCACCGTGAACCTGGCCGCCAACCTCAAGCCGCTGGCGCCCGAGGCCGAACTGGGTTGGTGGTACCAGTACTACTTCGCCACCCCGCGCGGTGAACTCGGCTACCGCGAGAACACCAGGGAATTCAACAAGCTGATCTGGACCAAGGCCTCACCGCTGTGGCATTTCGACGACGCCACCTACGACCTGTCCGCCGCGGCGTTCGACAACCCTGACCACGTCGACATCGTCGTGCACAACTACCGGTGGCGGCTCAGCCTGGCCCCCGGTGAGGCCCGCTACGACGCGGACGAGGCACGGCTGGCCGGCAAGCCGCCCGTCACGGTTCCGACCATCACGATCGGTTCCGACTTCGACGGCGCGGCCAAGGACGGAGCCGGCTACCGCGCGCTCTACACCGGGCCCTACGAACACCGCATCCTCAACGGCATCGGACACAACGTGCCGCAGGAGGCACCCGAGCAGTTCGTCGCCGCGATCGCCGACGTCAGTCGCATGGGTGGGCGCTGAACTCACGCTCGCGTCAGGGGTACGGCCGTCCGGTCAGCTCTCGGATCGTGCGAATCTCACCGTCCCGATACGGTCGTCCATCCGCGTGGAACAAGTCGTGGAACCACACCTGCGGGGGCGACTTATAGGGATGATCCCAAGAATCCCACGGTAGATAGGTCTGCGTCTTACCCGCCACCAGGCCCCAGCTGTAGGCACCGACGTTGTGCCGTTTGGCGATTGGCAACACGCCCTCGACCGTGCTGCCCTCACCTCGTGCCAGGAATTCGGTGCACAGGATCGGACGTCCCATGGGTGCCAGCTCGCCGATCCGGGCCTCGAATCCGGCCGGATCGTCGTAACTGTGAAAGGTCAGCACATCCGAGAGGTCGAGCTGGATCGTGGCCATCGCACTGCGCTGCTGTGGGTCCGCCCAGGCCCCGTCCCAGACACCACTGGTCAACGGCTGCACGGGGTCGACCGAGCGGGCCCAGGCGAAAACCTCGGGCAACAGTTTCTCGATCAGGCTGACCTTGTCCTGCCGTTCCACCTCGCGGTAGTTGGCTGCGGGATTGTCGGGTTCATTCCACAGGTCCCACCCCAGTACCCGGTCATCATGACGGAATTGGCTGATCACCCCGATGACGTACTCACGCAACATTCGCCGGTACCGGCGATCGTCCAGGTTCTGCGCACCCGGGCTCTGAACCCACACCGAGTTGTGTATCCCGGGCCGTGGCCGCCGCTGGCGCCCCAACCGGGGAAACGGGTCCCAGCAGGAATCGAACAGCACGAACAGCGGTTTGATGCCGTGGCTGGATGCCAGAGCAACGAACTGGGCCAGTCGGTTCTGAAAGCCCAAGTGGCCCTGGGCCCACAGCTGGTCATGCAGGAACACCCGCACCGTGTTCAATCCGGCCAACCGGGCGATGCGCAACTCATTGTCGATCCGCTGCGGGTCATAGGTTTCCGGTTGGAACATCTCCAACTGATTGCCCGCGTTGGACGGAATGAAGTTGGCGCCTACCAGCCAACCCTGCGCGGCGTACCAGCGGTGCGCCCGCTCGGGCGACCAGCGGGCTCCGTGGCCGTCGATTTTCGCGTGGGCCTCCGGCGCCCTGGCCACCGACAAGCCCGCGGTGACGAGCAGCGACAGCTTGAACGCGGCACGACGGCCCAAACCGGCACCGTCGTCTTTCCTGTTGACCTGCATCACTTTACGAATAAAACGCATCTCCCTGTGCGAACACTGACGGCACCAAAGGGGTACCCGTCGCACGCGCGATCCCAACTCCACAGCGAGTTGTCGACGACGCGTCCGCGGGCAATGTCCCGACAGGTTCGACGCCAGCCCCCCGACCGGCGTTCGGAAACCGAACTGCTGACGCTGAACGACCAGGCCACTCAGGCCCGGCACCCCCATGCCGCCATCAATGATCCCACGGGCGTTCAGCCCGTGCGCGGCTGACTAACTGCCGGCAGCGGCCAGCCGGGCGCGTTCCCGCATCGAGGCGACGACGCCGCCGTCATTGAGGATGTCCGTACCGGTGAGGTAACCGGCCCGGTCACTGACGCAGTAGGCCAGCAGATCGGCCATCTCCTCCGGCTTGCCCCACCGTGGCACCGCGGCGTCGGCAACCATGGCACCCGCCCCCGCCTGTTCCTCCAGCCGGCCCATCTCGGTGTCGATGGAGCCCGGGGAAACCGAGACGATGCGGATGCCGCGGCCGTTGAACCGCTCGGCCTGCGACGAGCTGTACCACTTCACGAACGCCTTGCTGATCGCGTAGGAGAATCCGGACCGCATGTCCTCCGGAGCGATGTTGCACGCCGCGAGCATTTCGGTGAGGAATCGGTCCTGGTCCTGCAGCGCCAGCGGAAAGTGCTGCGCAGGAATGATCTCCTCGGGCAGCAGGTGCGCCGCCATCGATGCCACGTTGACGATCGCCGCTCCCTCGCCCGCGGACGCGAAAAAGGCCTCGTTCACGTGCAGCGTGCCCAGCGCGTTGGTTCTCATGACGTACTCGGCGTCACCCATGCTCGGGCTGACCCCGGCCGCATGGACGACGGCGCCGACCGTGCCGAGCCCGGCCGCGGTCTCGAACAGCCGATCGACGGCCTCCCGATCGGTGACATCGGCATTGACGATCGCGGCCGCGATACCCAGGTCGGCCAGCGCGGTGGCCGCGCCTTCGAGGCGCTCCTGTCGCACATCGCACAACACCACCGGCTGGTCCCGCCCGACGACCTTGGCCGTCGCGAGTCCCATGCCACCTGCGCCGCCTGTGATCACCGTCACCCGTGTCATGACCAGCACGGTATACGCAGGTCCGGGGCCCCGCCGCGGCGGGGCCGTGCAACTGCTCAGCGTCCTCAGGCCGCGGTGTCCTGGCCTCCGCCATCCGATGGGGTGCCCGAGCGCCTGGCGCGCACGGATTCCAGCGCACCGGCGCCGACGTGGGCGGCGACCACGATCCCGGTCAGGTAGGTGAAATGGGCCAGCAGGGTGTGGGCGAGTGGATCCACATTGCCCATCGGCTGCCCGTTGTTCGCCCGCGAGAACAGACTCCAACTGACGATGATCAGATAGCTCGTGACGAAGGCCGAGACGATCGCATCCCGCACCGCGGTTCGGTTGCGCTCCGGGTCGGAGTTGCCATGCTGAATTATCCAGACCATCAGGAACGTCCACAGTCCGACCAGCGCCGCCCCGACCTGCAGTGGCCAGTACTCCGACAGCTCGGCAGCCGCGATCGGCGCAGCCACGGCCACGATCACGTCAACGGCGACAAGCGATACGAGCTTGACTTCGGCCATGGGTGAAGTCTTCGCCGAGACGCACGAGCAGGCACGAGTACCGCACTACCCGAATGTGCGACGGGATTTTCCCGGCAGCCAATCTGAGCGGCCCGCTGTGCAGGCGGACCGAGCGGCATATAACGGGTAGTGATGACAGATGGCCCATCGATGACGCAGGCGAACCGCTGTCGATTGCCCGTGGTGGATCGTCCGCTATGACCTGCCCGTATTGCGGATCCCCGCTCGATGAAACCGACACCTGCAGCCGCTGCGGGCAGATCCACGAAACCGCACCGACCGGATGGCGACCGGACCCCACAGCCCGCCACGAAGGCCGCTACTTCGTCACCGGACATCCGACGAATCGGGTTCGTGACGGCCGGACCACGTCGACCGACCCCGTCGGCGGCCGGATGCTGCCCGACTACCTCGAGTTGAAGACCGCGGGCATCCGGTCGACCTGGCTGGGAACCACCGCGGCGGCGGCGATCATCGTGATGACCGCCGCGGTGGTATGGATCCTCCTGGTGGCGGGCCACAGACCGCCGCCCCCGCCGGAGGCCGGATACCTTGCCGCACTGAAGGATGCCGGGATCAGCGATCAGTTCAATTCCGACGCCAACGCTGTCGCCCACGGGCGGCAGGTGTGCCGCCGGCTGGAAGACGGTGAAGCCCAACAGGGCCTACTCGCCGACAAGATCGCCGTCGAAGCGTTCTGCCCGCGTTTCTCCGAAGGCTTCCATGTGCTCGAAAAGACGACGGTCGCAGGTACTTTCATTCTCTCTGACAACGTGGGCGCCGAGGGCATCGTCTCCGACGGAACAGCATGCCAAGGCGCAAACGGATACTCCGACGTCAATCCTGGCACCATCGTCACCGTCAAGAACGGCAAAGGCGACGTACTCGCCACCACCACCCTGGGGCCCGGTAAGGGCGACGCCGCCAGCTGCACCTTCTCCTTCAGCGTGCCGTTGACCGAAGGTCAGGATCGCTACGTGCTCTCCGTCGGACGTCGCGGCGAATTCAGCTACACCTTCGAACAACTTGTGGCCAAAGGGATCCGGATGCAGCTCGGTCAATGATGTTTGCGAGAATCGCGCCCTCGCGCGGAGTTGGGCCATTGCCGCGCGACGCCATATCACGACGTACGCCGCCGGTTGGAAACGATGCGGTCACGACTACGGCTCGCTCACATGTCAACCCCGCAACCATCTGAAAACTTGTGTGGACACCGATTTCAGACAGTTCTACGGTTCAGCTCGTCACAATTTTCACCGATGTAATTTCCACACGAATCAAGGGAGCTGATCGGGGATGGCCACCTTTGCTCATATCACGGTCAAAACTGTTGTCAGCGCAGGATTGTGCATGACCGCAGTAGCGACCGCAGTAGCGCTGAGCCCGCACGCCGCGGCAGCGCTGCAACTCAAGACAGGCGGGTACAAGTGCGTCGACGGTGCCGCCGGTGCGGCGCCCGGGGCGCCGTGCGCGGCTGCGGCAGTCGAATCCGCGGGAATCGTCCCGGCCGCGGTCCCGCCGGCACCACTGGCACCGCCACCGGTTGCCGTCCCGCCGGTACCACTCGCACCACCGCCGGTGCCGGTGCCTCCGGTGCCCCTCGCACCGCCGGTGCCGGTCGTACCGGCCGCCGCTCCGGTCCCCGCGGCTGCACCTATCGCCGCTCCGGTGGCGATCGCCGCAGGCACCGGAAAGGGCGTCCCGACCGTTTCGCCCGGGGGCGGCCCGGTCGCCGGGACTCCCACGCTGCCCGGTCCCCCGGACTCATCCGCCGGCGGCTGATCCAACCCATCCCGTAGCGCAAAAAGGGCGCCCGGCTCACCAGCCGGGCGCCTTTCTCATTGCCTTTTTACCGTTGCCTCACAGCAGGATTCACTACTCCTGCACGATCACCGGATCACCGATGTTGACCGTGTTGAAGTACCACTCGGCGGCCGCCGGGATCAGGCTGATGCAGCCGTGGCTGGTGTTGTCCAGGCCCATCGACGGGACTGCCCACGGCGCGGAATGTACGAACAGACCCCGATGGGTGAATCGGACCGCGTAATCCACGTCCAGGAGATAGCCGTCCGGCGCATCGACGGGAATGCCGACGCTGCTCGAATCCATCTTCACCGTGCGGTCTTTCCCGAGAACTGTGTAGGTGCCGACCGGGGTCGGGTACTCGGGACGCCCGAGAGAGGCCAGCAGCACCCCCGGTTCGCCGGCGTGCGGCAGATGATGCGGTGCCGGCAGGGCGATCGGTGGGTCTTCACCCAACCCGTCGATGGTGACCGTGAAGGTGTGATCGGAGATGTCGGCAACACCGATAACGGCTGGGCCGGTTTGGAATTCCGTCCGCATCCCGCCGACCGACAGCATCACCGTGCTGTGCGCGGGCCAGAACTGTGCCGGGGTCCACGACACGACGTTGGCGTCGAGCCACTCGTAGGTGCCCGTACGCACCGGCGTCGACTTCAGCCCGAGGGCACGTTCCACCGATGACCGGTTGGTGATCGGGTTCTTGAACGTCACCACCACGGGATGGCCCACGCCGACGACAGCGCCCTGGGCCGGCGCGATCGATTCGATGGTCGACGTCAACGGCAGGCTCACCGCCGCCGTGTCGACGCTATTCGTACCGCCGGAGAAATAGGTCATGACAACCACGACCAGAACGAGAACACCCTGAACTACCGCGCGCATCAAACCGATCTCTCTGCGATGCCCCCATGATCTTGAACGATGTCATGGTATTGGCCCGCAGCTGTCCGAATGTGTAGTCACACGTAGACAATTCGGTCAAGCGTTCGTCACGTTTCGGCCACGGCAGATCGACCGGAACTTCGGGGCGTCAGTCCCCGACGAGCTCGCCGGCCGCGCTGTTCAACTTGAGGACCCGAGCGCAGGACAGCGGGGTCACCAGAGCGTTGGTGCGCAAGCCCGATGGCAGCGGCCGCTGAGATTCGACGTCGAGCGCGTCATCTTCGGCCTCAGGTCGATAGGACGACGGATGCCTGCGCTTGGCCGCGGCCAGCTCCCTGGAGTAGCGCTGCGACGAACACCAGAGCGGGTGCGTCGCCAGCTCGATGACCGTCGAGCCGGCAGCTTTTGTCGCCATTTTCACTGACCTCCGGTGGAGCTTCACGACACTTCTATTCGGTGTCTATTCAGTCCCGAGCGTGCTCGGCCAAGCTGAGACGATGCATCGAGTTGGCCGTGGACACATTAAGGATCCCTCTTAAGCAGCGTTCGCACACTGAAAGAAGCGCGACAGAGACGTATTTCACACTCATTTCACACTCGCGAATTTGACATTTTCCGCCGCCATGTTTGCTGCCCCGAGCGCTCATCCGAACTGATCGAGCGATCAAGGTCATCGCGGCCTGCGGTGCCAGCTACCGCAATCCGTCCATCGCGGCGGACCTCTGCCCGATGGGGCGGCGCCGATCGCCGCATCTTCTTAGTTTGTACGGAAACCTGCACGTAGCGCGCGGACACAAGTTAAGGAAGCGCGCCAGCGAACGCGCCGCCCTTAGCCCCGTCGATGCGGAATCGTTACCTATCACCTACCCTGTCCGGTGGCCGAGTACCCCTGCTGGAACGTCAATTTGCTCGGTGAAGGGTGGTACGGCTGTGGATGCACATGATCCGAGCGTCGGAGAACATGAGCGTCCGGCCGTGACTCTTGCGTCTCGCGCGTCGATCGAGAGCTGGCCGCTGCGGTGGAAGGTCGCGGCGACCTTGGTGTTGCCGATCCTGCTCGCGGCGACCTTCGGCGCAGCTCGCATCTACAACGAGCTGTCGGCCGCCTCGCGGTTGAACCTCGCGTCCGACAACGCGGTGATCGTCGTGCCCGCGGTGGAGCTGGTCGACCGGCTCGACGGGCTGGCCTACGCCGCGGCCGCGGGCGCACCGCTCGAGGAACCCCTCGCACAGTTCGACCAGACCGCCAAGGCCCTCGACACCCTGATCACCTCCGCCGAGTTCGACCCGGCGGCCGCCGCACAGCTGACGGCGGCGTCCTCGACCGCCAAGACGCTGCGCGACGACATCAACTCCGGACCGCTGCCCCAGCGGGTGATCGCCGAGCGCGCGTCCGACGTGGCGTCCGGCGTCGTCTCGGCTATCGCGACGACCACCGGGACGGTCGATGACCGCACCGTGCGACCGCTCGCCGACCAACTCGTGGACACGCTCACGGCGCAACGTGCATTGACGACGCAGCGGGTACTGATCGCCGCCCCCGATTTCGCCGATACGGACGAGCTGCGCACCGAGGTCGCGGACGCGGCAGGCGCGGAAGCCGCGGCTATCGACCGGCTCAGCCGGCTGACGCCCACGGACGAAGCCGCCGCGTTGTCCAAGGAGTCCGACGTCCGTCGCGACACCTACATGGATCCGTCCGGCGACAGCGTGCACGCACCCGCATTCACCGAAGCGATGCGGGCCAGCGTCGACCAGTACCGCGCGATGACGCAGCGCCTGTCCTCCGACCTCGACGGCACGCTGCACCACCGGGCCAACGTGTTGCGCTCCGACGCCCTGCGTGACACCGCGATCATCCTCGGCGCCGTGCTGGCCGCCCTCGTCTTCGCCCTCGCCGTCGGACGCTCGCTCATCCGGTCGATCGGCCGGCTGCGCCAGGGTGCGCTGCAGGTGGCGCAGGTTGAGCTGCCCGAGGAGATCGAACGCCTCAGCAAGGGCGGCGGCATGCCGGAGATCCAGACGTTGCCGTTCCATACCAACGAAGAGGTCGGGCAGCTCGCGCGCGCGATCGACGACATCCACTCCCAAGCGGTCCGCCTGGCCGGTGAGCACGGGGTCCGCCTGCAGATCGGCGACATGTTCGAGACCCTGTCCCGCCGAAGCCGCTCACTGGTCGAAGAGCAGCTGGCCCTCATCGAGACGCTGGAGCTCGATGAGGAGGATCCGGTCCGGCTCGATCACCTGTTCCGTCTCGACCACCTCGCGACGCGCATGCGCCGCAACGGCGACAACCTGCTCGTCCTCGCCGACACCGTGGAACGTCACCGCACGTCAGCACCCGTCGCACTCCCCGACATGCTGCGCGCCGCGATGTCCGAGGTCGAGGAGTATCGCCGGGTTCAGGTCGGGCACATGGCCGACGTCTCCATCGCCGGCTCGGCCGCAAGCGATATCGGCCACCTGATCGCCGAGCTGCTCGACAACGCCCTGCGCTACTCACCACCGGACTCGCCGGTGTTGGTGACCGTCGGGCGCGCAGTCGACGCCGGCCTGCTGGTCGAGGTGGCCGACCGGGGCCTGGGCATGCCCAAGGACGATCTGACCGCCGCGAACGAGCGACTCGCGCTCGGTGGCGAGGTGACCTCCGAAACCGCCAAGCGGATGGGCCTTTTCGTGGTCGGCCGGTTGGCGCGACGCCATGAGGCCACGGTCCGGCTGCGGACCACTTCGGCGTTGACCGAGCGGCCCGGTGTGACGGCGAGTGTGCACCTGCCCGGCACGCTGGTCTCGCCCATCGGGATGGGCGAAACGCTCGACGATCTGCGAACCGGCTCGTTCTCCGAGTCTTCGCTTGCAGATCCCCGGCCGCGAGCCGCCGGAAACGCGCGGAGTGCGCACACCGGCGCTGGGGCGCTCGCCGGCATCAATGCCTCGCCGGCCCCGTCGGCGCAGCCCGAACGTGGACCGGATGCCCCGGTCCAGGCGACCACCAACGGACTGCCGAAGCGCTCGCCCGGCGCCAGCGGTGTCAACGGACATCCCGCGACCATCCCGGCCCCCGCCCCCGCCGCGGTCCCCGAAGAACCCGAACGCCCGCAGCGCGGAAATCCGCTTTCGTACTTCACGTCCGGCGGTTCCACCCAGGCCAACTCGGATCAGCCGAGTCCGGAACCAGAGCGGGCAGGCGAATCCACGTGGCGCGACGTCGAGTCCGAGAGTGCGCCGATCTTCGAGCGGATGGCCTCGGAGTGGCTGATGGATCCGACGACACCGGAATTCCGCAACCGGGTCTGGGCCAGCGCCGCCGACGCCGGCTGGGAAGCTGCGGCGAAGGCCGTCGAACAGGAACCGAAGCGGCACACCGCATCCGGGCTGCCGATCCGCGAACGCGGAGCGCGCCTGGTGCCGGATGAGGCAAGATCGGAAACCCGGGCCAGGCCCGACGGACCCAACGATCCCGCGGCCATCCGAGACATCCTGAGCCGACAGTTGGCCGGCGTACGCAGGGGCCGAGCCGAGACCGACGCAGCACACAGCCGAATCGAAGGAGATCGATGAACGCCGGCACGCAACCACATGAACGGTCCGCGGGGTCTGCTGCAGCACCGTCTGGGACCTCCGGGACCCTCGACTGGTTCGTGTCCAACTTCGTCCGCGACGTGCCGGGTGTGGCCCACGCGATCCTGGTGTCGGCCGACGGTCTGCTGATGGCGTCGAACTCCCACCTCCCGGCCGATCGTGCGGAGCAACTGGCCGCGGTCACCTCCGGTTTGGCGAGCTTGTCGGCTGGTGCCGCGAGGTTGTTCGAGGCGGGGAACGTACGCCAGTCGATCGTCGAGATGGACGACGGGTTCCTGCTGTTGATGGGCGTCGGCAACGGCTCATATCTGGCCACCCTGGCCTCGACCTCGTGCGACATCGGGCAGGTCGGGTACGAGATGGCGTTGCTGGTCGACCGGGTCGGCAAGACCGTCGAGGCGACGCCGCGCGCCACGCCCGGAGCTCGATGACCCTGAGTATGGACAGACCCGAGCAGAAGCGGTCCGCCAGTCGCGTGCGGCCGTACACCCTGACCGGTGGACGAACCCGGGCGCGGGTCGAGGTGCCGATCGAGGCTCCGGTGGAGGCCCTGCTGTCATCCGGTGAGCTCGACTGCGCGCCGGGCGACATCCCCGCCGTGATCGTCCGGTTGTGCGACACCCGGCCGTCGATCGCCGAGATCTCGGCCTATGCCGGCCTACCCATCGGGGTGACCCGGGTGCTGGTGAGCGACCTGGTGGACAGCGGCCACCTTCGTGTTCACGCGACCCTGACCGACCGCTCGACCGTTGCAGAACGGCGCCTACTGATCGAAAGGACCCTCAGTGGTTTACGCGCACTCTGACTCCGGCCCCACGGTGTCGTCGACGAAGATCGTGATTGCCGGCGGCTTCGGCGTCGGCAAGACCACGTTCGTCGGCGCCGTGTCGGAGATCGTGCCGTTGCGCACCGAGGCCCTGGTCACGAACGCCTCGCAGGGCCACGACGACATCGAGGCGATCCCCGGCAAGGAAACCACCACGGTCGCCATGGATTTCGGCCGGATCACGATCGCCGACGATCTCGTGCTGTACCTGTTCGGCACACCCGGGCAACGGCGCTTCTGGTTCATGTGGGACGACCTGGTCCACGGTGCGATCGGCGCCGTGGTGCTCGTCGACACCCGCAGGCTCGAGGACAGCTTCGCGGCCGTCGACTTCTTCGAGGCCCGCAGCCTGCCGTTCCTGATCGCCGTCAACGAGTTCGACGACTCCCCGACCCACAGCATCGAAGAACTGCGCGAGGCGATGTCGGTGTCCCCCAATGTCCCGATCATCAATGTCGATGCACGGGACCGTGATTCGGCGAAGAACGCGTTGATCGCCATCACCTCGTTCGCACTGGAACGCCTTCCGTCGACAGCCTCCTAGATCCACCGCCCGTCAGTCTCACAGTCTCGAGGAACCCGTCATGAACCACCAAGTACATCACTTCGACATGGGCCTCTGGCTGCTGTTCCTGGCGTACATCGTCTCGGTGACCGGCTCGGTCGTCGGCCTGGCCTGCACTCGTTGCGGCGCCACCGCAACCAGTGGACGCGATCGGCTGCGCTGGCTGCTCATGGCCTCGATCGCCATTGGCGGGGTTGGCATCTGGCTCATGCACTTCATCGCGATGCTCGGCTTCGCGATCCCCAGCAGCATGGTCCGGTACCACCTGGGCTGGACGGTCGCGTCGGCCGTGATCGCGATCGTCGCGGTGTTCGTCGGGCTGATCACCATCGGCCGGGACTTCGATCTGCGCCGCCTGCTGGCCGGCGGTGTGATCACCGGCCTGGCGGTCGCGGTCATGCACTACACCGGCATGTGGGCAGTGCAGATGCAGGGCACGATGACCTACGACACCACCCTTGTCGTCCTCTCGTTCGTGATAGCCGTGGTCGCGGCCACCGCCGCGCTGTGGTTCACACTCGTCCTCGAATCACGCGGACTGCGTTTCGTCGCCGGCCTGGTCATGGGCGTCGCCGTCGTCGGCATGCACTACACCGGCATGGCCGCAGTGCGAGTGACTGTCGATCACACGATGCCGGTTCCCGCTGGGCCCGAGGTGTTCTCGTTCCTGTTCCCCGTCTTCGTGATCGGCCTGCTCGCACTCGTCGTGCCGATCACCGCCGTGATGCTGGCACCTGATCGCAACGCCGAGGAGAGCGCGGCCGAGTCACGTCCCGTGGCCGCCACGGCCGGACGGCACCGGTAAACCGGGCGCCCGCGCCGCGGCGTCAGAGGGGCCGCGCGGGAATCAGGACGCGATCAGCTCGTCGATCTGGTTGATCGCCGACGAAGCGCCCTCGACCACGCCCATGTCCAGCACCTGCTGAAGCGCTTCGGCGGAGGAGTAGGTGCTCACGTAGACCGCGCGCGTGCCGCCGTTGTGTTCGGCGGTCGAGGTCGTGTTGGACATCGGTCACGGGCATGGTTCAGTCCTCCTGGGGATCGGATGCGATCAGTTCATCGATGCGTGCGATGCGGCCACGCCAAACCTGTTCCAGCTCAGTCAACATGGACGCAACGGACCGCACTGCCTGCACGTCACCGCTGGCCAGCTGCTCACGACCGTTGCGTCGCTTGGTGATCAGCCCGGCCTTCTCCAGCACGGCGACGTGCTTCTGCACCGCGGCGAAGCTCATGTCGTACTTCGCCGCAAGCACCGAGACCGAGTGCTCCCCCGCCAGGACCCGGCGCATGATGTCCCGCCTGGTCCGGTCGGCGAGCGCGTGGAACAGGGCGTCAGCCCGGTCCTCATCGCTCTCGGTCACCAAACCAACATACAACCAATCGGTTGTATGTTGTCAAGAGGTTCGCGCCTCAGGCGAGCAGCGTGAAGCTCCTGCCGCCGGCAAGGTACGAACCGATGAACCTGCGGCACCGGACTTTTCGCTTGAAGAACTCAGCCAACCGTGAGCCGGCAGATCCTAACCCCAGTAGGAGAAGTTGCACACCGGCTTCACCTCGGTCTTGAACGACACGAGTTTGTCGCCATCCATCATGATCGTGCAGGTCAGCGCGGCACTCCCGCCGTCCGCGGCAACCTCCGATTCCAGTTTGTCGAAGACGGAGTACTGCTTCTCCCACGGAAGCGTCACGTTCGTCTCGGTCTGCTCCGTACCGCCGTTGATCCGGTAGCGGATGGTCACCGGGACACTGCCGCCGGTCACCTTCATGACCGCCGAGCCCACGGGCGCTCCGGTTGGCTCGGCCGCCTTGGGAGACTCCGCCGCCCGGGGAGGCTCGGACACCGTGGCGCTCGTCGTCTTCGCCACGGGTGTACCCGCGGTCGTAGTGCATCCTGTGGCCACCGCGGCAGCCAAGACAACAACGACACTCACCCCGGCAAGACCCCTGAACCGCATACCTGAGACTACGACGCCGGGCCGTCACATTGGCCGCAAAAACCAAGACTGCCATCGCACGTTGTCATATATTGGGCCGGCGTGTGTTCGCGACGGCTGACATTCCCGTTGGCGGCGGTCCGGACACTTCCGCGGAATGTCAAGGGGGACATCGGTAATGGTGAACAGTTCGCGCTGCCCGGAGAACGCCGGCCGCATACCACTGCGGTACGGCCTGTCGGTCGTGGCCATCGGCATCGGCATCGCAGGCGCCAGTGCCCACCCGGTGGCATGGGCGGACCCCGGCACGACCGGTTCATCGACCTCATCGGGCCAGACGTCGAGTCACTCGAGTACGGGAACCGGCCACGGACCCAAGAAGCCGACCGACCGGCGTGGCACACGTCCGAACCGGCCCTCGTCGCCCGCGAAGACCGACGCCTCCGACACTGCCGGCAAGACAGCTCCTGACCCGACGCCGTCGAACGATGACGTCAACTCCCCCGCCGCACAGCCGACTTCCACAGCGCCGCAGCCGGAGTCGATCGCCGACATCGTCCGCGGGAAACTCCGTAACATCAAGACGGCCGCACCCCTGCGGATCGATGGCACGCGCTTGGCCAAGTCCGACTTCACACCCCGCGTGACGGCGAAGCGCCCGGCGGCGATCGCCCCGTCAGCCGTCACCGACCGCGAGGACGTCGGCTCCGCCCTGTCGCCGGCTCCGGCGCCGGAACGCACGGCGACCCTCCCGGAAATCACTGCGGTCATCCAAGCCGCCCCGAAGGTCGCCGCGAACGAAATCCCCCTGACGGCGAAGGTCGCCGCGGTATCCAGCACCACCAAGACGACTCCGAAACCCCCGGAGCCGTTGTCGCCGATCGCCAAGATCGCCGAGTTGCCCGGCCGCATCGTCAACACGGTCCTGCAGGTGCTGGACATCACCGTGTCGGCCAACGGCCCGAAGAGCCCGATCAACTTCGCACCGATCAACGATGCGATCTTCGCGGCGTTCCGGGAGATCGAAGGACAGCTGGGACTGACCAAAACGCCTGCGGCGCAACCGGTGCCGCCGACCATGACCTACGACGGGCCCACGACCGGCAAGACCCCGACGGTGTCACAGTTCCTCAATGCCGCGACCGCCGCGTATGTATTCGGCGGCACCCCGGGCGACCTGAAACCGTTCGTGGTCAACGGCAAGCAGATGGAATCGACCAACGTGCTGTCGGGAATGTCCGCCAAAGCATGGGTGACGCCCGACGGCCAGATCATCATCGCCTACCAGGGCACCACGGGTGGCACGAACCTGCTGCACAATCCGCTGATCGCCGTCTCCCAGGTGATCGCCGATACGCAGGTGATCTTCACCGACACCACGCCGTGGGCCTTCACCGATTCGGTGGCCTTCGAGCGGGAGGTGGAGGCCGCCGCCATCGCGCAGGGCTACCGCAAGGAGGACATCTTCGTCACCGGCCACTCACTCGGTGGCTGGGAAGCCGCGTACGTGGCCCAGCAGACAGGCCTGGGCGGCGTCGGTTTCGAGAGCCCCGGTCTCAACACCACGGTGCCGGGCAACGGGGCTGACTCCGGGTTCGTCAACGTCCTCACCTACGGCGATACCGCGGCCTACTTCTCCACCGATATACCCGGGCTACAACCGTTCATGCCTGAGTACGTGCCCGGCGGCGGCAGCAAGCCGCACTACGGCTCGATCGTGATGATCGGTGATCCTGCCGCTGCAACGCCGTTGATCAACGCCGCGGCGCTGTGGGGCACCGGCCCCATCCGCAGCGTGATCTTCCTCGTCGACATGCTGGGCAACTTCCTCCAGTACCACCTGCCCGGCATCCAGGCCTACCACCTGGGTGTCACCCCGGATCCCGGCGTCGTGCCGTGGCTGGGGACCGCGGCGGGCCCGGTCAATGCCGACTACGCCGGCATGACGATTCCGGAACTGAAGAAAGCGGCCTCGGACGCGGGGACGCTGATCAGGCCCTGATCAAGCCGGAGCGGCGAGCCGCTGATCAGGCCTGAGCGGACTCTCGCTGAATCTGTTCTGCGGCTTCTTGTTTGATCCGCTCGAACTGCGCGGCCATGGCCTCGGACAGGGCGGTCGCACCCGACAGCGGCCGGACCATCACCATGAAGTCATCGATCTTGCCGTCGGCATCGTGATGCAGGAAGTCGCATCCGGTGATCTTCTTGCCGTCCACCGTGGCCTCGAAGACCAGCGCATGATCCTGCCCCGAGGCGTCGGCGATCTCCCGGACGTACCGGAAGTCCTCGAAGACCCGCATGACCGCACGCAGGATCGCTGCCGTGATCGGCTTGCCCGGGTACGGCTTGAACGCCACCGGGCTGGTGAACACCACGTCGTCGGCCAACAGCGCCTCGATCGCGGCCTCGTCGCGGGCCTCCACTGCCTTCCTGAACGGATGCATATGCCACCTCCAATACCCGATTCATCAACTAGCGGCGATGCTAGGCGCGACAGCTTTCAATAGTCAACATTTTGAATAATCACTTCGCTGCTAGCATCTGCTCATGGCGTTACGCGACGCAGTCCTGGCCGCGCTGCTCGACGGCGAGGCATCCGGCTATGACCTGGCCAAAGGGTTCGACGCGTCGGTCGCCAACTTCTGGATGGCCACCCCTCAGCAGCTCTACCGCGAACTGGACCGCATGGCCGCCGACGGTCTCATCGCCGCCCGGCTCGTCGAGCAGGACCGGCGACCGAACAAGCGCCTCTACTCACTGACCGACGCGGGCCGGCAGGCATTGCTCGAGTTCACCGAGGTGCCGCCGAAGCCCGGCGCGATCCGCGAAGATCTCCTCGTTCAGGTCCAGGCAGTGGATTCCGGCAATATCGAAGCGGTCCGCGACGCGCTCACCGAACGCCGGCAATGGGCCACCGCCAAACTCGCGCGTTACCGCCGCGTGCAAGACCTCCTGCTGGCCGGTCGCACCGAAGCCGCGTACCTGGCCGAGGCCGAGCGCATCGGCCCCTATCTGACATTGCTGCGCGGAATCCGGTTCGAGGAAGAGAACCTCGACTGGGCGGACCGGGCACTGGCCGTCATCGAACAGCGACTGGCCGCGGCGGGCCGGCCTCGTCGATGACGGTGTCCTGCGGCTCGGTGACCCACGCGCTGAATACCGGCACTCCACGCCAGGCCTCCGGCCCGTCATAGCGGTCCGCGCAGGCCAGCACTGCGAACGGGCGGTTGAAGCGGATCTCGATCCGGCGCACCAACACCTCGCGGAACCGCGGCACCGATCCGGCGCGCATGTCGATCGCCGTCACCGCAGCCGCCTTGAAACCTTCTCGCGTATAGGCGGCGACGGCCGACTGCCGGGCGCTGAACTCCACCGGTAGGTCCTCGGGCCGCGCGAAGCCGCGGAGCGCGCCGAACACCGGACCCACACCGGGTGCGTTCTCGAGATCGTGGTCACTCGTCGCCGACCAGGCCGGCAGGTACGTGCTCCACTCCGCGTGAACGTCGGGGCCTCCCACCCTGCGCTCGTGCCGCTCGTTCACCGTCCACGCATGCCCGTCAGCCAGTTCCTCGACCGGGACACGACGCGCCGCGCATCCGTCACCCCGCAGCATCGCCGCCACCTGATGCGCTGCGGTGTCCACATCGTGGGGCACCACCTCGGGCGCGGCGATCACGCTGAAGACATCGAGCGACGACGACGAGGGCGGTGCCGCCACCGCGACCAGCCCGGCGGCCTCGGTGTCGACCACCAGCTGGATTCCGTCCCGGAACGTCAATGCCGTGCTGATCTGTTCACCGAAGGGCCCGCCCAACTCATTCGTGGTGCCCAGCGGTTGCGCCCAGCCGATATCGGTGGCGAGCGCGGAAGCCAGTACCAGCCTGGTCAATTCGTTGAGCTGGAGCGGGAATTGGTCGATCAATCCGTTCGTCTGGGACCGCGCCCAGGCATCGGCCTGCGCCTGCTCCGGGACCGGTCCCCGCTCCACGACATCGGGCAGGGTGCGCGCCCATTCGTCGAACGCCGGCCCCAACTCGCGGTCCCACACCGCAGCGAGGGCAGACACCGCCGGGTGCGGCTCACTCAACAGAGCGCCGGCCCGCGCGGCGGCATCGTCGACCGTCGTACCGAGCGCCGCCTCGAGATCGCGCCGGAACTCTCCTGTGGCCGTCGGGCCGACCAACGCCAACAACAGCCACAGGCCCAGCGGCGAGGCCACTGCGTGCCCATTGAGCACCGACTGGTTGAACTGGGCGGCGTAGGCAGACACGAGCTCGGAGTTACTGAGGTCGGGCATGGCCGAACCATATCGGCCGATCGTGACCGGTAATCGGGTACTTGATTACTCGCAACGACGCCCGCCAGAGGTGCCACGATTCACCGGAGCCGGAGCTGAAGGAGGTCCGCGATGGCATTGCCCGCGCTGGTTCTCGTGCACGGCGGCGGCATTCGTGTTCCGTTCAAGAGGGTCGCCCTCCGTGGAGTGAGGCGGAACCGTCCCAGCGTGACACCGAAGTGGCTGGTGCGATTCGCGTATCTGAACGGGGTGCCCCGCGTCCGTCGCCGGTTCATGGCAGGCAAACTTCACTCGGAATCGATTGCCGTCATGGCGGAGAAAGTGTCCCGGCGCGGAATGCCGGTCGATGTCCCGCGCACCTGGATCTTCACCCTGCGCGATCGCGCGCTGAGACCGAAACGGCAACGCACCTACATCGAGGCGCTCGGCGGGGTGCACACCCTCATCGAGATGGACACCTGTCACTGCCTGATGGTGAGTGAGCCCGAGCGGCTGGCCCGGATTCTCATCGAGCGCTGCCGGTTGTACGCGTAATGGCGGTCAGACGTTAGTGTGCTTTCGTCGGCTTCAGCGAACGGGCCGATAGAAAAGTTGAGCAAATTCATGACCGCAGCACCAGAAGCATCGGCGCTCGAAGCCCGCGTCGGCCACTACTACGAGGCAGACGGCCTCTACCTGGTCGGCCGCGAGAAGGTCCGCGAGTACGCCCGTGCCGTGCAGGACTACAACCCCGCACACTGGGACGTCGACGCCGCCGCGAAGCTGGGCTACTCGGGCCTGGTCGCGCCGCTGACCTTCACCTCGACCCCGGCCATGGCCTGCAACCGGCGCATGTTCGAGTCGATCGTCGTCGGCTATGACACCTACCTGCAGACCGAAGAGGTCTTCGAGCAGCACCGCCCGATCGTGGCCGGCGACGAGCTGCACGTCGACGTCGAGCTGACGTCGGTCCGCCGGATCGCCGGTCGGGACATGATCACCGTCACCAACACCTTCACGGACCGGGCCGGCGAGCGCGTGCACACCCTGCACACCACCGTCGTCGGCGTCACCGCCGAAGATCTCAATCCGGAGATCAAGACCGCCGTCCAGCGGGCGATGATGCACGACGTCGACATCTTCGGAGTAGGCGACGACGAGTACGAGAAGACCGTCCGCCCCGAGGGCGAGATCCGGATCGCCGAGAGCACCACCCGCACGCCGGGTACCCCGTCCTTCGATGACCTGAAGGTCGGCGACGAGATCGGCGTGCACCACACCCGGCTGTCCCGCGGCGACCTGGTGAACTATGCCGGCGTGGCCGGCGATGCCAACCCGATCCACTGGGACGAGGACATCGCCAAGCTGGCCGGGCTGCCCGACGTGATCGCACACGGAATGCTCACCATGGGCCTGGGTGCCGGATTCGTCTCCACCTGGTCGGGCGATCCGGGGGCCGTCACCCGCTACGCCGTGCGGCTGTCCCAGCCCGCGATCGTGTCGGCCAAGGAAGGCGCTGACATCGAGTTCAGCGGCAAGATCAAGTCGCTTGACCCGGAGACCCGCAACGGTGTCGTCATCGTCGCCGCAAAGGCCGACGGCAAGAAGATCTTCGGCCTGGCGACGATGAACATCCGCTTCAGCTGACCCGCTGAAGCCGCCTCACGACGCCACCTCGGCCGGATCGCGCTGGATCGGCTTGGGCCACGGCGAGCGCGGCGGACGAGGACGCACCCGCTGGGGCCACCAGAACCACCGCCCGAGCAGGGTGGCGATGGACGGCGTCATCAGCGCCCGGATCACGAACGTGTCGAACAGCAAGCCGAGGCCGATTGTCGTGCCGACCTGGCCGATGACGATCAATTTGCTCACCGCCATCGACGCCATGGTGAACGCGAACACCAGACCCGCCGCGGTGACCACGGGGCCGCTGCCGCCCATGGCGCGAATGGTGCCGGTCTTCAAGCCGGCGTGGATTTCCTCTTTCATTCTCGACACCAGAAGCAGGTTGTAGTCCGCCCCCACGGCCACCAGCACGATGACCGACATCGGCAGCACCATCCAGTGCAACGGGATGCCGACGAGATGTTGCCAGAGCACCACCGACAGGCCGAAGGCGGTGGCCAGGCTGACCACGACCGTGCCGACGATGACGGCGGCGGCCACCAGGGCCCGGGTGAGGATCATCATGATGATCAGGATCAACATGAGCGCGGCCGTTGCCGCGATGAGCAAGTCGTAGTTGGCGCCCTGCTGCATGTCCTTGAACATCGCTGCGGTACCGCCGAGGTAGACCGACGATCCCTCCCACGGTGTTCCCTTGATCGCTGCCGCCGCAGCTGTTTTGAGCGCCTCGGAACGAGCTGTACCCTCCGGGGTCAGCGGATCGCCTTCGTGAATGATGGTGAACCGCACGGCCTTCCCGTCTGGCGACATCATCAGTTTCATTCCCCGTTGGAAGTCGTCGGTTTCGAAGGCTTCCGGAGGAATGTAGAACGAGTCGTCGTTCTGGGCTTTGTCGAACGCCTCACCCATCGCGGTGCTGTCCTTCTGCTGGGCCATGGTCTGGTCCTGCTGGGTCTTCTGAACCTGATACTGATTGAGCATCATCTGTTTCTGGTTCTTCATCGACTGGATCATCGACGGCATCAATGCGACCAATTGCGGCATCAGGGCGTCCAGGCGCTCCAGGTCGGGTACGAGATCCTGAATGTCGTCAGACAACGTGTTGATTCCGTCGAGAGTGTCGAATATCGACCGCAGCGACCAACAGATGGGGATGTTGAAACAGTGCGGTTCCCAGTAGAAGTAGTTTCGGATCGGCCGGAAGAAGTCATCAAAGTCGGCAATGTGGTCGCGAACCTCATTGGTATCCGTCGACGTCTTCTTCGTCTTCTGCACCATGCTGTGGGTGACCGCAGCCATCTGCTGGGTGATGGACTGCATCTTCTCCATGGTGTCGATGGAGGTCTGCATCTCGCCGGCCTGGGCCAGGATGTTGGCGATGACGCCCTGCTGGTAGTCGTTGCCCATGATCTGGCCGGTACCGCTCTGGCTCAGCGTGTACGGGATCGTCGAGTGTTCGATCGGCTTGCCATCGGGTCGGGTGATGGTCTGCACCTGGGCGATACCGGGCACCTGCGCCAGCGCCTTCGCGATCTTGTTGATCACCAGGAAGTCGGCCGGATTCCGCATATCGTGGTCGGTCTCGATCATCATCACGTCCGGATTCATCCTGGCCTCGGAGAAATGCCGGGTCGCCGCCGCGTATCCGACATTGGCCGACACGTCGGGGGGCAGATATCTGCGATCGTTGTAGATGGTGTGGTAGCCGGGCAGCGCGAGCAGGCCGATCAGGCACGCCGACACCGCGACCACCAGCAGTGGGCCGGGCCAGCGGACGGCCAGGGTACCGACCCGGCGCCACCCTCTGGATTTCGACTTCCCCCTGGGCTCCAGGAACCGGCCCCAGCGACTGGCTATCGAGATGAGCGCGGTTCCCAACGTCAGGGCTGTCGCGACAACGAACACCATGCCGACGGCCAGGGGGTAGCCCATCGTCTGGAAGTACGGCAACCGGGTGAAGTGCAGGCAGAAGGTGGCGCCCGCGATGGTCAGGCCGGAGGCCAGTACCACGTGGGCTGTCCCGTGAAACATGGTGTAGTACGCCGATTCTCGATCCTCGCCGGCCCTGCGCGCCTCGTGGTAGCGGCCGATCAGGAAGATCCCGTAGTCGGTGACCGCGGCGATGGCCAAGGTCACCACCATGTTGGTCGCGAAGGTGGTCAGGCCAAAGACGTTGTAGTAGCCCAGAAATGCGACCAGCCCGCTGGCACCCGTCAGTCCGGCGACGAGCAGTACGCACAGCAGGAGCGTTGTGGTCACGGATCGGTAGATCACCAACAGCATGACGACGATGACCCCGAAGGTGACCATCTCGATCATCCGCATGCTCTCGTCGCCGACCCTGTTCTGATCCGAGCTGGTCGCCGCCGCGCCTGTCACATACGCCTTGATCCCCGGCGGCGCCGGGCTGTTCTCGGCAATCTGACGAACGGCATCCACCGACTCGTTGGCCAATGCCTCGCCTTGATCGCCGGCGAGATACACCTGGACATAAGCGGCCTTGCCGTCGACGCTCTGGGCTCCCGCGGCAGTGAACGAGTCACCCCACAGGTCCTGCACGTGCTCCACATGTTTGGTGTCGGCGCGCAGGTCGCGGACCATCTGGTCATAGAAGGCGTGCGCCTCGGCGCCCAACTTGTCCTGGCCCTCGATCACGATCATCACCGAGCTGCTACTGCGGTATTCCTCGAATTCTGTGCCGATGCGTTTGATGGCGATCATCGATGGTGCATCGTTGGGGCTCATCGACACCGACCGCATCTTGCCTACAGCCTCGAGTTGCGGCACAACGGTGTTGAGTATCGCGATCATGGCGATCCAGACCACGATGATCGGGACAGCGAAGATCCGGATGAACCGGGGGATCGCCGGGCGCGACCTGTGAGGAGGCCCCGGAACGGGAGCGGTCGGGGCGTCGTCCACCGGCGCGCTCATGCTGCCTTCACCAAGCAGAAGGTTTGTGCATTGGCGCCGGTACTGGTGCGTTCGTCCTTGACCACGTCATCGACGGTGATCCGGCAGCCGATGCTCTGGCCGTCGGTCTGGGCCAGGACGTTCGGAGACGACGAGGGCGCCGTGGTCGTCAACGTCAAGGTCCATGGCAGCGGGACGGTTCCGGTGCGCTGCGGAATGCCGTCGAGGTCCTTGTAGTTGATCACGGCCGTGGAGCCCGAGCCGAACACCTCATAGGTGACGACCTTGGGATTGAATTTCTCCGCGGTGTCCGCGCCGATCGGTGTCACCAGCACCGGATGGGCACCGAAGATGGTCCGCAGGTGCGACACCGTGAGCACACCCACTGTCAGGGCAACCATGATGGCGATCGGTAGCCAGACCTTCCGGAATACTTTTGTCATCGCCGCTGCCTCCCGAAGTTGACGAATGCAACCTTCGGCCACCCGACGACCCGGCCCTTTTCCCAAGGCCATCGAACACGTGACCGCGGCACACGTGTCGGAAACCTATTGGCAGCTGTCATCGTCCAGGCCCTTCGACGTTTCGAATGGCCACAGGATTTGGTGGTCGTGGTCAGCTTAAGGAGCAAACCTCGGCTGCCGGATGAAAACGCGACGAAATGCGTGGTAGAGAGCTCAATCCGGCAGGTGCAGGCGCGAGCGCAGCACGGGAAGTCCCGGGCCCGCGAGATGGTCGAACGCGACGGTGCGTCCGCACACCGCCAGCATCAGCGCGACGCCCGGACCGGTGATGACCTGGCCGTCACCCCATGTCCGCCCGGTGTCCGCGTCGTGCAACGCGATACCCCGCAGGCGCCGGTGCGGGAAGAAACCGAGCTGCGTTCGGCTGGTGAGGAAATCGAGCACCCGCGCGACATGCTGCGGATCCGGGTGATGCGGAAGCCCCAGTGGTAACCGCATGTCGGCACCGTGTACCAACACGTCGGTCAGGCCTGACAGCGGACCTGTGACCGGTGGGCTCAGTCTGTGGCCGGCCCGGCCGCGCAGTGTCTCAGCTATTTCAGCCGCAGACGCTTGCGCGCGGCGACGGGCCAGCGCGTCGATCCCGCGGTCGATGCTGCCGTGCCGAAGACCGCTGGCCAGAAAGCCCCAGAACCCATCGGTGAAATCGCTGACCAGATGTGCCGCAACGGTTTTGACGTCCCAGCCGGCGCACAGGCTCGGCGTGGCCAGCTGGTCTTCGTCCAGCCCTTCGACCAGGGTGGCGATCGACCGGCGCTCGTCGGCCACCGCTGCGAACACCCGCTCGCGTTCCTCCGGGCCCAGCCGCACGGTTCAGTCCGTTCAGCCTGGGACGTTCGCCTTCAACGAGGCCAGCGCGCCGGTGCTCAGCTCGGCCAGCTCCTGCGCCTCGGCCGGATCGAGAGCGGCCGCGAAGATCTCGGCCATTCGCCGGTTGGTCGCCTGCTCGATCTCGGCGTAACGGTCCTTCTTGTCTGCGCCGTCGGCGAACGGTTCGGGCCAACCGAACATCGTGGTGTACTGCGGACCCTTGTTCAGCATGTGCGCCTCAACCGGTGCGATGCCCGAGATCGTGAGCGCGTTGAAGTGCACACCGGCGCGCAGTTCGCGGAGCACGAACATCACCTGCAACGCCCGCGCGGCGGGATCCTCGTCCAACGGCATCGCACGCCACCCGGCGTACAGCGGCAGCCCCGCGATCGGCGCCGCGGCGATGAGCTTCTCTCCCAAGGCGGCGATGCGGTCCAGCCCCTGGGCACCGGACAGGTACTTACGCCCGAACTCCGCGGCCTGATCCCAATACTGTTGCGCCGCACCGGCTGCACCGCGCACCGCAATGCCCTCGTCCCACATCGCAGCCAACCCGTTCGGTTCGAACACCGCGAAGACCGCACTGACGGTGGCGCCCGTCGCCTCGCCCAGCACTCCGCCGCGGCCGGCCACGTAGCCCGCCAACGGGTTCTCGTAGCCGGCGGCAACACTGGCACCGAAGTTCTCCGGATGCAGCATGAAGATCGCTACCGCCTGCTCCATCGCCGTTCCCGTGGCTGCGGCAGCGTCCAGCATGTCGGTGTTGCTCATGGCAGTGACTCCTATCTGGCGAGATCCCATTGGCCGTAATCGGCAGCGAGAACATCGTTCACGTCAACATGGATGCCGTCGATCACGAAGCCCGGATCGGACGCGGTGACGACTTCCCTCTGGAACAGTACGGCGGCCGGTTCACGCTCCCCACGTGACCATGCCTTGGTCTGCCAGGCCCACCGATAGCCCGGGCTGGTCGAGGATCCGACGACACCGTCGGCGATGGCCCACCCGCACTGACGGCGGCCGCCGTAGATTCCGGTACGGGCGGCGCCCAGGACCGAGTTGATGCCCCGAAACCATTGGACTGCCTGGCTTTTCCACGTTGAGGCATCGATATCCTCATCGACGCTGAAGAAGATCGGAGCCGTCGCGGGGCCCCCGGCCGCCGTGTGCAGCCCCAGCGCCGTCTGCGCATCGGCCACTCCCCCGTCGTAGCCGCGGGTGAAGTCCGACGGCGTCGGCCAGCCCGGCTTGCCGAACTGATAGCAACTGACGATCTGAAGGCCCGCCGCCCGCAGGCGGTCCGCGTAGTCCCGGTTGACCGGTTTGAAATCGAATGTGGCTCCGGGCCGCAGTTCGGAGACGTAGACCAGCGCGCCGCCGAAGCCCGCGGACTTGATCTGCTCGGGCTGGACCAACCGGTCGGCGAAATCGACGAGTTGCAGGCCATCGGCAGATGCCGTCGGCGTGCCGGCCGACGCGGCCAGCGCTCCCGGCACGGCCAATGCCGGCGCGAACAGCGCCGCATACCTGAGCACTTCGCGCCGTGAGGCAGATCGCGTCACGGACCGAAGCGTATCCGCGGATCCGGCCCAACTCCACCCCCGGGGATTGGTTACATTCGGGTTCGTTCGCGAAACAGGTCCGTACCGGGGACAGATGAACCACAATGGCTAGTCGCAGCTAACTACCGAAACCCTGGCAGAACCACCGTGGCACGAGACGTGATCGCCGTCGACACAACGCTCGATCACCCATGTCCGGATATCTGGCCCATCCTGGCGGCACCGGATCTGTACCCACGGTTCTTTCGTGGCATCGGGTCGTGCGAGCAGGCTGCCGGCGACCCGCAGCTCTTCGAGGTCCGTCTGTCCACCTCTCGCGGTGCCGTCGTCGTTCACGAGATGCGCCGGACGGTCCGCCTGTCGGGCATGGAGTTGCGCCTTGATGCAACGCAGACGGGGCGTTGTTTCGCCTCGATCCGCCTGACTCCCGAAGGAGGCGGTGCTCGGATCGCATTGAGGATCTTCGCGGTCGGCACGCTCCATGCCGACATCGCAAAAGCCAGCGACAACGCTGTCGAGAGCTGGATCCGTGAAGGGCTGCAGCGAATCTCGGACCACCTCGAAGGCAAGCCGTCCTCGCAGCTGGTCAACATGGGCGATGGGCGATCTCTGCAACTCAACGTGTTGAAGACCATGATCACCAGCGGTGTGGTGCGCGCGTCTCGACCCGATCGCGGCCTTCGCCAACTCAATTCGCTCGCCAAATGGGGATTCACGCTCGCCGGCGGCCTCACCGCCGCAGCCGTGCGATCGCCGCGCACAACAGCGTCGATCGACGGGGACGGGACGTCGACCTACGCGGACGTGGCCGAGCGCACCACACGCTTGGCATCGGGCCTTGCCGTAATCGGTTTCACCAGCGACAGCACGTTCGCGGTTCTCGCCCGCAACCACTCGGCGATGGTCGAGTGCATGGTGGCATCGAGCAAGCTGGGTGCAGACCTGGTGTTGCTCAACACCGGCCTTGCCGCCCGCGCGATCGAAGAGATCATCAACCGCCACGGCGTCGACGCCATATTCGTCGACGGCGACTTCGAATCGGAGGTTCGGTACGTCTCCGCGGATATCCCGCGAATTTCGATACACGCGAATTCGGCTACGCGGCATCGGCGCTCGCTGGACGATCTCATTTCCACCGGCACCGGCGCCGCACCGGTGGCGCCACCGAAACAACCCGGCAAGCTGGTGGCTCTCACCTCGGGCACCACCGGCACGCCCAAGGGTGCCCGACGGCCCACGCCGCCCGGCTTCGGCGCCATCGCGGCGATGTTGTCGCGCATGCCGCTGCACCGTGGCGAAGTGATGCTGCTGTGCGCGCCGCTGTTTCACACCTGGGGTCTCGCCGCGCTGCAGGTGAGCACCCCGCTGCTGGCCACGGTGGTGCTGATGGAACGGTTCGACGCCGAAGAATGCCTCAAAGCCATTGAGCGCCACCGCTGCACCGTGGTGATCCTGGTTCCGGTGATGTTGCAGCGCATTCTCGAGTTGCCGGCCGCAGTGGTCAGCAGATACGACACGTCGTCGCTGAAGGTGGTGGCCAGCAGCGGGTCGCCGATTCCGGGCGCGGCCGTCACCAAGTTCATGGAAACCTTCGGCGACGTTCTCTACAACTTCTACGGATCCACCGAGGTGTCCTGGGCGACGATCGCCGATCCCGCCGACCTGCGCGTCGCCCCCACCACGGCGGGCCGGCCGCCGCTCGGTACCCGCGTCGCCATCCTCGACAACCGCGGCAACATCGCGCCGGCCGGCACCGTCGGTCGCATCTTCGTCGGCAACGACATGCTGTTCGACGGCTACACGAACGCGACCTCGCCTGCCGTCGAGGACAGGCTGATGGACACCGGCGATCTCGGGTACCTGGATGCCAGCGGACGTCTGTTCGTCGCCGGGCGGGACGACGACATGATCATCTCCGGCGGCGAGAACGTTTTTCCCCGGCCGGTCGAAGAAGCTCTCGCCGTCCTGCCACAGGTCGCCGATGTGGCGGTGGTCGGCGTGCCAGATCCCGAGTTCGGCCAGCGTCTGGCGGCCTTCGTGGTCCGCACCGAGGGGGCGTCACTCGACGAAGACACCGTCAAGAACTACGTGCGGAACCGACTGAGCCGCTTCTCGATTCCGCGCGACGTGACATTCGTCGATCAGCTCCCGCGCACCGCCACGGGAAAAGTCTTGAAGCGTCATCTGATCGAGGGCCAGTTTCCGCTGGAGATGGGATGGCCGGATCCGCGGTGAACCTTCGGTGCCCCGTGGGCGTATTCCTCCGGGAAACCAGCCCCCAACTACCGAGTTCGGAAGGTCGCCAATGGACCGGAAATCGATCGTGCCCTCATCGTGGCGCAGCACTTCACCCAGCCGGCGCAGCGTCCTGGTCGGGATCGCGGCCGTCGGCGGGTTCCTGGCTGCCGACCTCGGCGCGGTGCTGTACGCGCGTGGTCCGCTCGGATCACAGCGGCGACTGACCCCTCAGGCATTCGTCGACGCGTTCCACCGGGTCGCCGGGATCCACCCCGGCTATCGCCTCAATCACGCCAAGGGGGTTGCGGTCAGTGGCTACTTCGACAGCAACGGTGCGGGTGCCGACGTGACCACGGCCGCAGTCTTCCGCGTCGGCCGCACTCCCCTGGTCGGACGGTTCTCCGTGCCGGGAGGCAACCCCACGGTGTCCGATACCACCGCGGCCCCACGCGGCCTGGGGTTGGCGATCGGATATCCCGATGGCCAGCAATGGCGGACCGCAATGCTGAACCTGCCGGTATTCCAGGACAATTCGGTGCAGGGTTTCTATGACCGCTTGCTGGCTTCCAAACCGGTGCCTGATACCGGGAAGCCGGATCCCGCCGCCATGGCCCGTTTCTTGACCGCCCACCCCGAAACCGCCAGGGCGATGTCGACGATCAAGCAGCAACCCCCCACCTCGGGTTTTGCCGACAGCACCTTCCGCGGGCTCAACGCCTTCTACTTCGTCAACGCAGCGGGTGAGCGTATACCGGTGCGATGGTCGCTGATCCCGCTACAGGAGGTGAAGCCACCCTCCACATCGCCGGCCGGCCCGAACTGGCTGTTCGACAACGCTATTCGCGATATCCGGTCCGGCCCGTTGCGCTGGCGGTTTCTCGTGACGATCGGTGAACCGGAGGACGACGTGCGCGATGCGACCAGCGCATGGCCTGCGGATCGCCTCACGATCGACACCGGGACCGTGGTGCTCGACTCGATAGCGACGGAATCGGCCGGAAACGCCCGTGACGTCAACTTCGACCCCATGGTGCTACCGGATGGGATCGAGCCCTCGGAAGACCCACTGCTGCCTGCGCGTTCGGCGGTGTATGCGGCGTCGTTCCGCCGCCGTGCCGGCGTTGCCGGAGCGGCCCCACAGGTCGAGACCGGGGAGGTGGCGCGATGATCGCCTCGGCCCCACAATCCGGTTCCCGCTACGCCCTCGGCACCCGCGTCCTGCACTGGTTGGCCGCAGCGCTCGTGTTCAGCACGCTGCTCGTCGGGTTCGTCCTGGCCAACTCTCTGGCGGACTACGCAGTGCTGCTCAGCGTGCACAAAGCTCTCGGTGCCCTGGTGTTCCTGGTATTCGTGGTCCGTCTGATCAACAGGCTCACTGATCGCGGGCCCGCCCTGCCTGCCACGGTCGGGCGAGTCGAGCGCATCGCCGTCATCGGCTCTGAGCTCGGCATGTACGTGCTGCTGCTGGCGCAGCCGCTGCTGGGGTGGGCAATGCTGTCGGCGAGCGGAGTCCCCGTCGTGTTGGGCGGCGTACGGCTGCCACCGATCGCCCCGGTGGACGCTGACCTGTACGGCCTGCTTCGTAACGGCCACTCGATCATGGCCTACGGCCTGGTCGTGCTGATCGCCGCACACGTGTCGGCGGTGCTTCTGCACACACTGACACTGCGCGATGGCATGTTGCGCCGAATGACTTTCGGAAGCGATGAACCTATCGAGCTGCGCCGGCGTACGTAAGCCCGTGGATATCAATCGGATGAGAAGAACTGTTGGTGCGGGCCTGTTTTCCGCCGGCATGGTGGCGGGACTGATCGCGCCGGGTTACGCACACGCCGAGGAGCCGGTCACCCCGGCACCGATCACCGCGAAGCAGACGTCGGACCTGGGCGAGATCGTCATCGACGCTGAGGGAATGACGGTATATGCCTTCCAGGGCGACACCCCCGCAAGCAGCGGATGCGATGAGGACTGCCTGCAGAAATGGCCGGCCGTCATTGCCCCCGACCCCCTACCGGCGCAAGCGACCGGAGTTGATGGAGTATTGGGTGTGTACCTACGTCCCGACGGCACCCGCCAGTTGACCTTGAACGCGCGCCCGCTCTACACGTTCGTCCAGGACAAAACGGCCGGGCAGCATAACGGCGTGGGAAAGCAACTCGGCGACTCCAAGTGGGGCGTCGTGCAATCTGACGGGTTCCCGCGGTACTGAGCCGTGCTGAACCGTCCACGACGTCGCCGATCGTCAGCCGCACAGCTTGGTCGTGCGGCTGACGATCAGCTCTTGACCATGCTGTACACCATCCACGGCGATGCCGTCCGACGGTTCGTCGCCGGCCACGTCGTCGATGTACAACACCGTGAGGACGTCGTGCAGGAGACGTTTGCCCGGGCATGGAAGAACATCGACCAGATCGACACAGACGACGGCAATCCCAGATCCTTCCTGTTCACGATTGCCCGCAACGTCATCGTCGATCAATGGCGGCGACGGTCACGGCGAGGCGAAGTGCTCGTCGAGACCGATATCGCGTTGCCCAGCGCTGATGCCGTCAACAAGTCTCTGGAGCGGATCGTCATCGGTGAATCCCTGCAACGGTTGTCCCCCGAACATCGCGAGGTGGTCAAGGCGCTGTACTTCGATGACCTCACACTGGCTGAAGCAGCGGATAGGCTCAATGTTGCTGTGGGTACCGTGAAGTCACGCAGTTACTACGCAGTGCGCGCATTGCGGGCGGTGTTCGACGAGATGGGGCTGCTGTGATCGACGAACCTCATGTCCTTCTGGGCGCCTACATCCTCGGCGGACTCGACGCCGAGGAACGCGGACAGTTCGAGGCGCACCTCAGAGAATGTGCGCAGTGCCGCGCTCAAGTCGCCGATTTCGCGCCCCTTCCGGCACTCCTGAGCAAGATCGACCCGGTAGACCTGGAAACCGAACCCGCCGACCGTGCCGAGTCGGAACTGGCGCTGCGCGACATGCTCGCCGCACGACGTGCGGCAGCGAACCGCCGGGTCCGCCGCCGGGTGGTCGTGGGCGCGTGCGCTGCGGCGATCGCGGCCGTCGCACTGGTGTTGGTCATCCCGCGCAGTGAGCCGGCTCCGCCGGGTACGGGCACCTTTGCGATGCATTCGGTAGCCGCCGCCGGAGCCTCTGGATCGGTGACCCTGACGCCCAAGCCGTGGGGGACCGCCATCGTGCTCGACCTGGACCACCTACCAACCGACGGTGTATTCACACTGCGGACGATGGACGAAAGCGGACAGATGCAGCCGGCGGCCACCTGGGCGGCAATGCCGACCGGGGCAGGGGTCGTGCAAGGGGCGACATCCATTCCGATGCCAAAGCTACGAAAGCTCAACATCGTCGACGCAAACAACACCGTCCTGGCCACGGTGGAGCGCTAGCTCCTACAACTCTGTGACTTGCCCCTTGTCGACCAGCCACGATCGGTCGAGGCGAACGTTCTGCAGCATCCGGCGGTCATGCGTCACCAGAAGCAGGGCACCGTCATAGGTCTCCAACGCCTGCTCGAGCTGCTCGATGGCGGGCAGGTCCAGATGGTTCGTCGGCTCATCGAGAACCAGCACATTGGTGCCACACGCCTGTAGCAATGCCAGCCCGGCACGGGTTCGCTCGCCGGGTGACAGGTCGTCGACCGCGCGTTCCACGTGGTCGGCCTTCAGTCCGAACTTCGCGAGCAGAGTGCGAACATCGGCCGTCGGCCAGTCCGGCACGTGCCGCTCGAATCGGTCGATGAGCCGTCCGGTGCCGGTGAAATCAGCTCGGGCCTGGTCGATTTCACCGATGGCGACGTTCGCGCCCATGCTTGCGCGTCCGTCGTCAGGTTGCCGACGGCCGAGGAGCAGCCGCAGCAACGTCGACTTCCCCGCCCCGTTCGGGCCGGTGATACCGATCCGCTCGCCGGCGTTCACCTGCAGCGACACCGGACCGAGTGCGAAATCACCTTGCCGCACAACCGCATTGTCCAGCGTCGCCACCACCGAACTCGACCGCGGCGCCGCCGCGATCGTGAACTGCAGGGTCCACTCCTTGCGAGGCTCCTCAACCTCCTCCAGCCGGGCGATCCGGCTCTCCATCTGGCGCACCTTCTGCGCCTGCTTCTCGCTGGACTCGGATTGCGCCCGTCGCCGGTTCTTGTCGTTGTCGGGCGCCTTGCGCATCGCGTTGCGCACACCCTGGCTCGACCACTCCCGCTGGGTTCGTGCCCGCGCCACGAGATCGGCCTTCTTCTCGGCGAACTCGTCGTATTCTTCCCGGCGGTGCCGGCGAGCGACCTCCCTCTCTTCCAGGTAGCTTTCGTAGCCGCCGCCGTAGACAGTGGTTCTGTTCTGTGCCAGATCCAGTTCCAGGACACGGGTTACCGTGCGGGCCAGGAACTCCCGGTCATGACTGACCAGCACCACCCCGCCGCGGAGGTCGGAGACGATGTTCTCCAGCCGGGCCAGGCCTTCGAGGTCGAGATCATTGGTCGGCTCATCAAGCAGGACGATGTCGAACCTCGACAACATCAGTGCCGCAAGCCCGACCCGTGCCGCCTGCCCGCCCGACAATGCGGTCATCAGGGTGGAATCCGGGCGCACCTCGTCGATGTCGAACCCGAGATCGGCCAGCACCACCGGCATCCGCTCGTCGAGGTCGGCGGCGCCGGTGGCGAGCCAGTGGTCCAGCGCAACGGAGTAGGCGTCGGCGTCGGCTGCCGGGTCCGCCAAGGCTTCGGCTGCGGCTTCCATCGCCAGGGTCGCCTCGGTGCACCCGGTACGCCGCGCGATGTAGGCGGCGACGGTCTCACCCGTTACCCGCTCATGCTCCTGCGGTAGCCACCCGACGAAACCGTCGACCGGAGCGAGGCTCACGACACCGTCCAGCGGCTCGAGCTCTCCGGCGAGGATGCGCAGCAGTGTGCTCTTGCCCGCACCGTTGACTCCCACGACCCCGACGACGTCTCCGGGTGCCACGGTCAGGTCCAGCCCCTCGAACAAGGTGCGGTGGGCGAATCCGCCGGCCACGTTCTTCGCGACAAGCGTTGCGGTCATGGCCTCATCGTCGCATTTGCGGGGACCACTCCCCGAATTGCCGGGTTCGTGACGCACACCACGACTGCAACCTCCACGAAGTATCGACAGCAGTCCACCCGTCGCGTCTTCTGACCTGCCTGTTCACCGGCCGCGAATTCACAGACTCCGGGTCTGACCCCGGAGTGATGCGGATCTCGCCACACCACGGACAACGGGAGGGATGCACGGCGATGTCGGTATGCCCGCTTACCATTCCTGCGGCACACCTTGTCGACGATGACGATCGCAGAAAGCCCGCATGCCGGGGTGAGCCCCCCGCGACCAGGCCCGATCGCTCTGCCAGCGACTCTGGTGGAAAGGACCAGCAGTGAGTTACAACGCCGCAGACATCACCGAACTCGACGATGTCCAGCACACACGCCTGCGGCCGGCGGTGAACCTGGGCCTCGACGTGCTCAACACCGCACTGCGCGAGCTCGTGGACAACGCGGTCGAAGAGGTCGCCGATCCCAGCCACGGCGGATCCACCGTGACGATCACCTTGCACGCCGACGGATCGGTCAGCGTCGCCGACGACGGCCGCGGCCTGCCTGTCGACTCCGACCCGGTGACCGGGAAGAACGGCATCGTCAAGACACTGGGCACCGCGCGGGCCGGCGGCAAGTTCTCCGCCCACGCCGACGCGGCCAGCACGGGGGCCGGCCTGAACGGGATCGGCGCCGCCGCAGCGGTGTTCATCTCGGCGCGCACCGACGTGACGGTGCGCCGGGCCGGAAAGACCTACCTGCAGAGTTTCGGCCACGGCTACCCCGGGGTGTTCGACGGCAAGGACTTTGACCCCGACGCGGAGTTCACCCGCGCCGACACGCAGAAACTGCGCGGCTCCGGCAACCGCAAGCCCGATGCACACGGCACCACTGTGCGCATCCTCTTCGACCCGACCGTGGTGCCGGATTCCAGCGTGGACATCGGTGAGGTACTGCTGCGGGCGCACGCCGCGGCGCGGATGTCGCCCGGGGTGCACCTGACGGTCGTCGACGACGGCTGGCCCGGCGAGGAAGTTCCGCCCGCGTTGCTCGAGCCGTTCAGCGGCCCGTGGGGCACCGAAACCCTGCTGGACCTCATGTGCACCGCCGCCGGCAGTCCGCTGCCCGACGTCCGCGCCGTCGTGGAGGGCCGCGGCGAGTACACCACCGGACGCGGCCCGACCCCGTTCCGCTGGTCGTTGACCGCGGGCCCGGCCGAACCGGCGACCGTGGCCGCGTTCTGCAACACCGTGCGCACCCCGAACGGCGGATCGCACCTGACGGCGGCGGTGAAGGGGCTCTCCGAAGCCCTGGCCGACCGCGCGTCCCGAATCCGCGACCTCGGTCTGGCCAAAGGCGAAGACGGTCCGGAGGCACAGGATTTCGCCGCGGTCACCGCCCTGGCGGTCGACACCCGCGCTCCCGACGTGGCGTGGGATTCCCAAGCCAAGACCGCGGTGTCGTCGCGGTCGCTGAACGTAGCGATGGCCCCGGATGTCGCGCGCAGCGTCACCATCTGGGCAGCCAACCCCGCCAACGGCGACACCGTCTCCCTGTGGACGAAGCTCGCGCTGGAGGCCGCCCGCGCGCGGCGCAGCGCCGAGGGCGCCAAAGCCCGGTCCCGTGCGGCATCGAAAGCCAAAGGGCTGGGCACGAATCTGTCGTTACCACCGAAGCTGCTGCCCAGCCGGGAATCGGGCCGCGGGTCGGGTGCCGAGTTGTTCCTCTGTGAGGGCGATTCCGCACTGGGCACCATCAAAGCGGCGCGCGACGCCACATTCCAGGCCGCCTTCCCACTGAAAGGCAAGCCGCCCAACGTGTACGGCTTCGCTCTGAGCAAGGCACGGGCCAAAGACGAGTTCGATTCGATCGAACGCATCCTGGGCTGCGGAGTGCGTGATCACTGCGACCCCGAGCTGTGCCGCTACGACCGGATCTTGTTCGCTTCCGACGCAGACCCCGACGGCGGCAACATCAACTCCAGCCTGATCTCGATGTTCCTGGACTTCTACCGCCCACTCGTCGAGGCCGGCATGGTGTATGTGACGCTGCCGCCGCTGTTCGTGGTCAAGGACGCTACCGAGCGGATCTACTGTCAGGACGAATCAGAGCGTGACGCTGCCGTGGCCCAGTTGAAGGCCACCTCCAAACGCAAGGTCGAGGTGCAACGCAACAAGGGCCTCGGCGAGATGGACGCCGACGACTTCTGGAATACCGTGCTGGATCCGCAGCGCCGCACCGTGATTCGGGTTCATCTCGACGATGGTGAGAAGAAGCTGCACCACACCTTGTTCGGCGGGCCACCCGAGGGCCGGCGCACGTGGATGGCCGATATCGCCTCCCGCGTCGACACCTCCACGCTGGACTTGACCTAGGAGCACGACGTGACCGCCACCCTGGACGTTCCTGAGCAGAACGCCGACCTGGTGCTCGACCAGAGCGCCGATGACTACTGGAACCACTATCAGCTGACCTTCGCGCTCTACAGCGTCAGCGACCGCGCCATCCCGTCCGCATTCGACGGGCTCAAGCCCGGTCAGCGGCGTCTGCTCTACCAGATGCACGAGTCGAAACTGCTGCCCGGAAACAAGCCGCAGAAATCGTCGAAGATCTGCTCGGCGGTCACCGGCAACCTGCACCCCCACGGCGGGGCGTCGATGTACGGCGCCGCGGCGCTGATGGCCGCCGAGTTCCAGCGGGTGAAAGTCATTGACGGACAAGGCGCGTTCCCCCGTATCCAGGGCGACATACCCGCTGCGGACCGTTACACCGAGATGCGGCTGTCGGCGCCCGGTGCGGCACTGACCGCCGAACTCGACGATCACGCCGTTCCGATGGTCCAGACGTTTGACGGTGAATGGGTCGAGCCGACAATGCTGCCGGCCCAATGGCCCGTGCTGCTCTGCAACGGCGCCGTCGGCATCGCCGAGGGCTGGGCCACCAAGGTGCCCGCACACAATCCGCGGGAGATCATGGCGGCCTGCCGAGCGTTGCTGGCCAGGCCGAACACCACCGACGACACGTTGATGAAGCTCATTCCCGGCCCCGACTGGGGATGCGGCGCCACCGTCGTCGGCGCCAGCGGGCTACGGGAGTACATCACCACCGGCAAGGGCGCGTTCACGGTGCGCGGCACGATTTCTGTCGACGGAAAGAACTGCATCATCACCGAGCTGCCGCCCGGTGTCGCGAGTAACACTGTGCAAGACCGGATCCGGGCCCTGGTCGAGTCCGGCGAGATGTCGGGGGTGGCCGACATGTCCGATCTGACCGACCGCCGCAACGGGCTGCGCATCGTGGTCACCGCCAAGCGCGGACACAGTGCCGAGACGATCCGCGACCAGCTGCTCGCCTTGACCCCACTGGAGTCGACATTCGCCGCCAGCCTGGTCGCGCTCGACGAGGACCGGGTACCGCGCTGGTGGTCGGTGCGGGACCTGATCGGCGCATTCCTGCATCTACGTGACTCGGTGGTGCTGCACCGCAGCGAGTATCGGCTGGAGAAGGTCACCGCACGACGTCATCTGGTGGCCGGCCTGATGAAGATCCACCTCGACATCGACGCTGCCGTGGCGGTGATCCGAGGTTCCGACACCGTCGACGACGCTCGACAGGGGTTGCAGGAGCGGTTCCAGATCGATGAAGAGCAGGCCAATTATGTTCTGGCACTGCAGCTTCGACGACTGACCAAACTCGACGTCATCGAGCTGCAGGCCGAAGCCGACAAGCTGGATGCCGAGTTCGCCCAGCTCACCGAGCTGGTGGCCGATCCCGATGCGCGCCGGAAGGTGATCGACAAGGAGCTCGTGGAGACCGCAAAACTGTTCAAAGGGCCCGAGTTCGACCGTCGCACGGTCCTGGACTTCGATGCCACACCCGTCGCGTCCAGCGCCGATGAAGACGGTCCCCGCGAGCGGAAGGTCAATGCCGCGTGGCGCCTGGACGATCGCGGGGTGTTCTCCGACAGCCACGGCGACCTGCTCACCTCGGGTCTGGGCTGGGCGGTGTGGACCGACGGGCGCGTCAAGTTCACCACCGGCAACGGCCTGCCGTTCAAGATCCGCGATATCCCGGTGGCCCCGGATATCACCGGGCTGCTGCGGTCGGGTGTGCTGGCCGACGGCTACCACCTGGCGCTGGTGACGCGGCGCGGGAAGATCCTGCGCATCGACCCCGCCGCCGTGAATCCTCAGGGTGCGGCCGGCAACGGTGTGGCCGGGGTGAAGCTGGCCGGTGATGGCGACGAGGTGATCGCGGCGCTGCCGATTTCCTGCGCGAACGGCGAGGCCATCCTGTCGATCTCCGAAAAGGGTTGGAAAGTCACCGAAGTCGCCGATATCCCGGTCAAGGGCCGCGGTGGTGCCGGTGTCGGGTTCCACCCGTTCGTCAACGGTGAGGACGCACTGCTGTCGGCGGCGATCTCCGCGACCGGGTTCGTGCGGGGCAAGAGGGGCGTCCGGGCCGAGAATCGGGCCAAGGCTTCGGTCAAGGGTGCCGGGACGGACGTGACACCGGCGCCGTAGCCTGGCGACAACGGCATGAGGGGGCTGCATGGTCAGCGCGGAACCACACATCTACATCACAGTGCCGTCGGTACGGATCTGGGTCAAGAACAACCGTTGGACAGCGGGCGCGGTGGCATTCGTCGCTGCCGCGGTGCTGCTCGCGGCGGTGGTCTTCGTGTTGTCGTGACCTTGTTGTCGTGACGGTCCCGGGAGCCAGAACGGACACAGCACCAGCTGGATAACAGTGCGGCATCGAACTGACACCGGCGCGTGAGGCAACACAAGTCACAGCAGTCACTTTGTTAACATCACGCGGTGCAGGTTTCCCGGCGTGACGCCTTGCGCTACGCCACCGCGGCCTCGCTGGCCGGGCTCGGCGTGGCATCAGCAGGCATGCCCACGGCGTCGGCGGCCGCACCCACACTGATCGACTTCGCCATGCGCCAGATTCCGGCCCGCGATATCCGGGCCGCAGGTCACTCCGGAGTGATCAACTACGTCTCGACATCGCGGCCCGGCTCCTCCATGGGCGCCAAGCCGATCACCCTGCCCTATGCCCGAGAGCTGACCGCCGCCGGTCTGGTGATCGTCAGCAACTACCAATACGGCAAGCCCGGCGGGACCGCGCCGTCGGACTTCACCCGCGGGTACGCGGGCGGCGTCGCCGATGCGCGCACCGCCTGGCAATTGCACACCGCGGCAGGGGGTGGACAGAGCGCACCGATCTTCTTCAGCGTCGACGACGACATCGACCGCAACACCTGGAACGCCGTCGCACTGCCATGGTTCCGCGGAATCAACTCAGTGATCGGGGTGCAGCGCACCGGGATCTACGCGGGTATCAGGCCGTGCCAGTGGGCTGCAGCCGATGGCGTTATCGGCAAGTCGCAATCGCCCGGTCACGTGTGGGCGTGGCAGACCCGCTCTTGGTCCGGCGGTCAGGTCTACCCTGCCGCAGTTCTTTACCAGCGCGTAGTGAGCACAGCGTCGAATCCCGGCCCGGTGGTCGGCGGGCTCGAAGTCGACGTCAACGACGTGCTGGCCCAGGATTGCGGGCAGTGGAACTTCCACCCGTGAGATCGAAAGGTGGGCACCGGGGCTACTTGGCGGCGAGCCTGACGATGGTGTCTCTCGTATCCGTCTCGCGGACGTTCATATTCATGACATAGACGTTGCCGTCGCCGTCGACAGTGATGGCCGATGGGCGCTGAAGGCCCTTGAACGGGAGTTGGACCCAGTCACCTCCGCGAGCCGGCATCCGGGACACCGTGCCGGCCTGCCGGTCGGTGGCATAGAGATTGCCCGCTGCGTCCACCGCCAGGCCGGCCACGTTGTCCGTCACCCCGGCAATCGGCTCGGCCTTCTTCGCGTTCTTCGCGACCTTCACAATCTTGCCGTCCTTGGCTGAGTACAGATTGTCGTCGGCATCGATCACCAAGTGCCCCAAGCCATTTCCGATGTCGACGGGCAGCTCCGTCGGGGCGGTCGCACCGGGAGCGAGCTTCAACAGCTTGTTGCTCTGGTTGTCGGTCACGTAGACCGATCCATCCTTGCCGACTGCCATCTGGCCGTACTTTGTGAGCTTGTCGAAAGGCAGCGGTTCCGAGGTGGTGGCCCCAGGTGCGATCGTCTCGACGACACCACCGAGAGTGACGAACGACAACCGGCTGTCCGGTGCCACCCCGAACGTCGACACGGGGGGATTGCCGCTGGGCTTCATCGGGGTCGGCCGGGCCGCCCCCGGGGTCAACGTCGCGAACCCGCCGGTACCACCCAGGTACAGGACGTTCTTCGCGTCGACGCCCATCTCCCGGTAGTCAAAGGAACTGAACGGAAGCGTGGTCTGCTCACCCGACTGCAACGGCACGTCCGCCACCAGTGCGGTCGGCGCAGATCCCGGCGAACATGCCATCAGGACGCTGCCCACGACCGTGGCGACCACTCCGAAGACGAATCCTGTTCGCGGACGCAGTGTCACCTTTTCCATCCCCACGGCTCGGATCCTAGGCTGGCTCATCCCGGGGAGGTGCTTTCCACGCCGTCTCCCTCTTCCCAGCCTCGACTCAGGTCGCCGATCGTCTGGGTGGCCGATTAGGCTGGGGCGACCGGCGGGCGCAGAGTCCATTCCAGCTGCCCAGGTTCTGAATCATTTGGAGGACTTATGCGGAGGCGGCTGTCGAAGCCGGCTATGACGAGCATGGCAATCGCCAGCGTGGCGATGCTCGTCAATGGTTGTGCGGCACAGGTCTGGGGCATGCCATCAGCTCACAGCGTCCCCCAGGCACCGGCTATCGCCCCGCAGCCCCCGTTGGCGCCACTGGACGAGCTCGATGCCCAGCCCACCACGCCATTCGACGGGCTCGAGGCCCGCACCCGTCAAGCCACCGCCGACGCGTCCAAGTCCGGGGCCGACGTCGAGATCGTCGTGCTGGACCGCAACTCCGGCCGGGTCATCTCCAACGGCGCCAACCAACCCTTCCCGATCGCCTCGGTGGTGAAGCTGTTCATCGCCGACGACCTGCTGCTGCAGGAATCGAAGGGCGAGACGAAACTGACTGCTGCCGACCGCAAGTCGCTCGACATCATGCTGCGCTCCTCCGACGACAGCGCGGCCCAGACATTCTGGGACCGCAGCGGAGGAAACGCCGTCATCTCACGCATCGTGGCGCGGTACGGGTTGAAGGGCACCACCGCGCCGTACAACGGACACTGGGACGTCACGCAGAGCACCGCAAGCGACCTGGTCCGTTACTACGACATGCTGTTGGACGGCAGCGGCGGGCTGCCCCCCGAACAGGCCGACGTGATCATGACCAACCTCGCGCAATCCACACCGATGGGAACCGACGGTTACCCGCAGCGCTTCGGCATCCCGGACGGGCTCTACGCCGAGCCGGTCGCGGTCAAGCAGGGCTGGTTCTGCTGCTGGAGCGGCGCCAACCAGCTACACGTGTCCACCGGCACGATCGGACCCGAACGCCGCTACGTGATGGTGATCAGCTCCCTGGAACCCGGTGACGCCTCCGACGCTCGCGACACCGTCACTCAGGCCGTCAAGACGATGTTCCCCGGCGGGCACGTCTAACGCCGGTTAGTGGCGAGGCGTCGTGGTGATGTGCACGTGGTCGTAGTGGCCGTAACCCGATGCCTGTGGGCCGGATGGCGTGTAATAGGTGCCCCGCCAGATCACATCCTGTAACCCGAATCGGGCCGCGTTACTCATCGCGAACGCGAGGATCTCGTCTCCGAGCGCGATGCCCTCGGGGCTGCTGGGATTGGGAATCATGATGTCGATCGCCAGACCGCTGGGATGCCAGGGCTTCGAGTCCGGCCGCACCCCATCGATGTCGGCGATCTGGGGAAACCTCGCGCTGACAGCCCGCGCAGCCACGATGGTGTTGGCCTGTAACCCGGCCTCAGACGCGACGCCGACAGGTAACGACTCCGGGAGATCGACGGGCGGGGCCGCGGCCGCGTTGTCGATCACCGCCCGCTGACCTGGAGTCAACGCCGCGTACTGCGCCTCCGCGGCGGCGATCTGACGCTGCAGTTCACCCCATTTCGCCTGCAGGTCTGTACGCACCGCGGCAGACCGCTCGGCTGCGGCGCGGGCCTCGGCGGCCGACGCCTCAGAGGCCCGGACAGCGGCGGCGGCGCGCTCACGTCCTGCTTGAAAGGCCTTCATCTGTTCGGTCGCCTCGGTGGCCACCACCCGCCGTAGTGACAGGTGGCCGATCAGCTGTTGGGGTGAGCCAGCGGTGAGCACCGCCGCCATTTGACCGGTGCCACCGCTCATGTACGTCATGGCCGCCACCCGGTTGGCAGCCGCCTGATGGGGCTGTAGCTGGGCGTTGGCGACCTCGAGGGCCTGCATGTCTGCGCGGTGGCGATCTTCGGCCGCAGTCTGGGCGGCCAGCCTGGCATCGGCGTCGCGTTGGGCCGTTGTGACGGCCTCGCGGGTCTGCACCGCCTGCCGCGACAACTCGTTGAGCGTGGACATCGCGTCGGCCGCGGGGTCCGCGTTCACGTCGCCCATCGACATCGCCAACGCCAACGCCAGTACCGCGGCTACCGAACCGTACGCCGCTCGCCGAAGTGAATGGCGAACCCCGGTCATTCGGATTGTCACGGTCCTTCGCTGCGGGGACCGATCGTGGTCCGGCTACGTATGTCCCGGACAGGCTACGAACTGGCACCGGCGATGTCTACCCGCGCGACGTCAGGCAGCCCAGAGCCGAGTTGGTCAGATCAGGTAGTCCGCACCGCCGACATAGGTCATGTCGTGATGGTCGGAATCCAACGCCGCTCGGGCGATTGCGGCGGCGAACTCATCGACGGTCGGAAGTACCGCCTGGTTGCGGCGGGCGTCGACGGCGGCGGGGTCGCGCCGTTGCAGCAACCGGACGATGATGGTCCCGTCGATCATGTCGCCGGACACGACCTTGAGCGCAATCCCGCGTTCGGCCAGAGCAGGTTTCGCTGCGAGCAGCGCGTCCTCGCCGGCACGTTTGCTTTGCGCGATGGGTTCGTAGCCTTCGGGCACCGGTTTGGCCGGGTAGAAGTGCGCTTGATGACTGGTGACGAAGACAATCCGCGCCCCCGCCGGCATCAACGGAAGGGCCAGCGTGGCCAGACGCAGTTGCGCATCGCGGTTGAGGCGCATGGCGTATCCCGGGTCAGCTCCGCGCTCCAGACCGCCGGAGGCGTTGAGTACCAACACATCGAGCGTGCCGAATCGCTCACCGACATCAGCCAGGAGCGCCTTGACTGCGGTTTCGTCGGAAACGTCGGCACCGGCCGCCGACGCGTGTCCCCCGGCCATCCGAATGGCGTCGACCACAGTGTTGGCCCGCGCGGCTTTCTCGCGGTAGTTGACCAGGACATGCAGGCCTGCCGCACCGAGTATTCGGGCCACCTCGGCGCCGATTCCGCGGGAGGCCCCCGTGATCAGCGCGACCCGGTTCGCAACCTCATCGCCCGCGTCCAATCCTGCACCTCGTCGGTTCACCGAGCCCTCCTCGTACCTACCCCGAACCTTAGACTTTGCTTATTTTAATCTTATTTTTCTTAATTTCGTGTTAGCGTCAACCCCATCACTCAGTTCGACACGCAGGGGAGGCGTGCGCGACATGGCTGACCACTCTGTTGTTCTCGGCGCGGGTATCGCCGGCCTGCTGGCTGCGGCTGCGCTCGCCGACACCGGTCACGACGTGACAGTCGTCGAACGAGACCGCCTGCCGGACAACCCTTCTCAGCGCCGCGGCATACCGCAGGGACCTCACCTCCACAGCCTGCTGTCCCGGGGCTGGCACACCATCGAGACGCTGGTCCCGGGACTGATCGATGACGTGATCACCGCCGGCGGCCACGTTCTCGCCGACGCCCGCCTGGGTGCGCGCATGCACATCCAGAACGGCCCGTACGCCTTCAACCGCACCGACCCAGTGGCAGATCCAGCCGCCCTCGCCACCTACCTGGTGACACGACCTCTATTGGAATGTGCCCTGCGCCGTAGGGTCGCCGCCCTTCCCAACGTCGTCATCAAAGATGGTCACGATATCGGCGAACTCGTCGCGGGTGAACCGGATCGCATCACCGGTGTCACCATCAGCGACCGGCGGACAGGCGCGACGCAGACGCTCGACGCCGACTTGGTCATCGACGCCACCGGGCGGGCGACCCGCACACCCCTGCTGTTGGAGACGCTCGGCTACGACCGGCCACCGCAGCGGTCGTTCACGGTGCGCGGCGTGTACTACAGCCAACAGATCGCCATCCCCGATCAGGACGCCTTCCCTGAACGGCTTGTCCTGGTCGTCCCGCCCGGCAGCGTCGGCCGCGGTGGCCTGGCCGCCGGCGAACACGGCACCTGGACGTTGACTATCGCAACGCACGCAGACGAGCACCCGGCACCACCCACAACGTTGGCCGACATGCTCGCCCTCGCCGAGAAGTTCGTGCCATCGCACATCCATCCGGCATTGCGCCAGGCCGTGCCGCTGTCAGATGTCGAGGTCTACCGCTACCCCGGTGGCACTTGGCACCGCTATGACCGCTGCGCCCAGCACCCCGACGGCCTGCTCGTCATTGGCGACGCTCTCTGCTGCCTGGACCCCATCCACGGGCAAGGGATCACCATGGCGGCGCGACACGCCCAAATGCTGCGCACCCGTCTCCGTGAGCGCAGAAGCGTTGATCCGCAACGGTTCTACCAGTCACTGACGCAGATGATCGCCCCCGTATGGGCCGGCAATCAGCCTCCCGGGCACAGCTCCGACCGCGGTGTGAAGGACAAGGTCCGCCGGCGTGCTGTCCAGTGGATTCTCCGCAAGACGTTGGAAGCCGCCAACGACATCGTCATCACCGAGCGACTCGTCCGGATCGTGAACATGGTCGATCCACCGCAGCGTCTCCTCGAACCCCGTGTACTCGCCCGCATCGCCGCCTACCACCTCCGCAAGGCTTTGCCCTCGTCAGCGCGTGCTTGAGGACGAAAACCCATGCTTGACACGCCACATCGCAACACCCCGTTCGTGTCGTTGCCGTCGCGGTGGGTCTCGGAGAATCTCAGCTGTTGACACCGGTCCCGGTGACGTCGAAGTGGGTTCCGCGTCAACGGGTCCAGCGTCCGGGGGGCGGCTCGGGCGCCGTGTATGCGGGCAGTGGCAACGGTTCGTCGAGGACGAACGCGCGGAGCAAACGGATATACGCCGCCGGCTGGTCGAACGGAACGGCGTGCCCGGCGTCGGGGAAGTAGACGAGCGTGGAGCGGGGCAGCACGTCGCGGTACTCGCGGGTGACGGCCCAGCGGATGAAGTCGCATTGCGGGGCGATGACGAGTGAACGAACCTCGACGTTGCGCAGTTGCGGTCGTGGATCCGGGATCTTGTCGAAATCGGCTTTGGTGAGCTGATTGACGTAGAAACCCTGGGGGTTCTCGTGTGGCGGCGCGGTCACCGTGTGAGTGCATGAAGTGGCGTCGCGGCCGGCCAGAGCGACGGCGTGCATCCACGAGTCGGCCTCCGAATCGGGCACCAGCGCGTGGGCGGCATTCGCGTTGACCGCCATCAGCAGCGCCTGCGCAAACATCCGCGGGCTGCTGGTCAGCTCGTCGTAACGCGACTGCTGATCCGTCGTCATGTCGTCCCAGGGTTCGCCGACGTCCCTCTCGGCATATCCGCCGCCCCAGATCGCGCCCGGGGCCACAAACACCGCCTTCGCGACCCGGTCGGGATGCGCGGCCAGGTATTGCGCGGCAAGGGAGCCTCCCCACGACCGACCGACGAGGATGAGCTGTTCGGCCCCGATGGTGCGACGGATCGCCTCGAGGTCCGCGACCTGACGCTCCACCGTGTACCCGGTCACGTCGGCCAACCGGTTCGACCGGCCCGCGCCGAGTTGGTCGTACGCGTACACGTCGAACCCGTCTGCGGCGAGTTCGGCTCCTCCGGTGGGGATGCCCTCACCCGGTGTACCTGGACCGCCGTGCAGGAAGATCACCGGCGCGGCCCGATGTGGCGAACCGGTCGCCGCGGGCGCGTGAACAAAGGCGGCCCGGGTGCCGGTGGACAGTTCCCAGAACCGAACGTCCGCCGGCACTGGAGCGGCACTCTGCACCGGGAACGGTTGTAGCACAGTCATACTCGCCCCCACCAGCGTCAACAGGGTGACCGCCACTGCCGTCCCCGTCGCACCGGCGAGCGGGTGTGCGGCCCGCACGATGCGGAATCCGGCGATAGCAGTGCCGAATACCACGGCGGCGAAGACGGCCAACCCAACGACCAGAAACACTCCTGGTGTGGTGATCAGCGCGGCCATCCCCAGCGTTGCCGCGACCCCTGCCGCTGCCGCGACGACAACACCGGCCAACATGACCAACACTCCGACGAACACCCGTCGCCAACGCTGCCGCACCGCGTTCACCATTCCTCGCCGCACCCGGTTGATACCCACGCAGGAGGCTCACCATAGCGAGGTCGAGGTAGCCGGGACATCGGGGAAACCCCCTGAATTTCGCCACCGAGTCGTCTGGGTACGGAGCCGGTCGCGGGCGTGCTCCGGTCTGGACAGCCATCCAACTGCCAGCGGAGCTACGGCAGATGGTTGGGCTGGGTGGGCACTTCGTCAGCGACGCTGACTACGTTGCGCGGGTTCGCCGCCACAAACCGTCGTCCCTGGTGCCGATCATCGCTCAGGTTGGCGCTGGGTCGAACTCAACATCGAGCCCGAGTGTCTTGGCTACAGCAGCAAGATGTCTGCGACGGAGGCGGTTTTGACGAATGCGCGCGCCGCGGCGGCCAGTTCGGTATCCACGGTGACCAGCGCGTCGGCCTGCAGTTGGGTCAGCGCGATGTACTCGACTTGGTGTATGTCCGGCCAGTTCATTTTGCTGGCGAGCCGCCACGAGTGGTCCTCCAGTGAGCGGTCGCTGAGGAACCGGATCCGCAAACCACGGATATCGTCGATAACTTTTCGTCCAGCGCGTTCGTCTATCTCATTGCGGCGCACCGCTTCATACACCAGCGCCAGTACCTGCGAGCGCAGCAGCGTGGGTGCGGTCAAGCTGTGCTGCTGGGGGATAACGGCGTTATCGGTGGCGAGTTTGATGGCCACCGGTGCATCGATGACGAATGTGGACATCCCCGTACCTTCAGAAAGTTCACCGCTGTTGTGCAGGCTGACTTGCAGCCGCACCCGTACGCGATCGCCGTCGTCGATGCCTTCGGGGCGGCGCAGGGCGATCTTCAGCGGGACCAGGTACACGCCGTCCTTGGGGATCAGTGATGTGGTGACCTCGGTGTCATTGATGCTCACCTGCGCGGGGATGACTCCCCAACCGTAGGTCAATTCGCCGGAGTGAACGTGCAAGAACTCATTGATATGGGCGGGTGTGGCGACGAAGAAATACGGTGCGGGGCCGCGCCACTGGAATACCTCGGTCTCAAACTCCCAGTCCACGGTCCCACACTAAGACCACTGCATTTCGGCGTGCGCGAAACCGCGGGAGCCCATTCTGGCGGAGCGGTCGAACACGTCGCTGCGAAATTCAGATGCTGTTCGCTTTCGGCCGCCGGTAGAGTCACCCGCGTCGCGGGGGGCGAAAAATGGAATGCAGTCTGGCATTACTTGTATCTGCGGCCTGCACGATGACTGTGCCGAAACGATGACCTCTGATTCGTTGGTGCAGGAGCACGCGTCGGGGCGCACGCCAGGCGCCGTCGATGATCTTGACCGGACGGTCGACTGGCGGCGCCTCGTGGGGGCGGGCCGCGGGGCTGCAGGGGTAGCCCTGACTGCGATGGTTTTGGGCGCCGTCCTTGCGGCGTTGAGCACCGTTGTCAGTGGTCAACTCGCCGCGAATCCGTTGTGGTCGACGGTCGCTCTTCTGGCCGGTTGTCTGCTCTGCAGCGCCGTTGTCGACTCCGCAGGTCGGACTGTCTGGGCGGCGATGGCTGATCGTGCTGAAGGCAGGCTACGCGCAGACCTTCTGACTGCCGCGTTGCGCCAGCCACTGGCGGTGCTGTCCGAGCAGGCCGTCGGCGAGATCATCGATCGCGTTGATGACGACGCTGCAGCCGTCGGAGGGCTTGCCCGCCACCAGGCCTGGGATGCGTTGCGCACCTTGACCTACACGGTGCCCATGTGGATCGTTGCGGGCCTGACGTGGTGGCCGGCGTGGATCATTTTCCCGGTGGTAGCCCCGCTCACGGTGCTGATCGTCCGCCCGCTCCTGCAGGAGTTGAAGGACCGAAAAGTCGAGGAGGAGGCTGCCTGGACCGAGCACGCTGCCGTGGTCGAAGAGGCCATCGCAGCGCGAGATGACCTGCGCACCAGCCTGGGCCAGGCCTACGTCCTGCGGCGCGCGGCGGAGCTGTCGGGCATCATCCAACGGAGGTTCCGCGCGGCCGTGGCGGTGGAGTCCCGGATCACCATTCGTGCCGGCGGCCTATTGCAGGCACTACTGGCTGGTGTCCTGCTGGCCGGTGTCGCGCTGGTAAGCCACAGTCGCTTGGGTGTTGCTGAGTTAGTGACCCTGGTCCTGGTGAGTGCAACACTGGTCGGCGAGATCGCCGGGCTCGCTCGACAACTGCCCGACCTGCAGGCCAGCATGGGCGCGGTCATCCGGCTGCGGCAGTTTCTGGCCGTCGAATCCGAACCTGTCGGCGGTGAGTCCGTTCCGGACGGGCCCATAGACATCGTGTTCGACAACCTGGACTTTGCCTACGCAGAAGGCACTTTCGCACTCAATGACATCCAGCTTCGCATCGACGCCGGCACCACCTGCGGCATCGTCGGGCGCACCGGCTCAGGCAAATCAACGCTCGCATCGCTGGTGTCGCGCGCGGTCGAGCCGAAACCCGGCACGTTGTACTTCGGCGGGACAGACATCTGCGATCTGGACCTACACGGTCTGCGTTCTGCGGTCGGGGTGGTGACCCAGCGCACCGAGATCATGGCCGGAACCTTGGCCGACAACATTGCGCTGTTCGCCGACCTTCCCCGTTCACGCGTGGAAGCGGCGATCACCGAACTGGACCTCACGGACTGGGTGCACAGCCTGCCCCACGGCCTGGACACGAAATTGGGGCCGGGCGGCACGACATTGTCGGCAGGGGAGGAGCAACTCGTCGCGTTCACGCGGCTGCTGGTCCGAGATGTTCGCGTAGTCATCTTGGACGAGGCGACCGCGCGGATGGATCCTCTCTCGGAGACACGCATGGTGCGGGCCGCCGGCCGTCTGCTTGCTCGGCGCACCGGAATTGTGATCGCGCACCGGCTTTCGACCGTCGCCCGGGCCGATCAGATCGTGGTTCTCGACCACGGCCGCATCTTCGATCAGGGCACACCGTCGGAACTGGAGTTGCGACCGGGCCCGTTCCGGCGGCTGCTCGATGCATCCGGGGCCGAGACGGACTCAGTCGAACCACCGCCGGCGGCCAGTGAGGATGACACGGCCGTCGGCGGCGCCCGCCGCCCAGGCAGCCCGGTCACACAGGCCGACGTGGGCTCCGGGCCGAGCCTGGCTCGCGGCATCGCGCGGGCGGTAATGATGCACCCGCGCTGGGGACTGTTCGGCAGTGTGCTGTTCCTGCTGACATGGCTGGTCGGCAACTCCGCCAACGCCGTTACCGGCTACCTCTGGGGCCACGTCATCCAAACCCTGAATAGCGGCAACACGCCGGTCCTGCTCACGCTCGCCACCGGAATCACCATCGTGGCGCAGCCCTTCCTGTTGGCCTGGGCGGTCCGCTGCTACTCACCGTGGTGGAGCGCGTGCGTGCTACGGATCCGGATGGCCGTGCTCGCTGCCCAAACTCAGCAGCATCGACTACCCCGCACACCACCGGGCGAAGTGGTGGCCCGGCTGCTGGATGCCGACCGATTCCTTCGCTACGCAGACCGCTGGAACGAGGTCATCAGCGCCGTGCTGATCGTGATCATCACCTCGCTGCTCAGCGGAACCATCATTGCCGGCGCCATCCTGCTGGCCGTGATGATCGCCGCCGCCGTCACATCGGTGGCCGGCCGCTCGATCGCCGGCCGGTCCGCCGCAGCGGCCTCGGCGTCGCGAGCCGCATTCGGCACAGCCCTAGTCGCGACATTGGAGTGCGTGCGCACCATCAAGCTCGCCGCAGCCACCGACGACGTACACGCACACCTCACCCGCGTCGACAGCGGGCGTGTTGACGCTGCCGTACGTGAGCACCGGGTGGGATCAATCCTGGCCCTGGTGCCGGTGGTCACCGTGCAACTAGGCGTCCTTGCCGCCTGGACGGTGTACCTGCTCGGCGGCTGGAGCCTGGCTTCCGCGCTCCTAGTTTCGGGTGCGGTTTTAGGATTTGACTACTTCGGCAGTGTCGTCGCCGCCGCGGTCACCGAGGCACCCGGGACGCGGGCATGGCAACAGGCGACGACCCGCTTCGCCGGCGGCACCGATCTGATGGACATCCCACCGGGCATCGACCTGGTCGTCGGTACCGCCCGGCCTCCAGCTGAGCCTTTCCGAATCCCGTTGCAGCGCCTAGAACTTTCCGGAGTCTCAGCGATCCACGACGACGGGACCCGCGGTGTCACCGGCGTCGACCTGACGATCGAAGCCGGCGAGTTGGTACTGCTGCTCGGCCAGATCGGATCCGGCAAATCCAGCTTGCTGGCGGCACTTTGCGGACTGGCAGACCACACCGGCGATATCCGTTGGAACGGTGAGCCCATTTGCGATGCTCAGGTCTTCCTACGCCCCGAACAGGTCGCCTATGTCGCCCAGGTACCGCGGGTACTGTCGGGGAGTTTCGCCGACAACGTCCGCCTCGACCACGACCGCGCGATCAACGAGGCGATCGACAAGGCCTGTCTGGCAGATGATATCGAGGAGGCCGGCGGCATCAATGTGCTCATCGGCCATCGCGGCGTGCGCCTGTCCGGCGGGCAAGCGCAGCGGCTGGCACTGGCCCGAGCACTGGCGACCGAGTCGGAACTCCTTCTCGCCGACGATATTTCCAGCGCCCTGGACGCGACCACCGAAGTGCAGCTGTGGGCCAGTCTGCGCGCCCACCGCACCACGGTCATCGGGGCAACATCCAAGCGAGCCGCCCTGGCCCACGCCGACCGAGTAGTGATTCTGGTCAACGGCCAAATCAAGGCGACAGGACCATGGGCAGACCTCGCCAAGTCATGGGATCATCTCGCGGGATAGCGGAGCACCCCAAATTCTGGCTCACAGGTCATCAACCCACTAGGCGGCGACCAGGCCTAGGTTGTGCTTTCTCCGGGCGGGTCAACGACTTGCTGGGTTTGCTGCTTTTGCGCCTCTGGCGCGCCGGGCGTTGCTACTGGGGGTGCAGGTGCTGGTATCACGAGTTCTGCTAGTAGTTCGGCCCGTTTGATTCTGGCGCGTAGGCTCCAGCCCTCTGCAGGTGGTCGATCTCCGCGATCAGCTGCCGTTCGGGGATGAATCTGGGAGTGATCAGTTCTTGTCTCGACCGGAATGTTCTTCGAGGCGTGCGCGGAATCTCTGCACGCCGGGATACTTCTCTCCCAGAGGGGCGATGGTAAAGCCGGTCGCGGCGTAGAAGCCAACTCCGTCAGCGTCGGTTTCTGCAACTAGCGGTAGCTCAGCGGCAGACTGGCGTACCTCTGCCAGGAGGCGACGTCCTAGCCCGGTGCGCCGCGCGGATTGGATTGTCGCGATGTGCAGCAGCGTGATCGCGGTTTTCCCCACGGTGTAACCAACGGCCCCGACGGGCATGCCGCGGTCCGTCGCGATGAGCAGCGTGACCGTGGGGTCATTCCGGTAGCGTTCAACGGCCGCACGGATCTTCGGCGGGTCGTCGCCAATGGCCAACCCCACCACATCGACAACACCCAGCTCATCGATATCTGCCGCCCGTACGATCACCTCGCCCCGGCACAGGTCGGAAACGGTCGCCTTCCATGTCTCCGGGTGGGTGTGCCAGAAGTTGTGCGGGACCCCGTTGACGTTGCGGAACTGTCCCCGTGGAACCAACGCGGCGAGCTGGCGAAGTGGCCAATCGGGCCGAATGTCTTCACCTGCAGCCACGAACGTCATCGGAACACGAGTATCGGCCAGCTGCCGGAACAACTTCGGCTGGTGAATCCACTCGATGAACGACGCGTTGAGTGATTCGTGCACCGCGGCATCCCACGCGATGACCAGGCTATCGTCAATGTGGCGGCGAGACGAGTAGCTCTCCGACCAGGTGCGATCCTTGTGTAACCCGTGCCCGGCGATGCCGACGACCGACTTCACGTGCTCGGGGTGATCCAGTGCGTAGCGGATGCCTAGATCCGATCCGAACGAGTGACCGAGCACCGTCCAGGAATCCACACCCACCGTGGCTCTAATCGTTTCGAGATCGACAACGGCCTGAGCGAGGTCATGGGCACCGCCGCCGGACCGGCCAACGCCCCGCGGCTCGGGAAACCACGCGCGTGTGCCGGCTGGGGCCAAGTAGTCACACTCCAGATAATTCACACAACCCGGGCCGCCCGATAACACCACCACGTCCGGCCCGTCGCCCACCACACCGACGTGCAGCTGCGTCCCATCGCCACAAGACACCGTCACCGACTCCACCCGGCCAAGTCTGCCGTGCTGAACGCTCGTCACCCGGCAAGGCCGGAGGGGTCTGTCTCACTCCTAGAGAACCGGGACAGTCAAGCGGGCCAGTACCCGCCGGGATCACGCTCGTTGCTGCGCGAGCACGTTCTTGAACAGCTCGACCACCCCTTCCGGTGCGCCGGTACCGAAGATGGTGTCGATGGTCTGATGCGCGGCGATCGCTGCCGCCTCACTACGCGGAAACATGATCTGTTCGTATCTACCCAACGCGACTTCGGTCTCTTTTGGGTGCGCGGCAAGGGCCTCGCCGAGTTCGGCACCGTCAAGCATGGCGAGGTTCGCACCATCGCCGCCAGGGACAGTAGCGTGCGCTGCGTCGCCAACAAGCGTGACACCGAGTGTGCGGTTCCAGCGGTGGTGGTCAGGAAGCTGATAGATCTTGCGCAGAACGGGCAATCCGTCGCCTTCCACGATGAGCGCCGTCAGCTTTGGCGACCAGCCGTCGAACTCGGCGGCAATCTGGGAGCGGGAAGAGGTCCCGTCGGTGAAGTCAACCTGGTCAAACCACTCGACGGGTCGGTGCAAAATCACATATGTATGCACCACATTCCCAGACTCGCGGTGCGCCAGAAGCGCTTTCCCCGGCATGACGCAGTAGAGCGCACCGTCTCCGACGGTCTGGGCGATCGCTGAATGCTCCTGGTCCACATCAACTATGTAGGTGTCGACATAGCTCAGCCCCGAGTAGACGGGTTTTTCATCGGAAAGCAAACAGCGCACGGTAGACCACGTTCCGTCGGCGCCGATAAGAACGTCGGTGATCACGGTTGAGCCGTCGGAAAACACGAGCGCATGCCGGCCAGCGCCTATCGCGGTCGCTGACACAAGCTTCCGGCCCCATTGCACTGCATCGGGGGGCAAAGATTCCAGCAGGATGCGGCGAATATCGCCGCGCAGCGTCTCGGGACGTGTCATCGACCCGTCGTCGGGAACCTCGACCAGCACGTTACCGCTCGTGTCATAGACCCGCCGAGCACTGCCACCCCGGTGGATGACGCCGTGGTACTGCTTCGTGAGCCCAGCCATCTCAAGAGCCCGCTGGCCAGTTCCTTCGTGCAGATCTAGCTGCCCGCCTTGGGTTCGGGTACTCGGAGAGTCCTCGGCTTCGTAGACGGTCGCGCCAACGCCCGCAACGTGTAGGACACGCGCGAGTGTCAGACCGCCAAGGCCGGCGCCGATGATGGAGATCGTGGGGATCATGACGGCCTTCCTGTCATTGCATGAGCGGGACGCGCTAATTCCGACGCGCCCGCTCAGGCTCGGGTTTGATTCGGCCCCGGCGGGTTTCGTCGCCCCGACGTTAGCTGTCAACTCTGATGGGGGTCAGTGTCGCTCCTCCCTGAGCGGCTAATCTGCCAGAATCGGCTCGTGGAACACCAGGCTGATCGCCTTTCGCGCGGTGAGTGGTATCTCGATGACGATGAGCTGCAGCAGCGGCGTCTCGACTGCTGGCGCCAGCTCGATTTCTTCAATCTGGCGGCGGCGGACGATGCCAGGACTCGGACCCAGGTCCTAACCGACCTCCTTGGTGAGTTCGGTGACGGTGCGTCGGTGGTGCCGCGGTTCCAATGCAGCTACGGGTACAACATCCGGCTCGGAGCGAATGCGTTCGTCAACGCCAACGGGTTCTTCATGGACGATGCGCCCATCACGATTGGCGCACACGCGAGGATTGGTCCTGGAGCGCAGTTGATGACCGCGTTGCACCCTGTTGATGACCATCGCCAACGCCGTGAAGGGTGGGAGCGAGCAGATCCGATCGTCATCGGTGAGAACGCGTGGCTTGGCGCTTCTGTCACCGTCGGTGCAGGAGTTTCGATAGGGCGCAACGCTGTGATCGGCGCCGGAAGCGTCGTGTTGCGAGACATCCCTGATCACGTTGTCGCCGCCGGATCACCGGCGACGGTTATTCGAAGTACCGCTGTGGAGGCGGATCCGCCATCGCTCCGCCATCAGTCGTGAGATTCCGCCACGTTCCGTGAGAACCTACAAATTCTCTCCCCTAGCGCGCCATATTGGTGAACCGCGAGAAGTGAAGCTGGTGCGCCACAGTGATATTCGCCGTCGGGCCGTTACGGTGCTTGCCCAGGATGATGTCGGCTTCGCCACCACGCGGGTCTTCACGGTCGATCGCGTCCGGGCGGTGCAACAACAGGACCATGTCGGCATCCTGTTCAAGGCTGTTGTGAGCTGTAATTCCTTGTGCCACAAAGTTGCTCGTGCCAGGCACGGTTCCGTCGTACACATCGTGCTCACCGATGCTGGTGATCTCGACGATCTCGTCCCAGAACACATCGTTGAGTGCCAGGTGGTGCAGTTCAGGATCGTTGAGCAAGGCCGCGGCGCGGTGCAGCCGTGACCTGCTCGGCGCGTGCTTCCACATAGCCGAGCCGCAGAACTTCGTGCCCATCGCTACCGCGAACTGCCGGTGCGTCATGCCTTCACGGACCAGAGCCGACTTCACCTGCTGCCAAACCTCTTTCGGCACAGTATCGAGATTCGGGTTGCGCGTGGCGCCCTCGAGATGGGCTAGCACTTCACGGGCCTTGACGCCGCGCTCTCCGTTCACACCGACATGCGCCAGGAATCGCTGCTGGTTGTCTCCGCCGTAGATGAGCACATGCCAGCAGTCGCGGTAACCGACCTTCTTTGCGCGTTTGATCCGCGCGTACACACCGACCCGCAACAACAACTGCGTCACGTCATCGGCGAGCTGCCGGCTTGTCGTGGCGTAGTAAATGCGCGCCTGCCGCGCCGTCGCATCCCAACGCACCGAACCATCCGTCGCCCACAGGTGATGCAGGAACAACGCCACCTGATCGTTGGGTAGCGCGAAAACCTCTTTGGGAACGAACTTCTCGTAGCTGCGCTTGCCGAACAACCCGAGCTTGGCCAGCCACGCGGCGATCGGATTGTGCTTGCCATGCGTCAACCGGTAGGGCGCCGGCAGCCGCAGCGTCGTGACGCGTGCAGCCGGGTACTCGTCCCGCACCGCAGTCACTCCGAAGTGCAGCGCCGAGATCTCGACCTCGAGCAGATTCGCCTGGTCGACGCTGGCGTACCGGATCGGTTGGTGCTTCACGCACGAACCATCACCGATCATGTGTGCAAGCAGGATCACCTCGGAGTCGTGCATGCGCTCGGTCTGCACCGGCTCGGGCACCCGCCGCGGCGTCGCCAACCGATCTCCGACCGCCAACTCACCCAACGGAACCCAGCCGTCCAATGTCATGAACGGGTGGTTGGCAGTGGCCTCCACTTCGCGTCCCGATGCCATGCGCAGAGTGAAGACTTCCTTGCGTCCACTCGGGAACACGTTGGTCATCGGGCGCGCGACCATGTTCTTGTGCTCGTCGAGCGACCACACGAGCGGGCGCTCGCCCGTCGCCATCAGCTCGCCGAACGTCACCTCGGCGCCGTTGTCGGCACGCAGGATTCGGGTACTCGCCGTCATACAGCCCGATTCACGAAGATCCGAGACCTGCGGACGCTTGTCGGTGCGCTGCTCGGGACCACGGTTCAGCTGGCTGATCGCGATCACCGGCACTTCAAGTTCTTTGGCCATCAGTTTCAGGCTTCGGGAGAAGTCCGAGACTTCCTGCTGACGCGACTCGTACTTCTTGCCTGAGCTCATCAGCTGCATGTAGTCGACGACCACGAGCTTCAGATCCGCCTTTTGAGCCAGCCGCCGGCCTTTGGCCCGGATCTCCATCATGGTCAGGTTCGGTGAGTCGTCGATGTAGAGCGGCGCCTCGCTGATCTCGCTCATCCGGCGGGCCAGCTTGGTCCAGTCGTCGTCGCTCATCCGGCCCGAACGCATGTCGGCCAGCTTGATCTTCGCCTCGGCTGAGAGGAGTCGCATGACGATCTCGGACTTACTCATTTCCAGCGAGAAGATGACGCTGGCCATCCGGTGCTTGATCGAGCAGGACCGCATGAAGTCCAGGCCGAGAGTGGAGTTGTGCGTCGGCACCATCGCAGGACCCGCCAGGTACAGATGGGCGGCGTTGTCGACCTCGACGCACCGCACCGGCACGCTGGGCAGCCGCCGAACCGCCGCCACCTGGGTCACCGGCGCCAGCACTGCAGCGCCGCCACGAGAGGTCGGTGCGGCGATGGTGTGCAGACCGGGCCGCAGCTGGGTCGTCGTGCGGACGCCGTCGCCCGTCGGCCACTGATGCTGAGCATCGGCGACAATCACTGTGCCATCGGAGAATTCGACCTCGAAGCACGGCCGGCCGACCATGACCTCGGTGGCTGCGACAACGCGCGTCGGTTCACCGTCAGCGCCGATGAGGTAGTCACCTACCGCAACCTCACCCATCGTGGTCCAGCCACTGGGGGTCGGCAGTGGGGTATCGAGCGCGAGTGCCTTCCCGACACCAGGACGAGCGGCGATGATGATCATCTGCCCGGGGTGCAGACCGTTGGTGATCTCGTCGAATTCGGTGAACCCGGTCGGCACACCCTTGGAGATCCCGCCCGCCGAGGCGATCGCGTCGATCTCGTCCATCGTGGGCTGCAGCAGGTCTTCGAGCGCGACGAAGTCCTCGGACGCGCGCCGTTCGGTGACGTCGTAGATCTCGGCCTGGGCCCGGTCGACCACATCGGTGACATCGGCGCCGTCGGCCCCGGCGTAGCCGTACTGGACCACCCGGGTGCCCGCCTCCACCAACCGGCGCAACAGGGCCTTCTCGGCGACGATGCCGGCATAGAAACCCGCATTGGCAGCGGTCGGCACCGTGGAGATCAGGGTGTGCAGATACGGGGCGCCACCGATGCGGCGCAGCAGGCTCCGGCGATCGAGTTCGGCGGCGACGGTGACGGCGTCGGCGGGTTCACCCCGGCCGTAGAGATCCAGGATCGCGTCGTAGACGTTCTGGTGCGCCGGACGGTAGAAGTCACCGGGACGCAACCGCTCCAATACGTCGGCGATCGCATCCTTGCTCAACAGCATGCCGCCGAGGACCGCCTGCTCGGCCGCCATGTCCTGCGGCGGCTGCCGGCCGAAGTCCTCCCCAGGCGGAGGGCCATCCATCTCCGAATCCGGATGCCCCAGGTCGTCCACCACCGCCACGGACTCCCCACCCCCTTCCGAGCCCCACCTCGCGATGGGCTCGAACGTTTATTCGAATCGGTACTGCAACTGTAAAACAGGGCTCCGACAAAGCTTCGTGACAGCGCTGCGACGCATCACGGTAGACGTTGCTGACGTCGCCCGAAACCACCCCTGTTGATCAACCTGTGGATGGTGTGGGGATAGGTCTCGGTCGCAGTGTTGAGGCTCTGGGGAGAACCTGTGGATCATTCCAGAACAATCTGTTGTTTTCCCAGGTCAGGGTCCCACAAAGGCTGTCAGTGATTGTGTATGGAAAGTTCTTCGGCGTGTCGTGCCGGGTTGCCGTCCCGGGCGTGTTGTGTTGCGCACAGGAACCGCGCCGGTTAACACCCGGTGAGCTTCGCTGTCCAGAGTTTTCCGCTGTGGGTTCGCCAGAGATACAGCAAACGCCCGGGCGGAAACCTGTGCAGGCTCCCACCCGGGCGATTGAGTGCTGGCGGATTTACTCCGCTACGGGATTACTCCGCGACGACATTCAGCGACACCTTGGCTTCCACCCCGGTGTGCAGCTTCACGGTGATCGGATGCGTACCGACCGACTTGATGTGCGCCTTGGGCAGCTGCACGGTGCGCTTGTCCAAGTTGGGGCCGCCGGCCTTCTTGATCACGGCCACGACATCCGCAGCGGTGACCGAGCCGAACAGCTTGCCCGTGTCGGCAGCGGCCTGAACCGGCAGCGACACCTCGCCCAGACCCTCCAGCGCGGTCTTGAGCTCGTTGGCGTGCTCGACGCCACGGATGGACTTCGCATCGCGCGCCCGGCGGATCTCGTCGGCCTGGCGCTCGGCACCACGGGAGGCCACGATGGCCAGCCCGCGGGGCAGCAGATAGTTACGGCCGTAGCCGTCCTTGACCTCGACGGCGTCGCCCGCGACACCCAGGTGCTCCACCTCAGCGGTGAGAATCAGCTTCATTGGTCTATCCCCTACCGCGTCGACGAGCCGAACGGCAGCAGAGCCACCTCGCGGGCATTCTTCACCGCGATGGCGACATCGCGCTGGTGCTGGACGCAGTTGCCGGTCACCCGACGGGCACGGATCTTGCCGCGCTCGCTGATGTAGGTGCGCAGCAGCGCGGTGTCCTTGTAATCGATGATCTGCCCCTTGCCCTTCTTGGAGCAGAACACGCACTTCCGAGTCTTGACCGGCTTTTCCGGTGCCGGCCGCCTCTTAGTGGTCTTGGCCATTGGTTATCTCTTCCTTGCAAAAATTTCGATGTTGATCAGAACGGCGGCTCGTCGTCGGCCCCGCTGAAGGAGCCTGACGCCGGTGCACTACCCCACGGATCGTCCTTGGGCTCGGCAGGGCGCGAAGCGCCACCGCCACCGCCACCGCCGAAGCCGCCGCCACCACCGCCACTACGGCTGGCCTTGTTGACCTTGGCCGTGGCGTAGCGCAGGGACGGACCGATCTCGTCGACCTCGACCTCGACAACGGTGCGCTTCTCACCCTCACGGGTTTCGAAGGAGCGCTGCTTGAGCCGACCGGTGACGATCACCCGCGAACCCCGGGTGAGACTCTCCGCCACGTTCTCGGCGGCCTCACGCCAGATGTTGCACCGCAAGAACAGCGCCTCGCCGTCCTTCCACTCGTTGCTCTGCCGATCGAACATCCTCGGCGTAGAGGCAACGGTGAAGTTGGCGACAGCCGCGCCGGACGGAGTGAAACGCAATTCCGGGTCAGCGGTCAGGTTTCCGACAACTGTGATGGTGGTGTCACCAGCCACGAGATCCTCCTGGGATAGGCATGTCCGTTTGCGCGAAGCCTACGTAGCCCCGCCGACGACTGACAGCCTTTAGTGCTTGTCGGTCCGCATCACCTTGGTCCGCAGCACGGACTCGTTCAGGTTGAGCTGACGGTCGAGCTCGGACACGGTGGCCGGTTCAGCCTTGACATCGACGATGGCGTAGATGCCCTCGGCGTGCTTGGCGATCTCGTAGGCCAGCCGGCGGCGGCCCCAGATATCGACCTTGTCGACACTGCCACCGTCCTTGCGGATGACGTTCAGGAACGCCTCCAGCGAGGGAGCTACGGTGCGCTCGTCGAGTGTCGGGTCGAGAATGACCATGATTTCGTATGGACGCATAAGGAACCCATCACCTCCTATGGTCGTTGCGGCCACGGCGTGTCCGTGGCAGGAGGGTCGCCTGCGTCGGCAACCGGGTTAGGCTACCGGAAACAGCCCTGATCTGCGAAATCCGCATAGCGTGGGCCTGTCGAACATCGAAGATCGAGGGGCGATCTGTGACCTTTCCCAACGGGCCATTTGGTCAGGGGTTTCCTGACCAGCCCGGGTATCCGCCACAGCCGGGCTATCCACAACAACCCGGTTTTCCACCAATGCTGGGCCAACCGCAACAACCCGGTTTCCCGCAACAACCCGGCTACCCAGGCGGACAACCGCCCTATGCACTGGCATCGGGTGAACCCAGCGGGGCCACGGGGATGATCGCCGCCACCCTGGCGGGATTGGGCGGGGTACTCGGCGTGGGCGCCGGAGCAGTCGCCGTCTTCGGTCTCGTCGCTATCGGCAGCCTCAGGCACGCTTCCGGCGGAACTTATGCGCTGATGGTCGTTTCGATGCTCCTCAGCATCATCTTCGGCCTGACGCTCCTCGTCGGGGCGGTACTGCTGTTTCAACGCAAGATGATCGGCCGCTGGCTCGTAGTCGGCGGCTGCGCCGTCGCCATTCTCGGCGGCCTGGTCAGTTTCGGGTTTCGGTGCCGCCCTGGAAAGCGACTACAGCAGCTTTACCGACGGCACCAACCCACTGTCGCTGGTGTCGCTCATCTTCCCCATCGCGACACTCGTGTTGGCCTTGCTGCCATCGACTGGGGCATGGATCGAAGCGAAGCAGAAACCGGTTGCGCCCCAGCCCTACCCGCCGTATCCGGGCTGGTGACCCTCGCTGATCTGCGAATCCGTATGTGCGGGTACGCCCTTCTCCCACGATCGGAGCCACAGTGACCTCTCCCCATGGACCCGAGGGTCAGGATTATTCCCTTCAGCCCGGTTACGCGGAACAGCTCGGCCTCCAACAACCTGACCATCCGGAGGGCGAATCGCAGCCGAACGAACTGGCGCCGGCGCCTACGGCATCGCCGAGCGGGGTCACGGCGATCCTCACAGCTGTCCTGGCCGGGATCGGCGCCCTGTTGACCCTCAGCAACGGCATCCTCGGCCTGACCGGACTCGCCGCTCTGGCCGGCGACGCGGGCTTGCGAACCCTGGCCCTGAGAACCCCCGGAGTGCTCGCAATGACGGTCCTCGCGACGCTGCTGAGCGTCGCCTGCGGACTCCTGCTCCTGGCCGGCACGGTGGCGCTGTTGCGGCACAAGATGATTGGCCGCCGCCTCATCGTCATCGGCTGCGGATTGATCATCGCGGGAAGCCTGATCAGTCTCGGCCTGAGTCTGGCCGCGACATCCAGCTACGGGGCCGGTGCCATCAACGGGCTGGCAATCCTGAGCCTCGCACTGCCGATTGCCATCATCGTGACGGCTTCACTGCCGTCAACCACGGCGTGGATCCGGGCGGATCTGTGACCTTTCCCAATTGGCCCGAGGGTCAGGGGTTTCCCGAGCAACAGAACTTTTCGCAACAGCCCAGTTTCCAGGTCCAGCCGCCGGTCTACTCGAACCAGGCCGGCTACCCGGGCGGCGATTCGACACCGCCCCGCAACCCGAGCGGTGCCACCGCAATCACCGCCGGCATCCTGGCGCTACTTGGCGGACTGTTCGGCATCTTCTTCGGCGGAGTGTGCGTGGCCGTCATGATCGGTGACCGTGAATTCGACGCCATGGGCACAGTCTTGGGCCTGTTCAGCATCGCCTTCGGGCTGGTGCTCTTCAGCGGAGCGATACTGCTGTGGCGGCACAAGATGATCGGCCGCTGGCTCATCGTCGGCGGATGCGCTGTGGCCATCCTGCTCGGGCTGCTCAGCTTCGCTGAATTGCTCATCGGCATCTCAGGTAAACCCACCCACGAACCCGCCGCGTTCGCCATCCTCGCTGTGCTGGGGTTCGGCTTCCCGTTGTTGACGCTGGTACTGGTCTTGCTGTCGTCGACCACAGGGTGGATCTGCGCAACGCAGAGTCCGCAGAACCCGGATGCGGCTCAGGCTTCTTCACCGTTCCAGGGGTATCCCCCGTATCCGGGCTATCAGGGCTGAGCTGAAACAGGCTCCGCCGGAGCCGGTTCGATCCGGACTCGGTCAGCCGAGGGCCGCAGCCAGTCCGGCAGCCAGCGCGGCGGGTTGTCGGGCGCGCGGTCGAACACCCCGCCGGTGGGATCGTCGATGCGGCCGCCGTGGCGGACCCGATCGAGCTCCGGACGATAGATCTGGCGAATGACCAACGCACACAACACGATCACCGCGAGGTCGCGCAGCAGCACGGTGGTGGTGAACCACTGCTCGGGCAGTCCCTTGTTCTGTTCGCCGTACAGATAAAGCATGCGCGGCACCCACACCAGGGCGTCGATCGTCATCCACGCCAACAGAATTCGGCGATGCGGGAGCGCCAGCACCGCCAGCGGCACCAGCCACAGTGAGAACTGCGGGCTCCACACCTTGTTGGTCAGCAGGAAGGTGGCCACCACCAGGAACGCCAGTTGCGCCACCCGGGGCCGCTGGGGTGCCGTCAACGCGATGTAGCCGATCGCAATACAGCAGGCCGCGAACAACACCGCCGTGACCGTGTTGAGCACCGTCGGCGGCTGCCAGAAACCGAGGTCCGGGTCGAAGCCGCGCCAATCACTGAACGACTTCACCACGTTGTAGAGCGAGTCCATGTCGTCGCCGCGACGGGTGTTGAGCCGGAAGAACTCTGACCACCCCCGCGGGAAGAGCACCATGATCGGCAGATTGATCAGCAACCACGTCACGACGGCGGTCAGCGCCGCCTTGCCGACCTCACGCAGACGGCCGGTGCGCAGCCCGAGCAGCACCAGCGGGACGAACAGCAACAGCGGATACAGCTTGGCCGCCACGCCAATTCCGATCAACGCCCCGGCCCACACCGGTTTTCGCCGAGCCCACGCCAGCATCGCGCCCGCGGCGGCTGCGGTGGCCAGCGCGTCGAAGTTGGTGAACACCTGGAAGATCACAATCGGGGACCCCGCCACCAGCGCGGCATCCCACACCCGCCGGCCGGCCATGCGCGAGGTGGCCCAGATCGTGGCCAACCAGGCCAGCGCCAGGCCGAAAGCCGAGATGTTGAAGAACATCACTACTTCGGCCACCAGCGGGACCGACACCAGCTTGGTCACCGCGGTGTAGGTCTTGGCCAGTGACATCGACACGTACTGGTAAACCCCGGTGAGCACCGGGTACTCCATGTAGCGGATCGCCGGGCTGCCGTCGTACTGCATGCGCGGCTTGCCGGTCGAGTCGTTCTCGACCCAACTGGATTTGTACGGAAACTTGCCGAGGTTCAACAGCTCTGCGGTGTACAGCGGAACCGTGTCGGAGTAACACAGCTCGTAGTAAGCCCGGTTGTTCTCCCAGTTGGCCACCCGCTCGCCTGCGGTGCCCTTGCCCGTCGTCTGCAGGCAGGCGGCCTTGGTCGTATATCCCAACGCCAGGAACACCACGGCGATCACAAACATCACTCGCAGCGGGGTCATGAACCGTGAGCGCCCGATCAACGCATGACGGCCGACGGGTCCGCCGACCGTCTGCGACAGCGCCTCGGCCAGCCGGTCATTGCGGCTGGGTAGGTCGCGGTCGTCGGCGCTCCGCTCGTCCTCGGCGAGCGGAGCCGGCGATACCCGGTCCGTCACGGAGGCGGCGGTGGCACCGGACCGCCCGGCGCAAATGGAGCTCCCGGCGGCGGTCCGATCGGCACGGTCGTCGGGGGGCCGATGGGAATCGTGATGCCCGGGGCCACTTCGATGGTCGGCTGAATCACGGTCTCCGAGGGCATCACCGCGATCGGCGGGCCGCCCGGCATACCGGGAGCGGGCGGGGGCAGAGGGGCCTGCGGCACACCCGCATAGCCACCGATCTCGGTCGGCTTCGGGAACGTCTCGTTGTCGCTACCCTTCAGCGCACCGTCCATCGTGGCTTTCCAGATGTCCGACGGCAGCCCGGATCCGTAGACCGGGCCACCACCCGGAGTCTTCAAGGGGTTCACACCGTCCGAGGTACCCAACCAGACCGCGGTCGAAAGCGACGGCGTGTATCCGACCATCCAGGCGTCGCGATTGTCGCCGGTGTCGCCGAGCTGGTTGGTGCCCGTCTTGGCGGCCGAGGCGCGCCCGCCGGCCAGGTTGTGTCCGCGCGACCAACCGGCGATCGGCTGCATGGCCGCTGAGACGTTGTCGGCGACCGCCTTGTCGATCCGCTGTTCACCGTTGTCCTGGCTGGATGCGTCGAACAGCACCTGCCCCGAGGAGTTCACGACCTTCTGCACGAAGTGCGGCTTGTGATAGACGCCGGAGGCCGCCAGCGTCGCGTACGCCGAGGCCATGTCGATCACCCGGGACTGGTACTGGCCCAGCACCACACCGTTGTTCGGCGGGCCGCCCTTGCCGTCTTCGGACAGTGTGTGCTCGACGCCCGGGAAACTCTCGGCCACGCCGGCATCGTGTGCGGCCTTGGCCACGTCCTCGGGACCGTGCTCGAGCTTGAGCATCAGGCGGTAGTAGCTGGTGTTGAGCGACCGCTTGAGCGCCTCGGCGATCGAGCAGGTGCCGCACCCCTCACCTTCGACGTTGCTGATCTTGATGCCGTTGACGGTGATCGGCCCGCTGTCGACCTGGTAGCCCAGGCCGATGCCCTGCTGCAGGGCCGCGACGAGCGCGAACACCTTGAACGACGAACCCGTCGGCAGACCGGCCTGGGCGAAGTCGAAGCCATTGGCGTCGGAGCCGCCGTAGTAGGCCTTGACCGCACCGTCATGCGGATCGATCGAGACCACCGCGGTCCGCATGTCGGGGTCTTGCCCGTCCATGTACTTCGACACCGCGTTCTCCGCGGCCTGCTGGGCCTGCGGGTCGATCGTGGTGGTGACCTGCAGACCCTCGGTGTTCAGGGCCTGCTCGCTGATGTCGAACAGATCCAGCAGTTCCTTGGTGACCTGCCGCTCGATCAGTCCGTTCGGGCCGGTGGTCTGGTTTGCCTGGCGGGCCTGGTCCGGCGGCACGGTCGGCGGGAACACCTGACCGGCCCGGTCCTGGGCTGACAGCGCGCCCATGTCGACCATGCCGTCGAGCACCCAGTTCCACCGCTCGGCAGCGCCCTCCGGGTCCACCGACGGGTCCAGCGTCGACGGGCGCTGGATCAGCGCGGCCATCAAGGCGCCCTCGGCGACGTTGAGTTGCTCGACCGGCTTGTCGAAGTACGCCTTGGCCGCCGCAGCGATCCCGTACGAGCCGCGACCGAAATAGATCATGTTCAGATACGCCTGCATCACAGCGTCTTTGGACCATTCGCTGGCCATCTTGGTCGAGATGACCAACTCCTTGGCCTTGCGGATCAAACCGCCGACGCCTGAGCGCTCGTCACCGACCAATGCGTTCTTGACGTACTGCTGAGTGATGGTCGATCCGCCCTGCAGATCACCGCCCACCAGGTTGTTCTTGATCGCGCGCAACAGCGCGGTGAACGAGAAGCCCGGATTGGTGTAGAAATCGCGGTCCTCGGCGGCCATCACCGCATTGCGGACGTGCTCCGGGATCTTGTCGATGCCGACGTCGACCCGGTTGCCTTCGGGCGGCACGATCTTGGCGATCTCGCTGCCGTCGCTGGCCAGGATCGTCGATACCTGGTTGGTGCGGATGTCACCGGGCTGCGGGACGTCGACGATCATGTACGCCATACCGAAGGTCACCAGCGGAAGCAGGATCATTGCCGCCACCGCGGCTATCGACAGGCGTCGCACCAACTTCCAGTTGATGTGGAATTGCCGCGTCGCCTTGGGGCCCGGCCCCGACGGACCCGAGGGGCCCGATCCACGGCCGCCTCCCGGCGGCGGGGGCGGAGGCGGAGATTTGGGTGGCTGCGGTTTGGGTGGCGGTGTGCCGCCCATCGCCGCCCTGACGACATCGAGCGGGGCCGGCCCGCCGTCACGTACCGGCGGCAGCACCGTGGTGAGCCGATCGTCGGGCGGTACCACCGGACGACCGGGACGACCCGCGGGACCGTTCTCCCGTCCCGTGGGTGCCTTCTCGCGACCCGGAGCCCGGTTCTCCCGCATCGGCGGCTTCTCCAGCATCGGGGGCTTCTCCAGCATCGGGGGCTTCTCCCGCGCAGGCGGGTTCTCCCGAGCCGGTGGGTTCTCTCGCGCAGGCGGCCGGTTTTCGCGCGCGCCGAGGCGGTCAGCCGCATTACGGATGTCGTTGGCTGACCGGCTATGGCGCCCTTCGCTATTCACTGGCCGTACGCGCCGACTTGCGCGTGCCTCGAGTGCCACGTGCCTTCGGCGGCCGAGGCGCGCCCAGGACATATGACTTGACCAAATGATTCCAACTGCAGGTGCGGCATACCTCAACCACATGGACTGCGAACTCGTCGTAACGAGTTGCCAACATCACCAGCTCCTCCGCGGTGCGCGCTGAGCCCGACACCGGGCCCAGATGATCACCGAAAACCCACGACACCAGCGTGAGCTGCTCTTTACGGCAGATCGGACACATCACCGAACTCTGCTTGCCGTGAAACTTTGCCGCGCGCAGCAGGTACGGGTTGGCGTCACAGACCTCCGAGACGCCGGTGCGCCCCGAATAGACCTCAGCCAGCAGGGACCGCCGCCGAAGCGCGTAGTCCACCACCTGTCTCTGCAATCGCACGATGACCAGAGTACGTCGACCCCCTACACGCCGAGGCGCGACCGCGTCACAGCTCCTACGATCATCGGCGTGGCAACTCGGCAGACCGCGACCACGCGGGCCAAAGACAGCGATCGCAACGACACCTGCAAAGTGCTCGACAACGCACTCGGTGAGGGCCAGTTGTCCATGGAAGAGCACCGCCAACGAGTGTCGGCGGCGACCAACGCCACGACCCTGGGGGATCTCGCCCGTCTGGTCGAGGATCTGCAGAACGCGGATTCACCTGTGCAGTTGCCGACGCTGACCAAGCCCCGCCTGCCCCGCGTCCGCAAGCCGGCCGGCTCCGGGTGGGGGCTGCGGCTGGCCTCGGCCGCCGTACTGGTCGTGCTCGGGATCGGTATCGGCTGGGGTTTGTACGGAAACACCTCCTCACCGTTGAGCTTCAACCCCGACCCGGGAGCCGTGCCCGACGGCATCGCCCCGGTGGTGCTGACCCCGCCGACACAGCTGCAATCGCTCAACGGCGTCAAGGGACTGTTCGAGCAGATGCGCCAGAAGTTCGGCAACACCATGGGCTTCGAACTGCACATCGATCCGGACTCGGCGATGGCGTATCGGCCGGACCCGCGGGACAGCCGGATGAAGGTCTATTACCGGTACACCGGCGGATGGGGCGATCCCAGCAGCTCGCCCAGCACTCTCAACAGCGAGGACCGGCTCGTCGACCTCGCGGCGTTCGACTACGAGAAGGTCCTCGGGATCATGCGGGGCGCGCCCGACACGCTCAACACCAAACGCGCCGACGTGAAGAGCACCTGGCTGCGCATCACACCGTCCGAAGATCCGTCGACGCCTGAGGCCATCAACATCGATGTCATCGTCAGCAGCGATTTCGGGGGCGGGACCATCAACCTGTACCCGGACGGCACCGTCAAGGGGATGTACCGCAACAACGGGTGAGCCGGCCCTCGGCTGCCGCCGTCATTCGCCGGGCCTTCGTCATCGCTCCGACGTGACGCTCGGGCCCGGCCACCGGTCCATGACTATCGGCATTCACTTGGCGCCAAATATATCGGCGCGATACAGTTTGGCGAGGTGTTGATCCGTCGTAGCGATCAATTCCATCTGATCTGTCGAAAGGGGTGATCTCGATGCTGGAGCTCGCAGTCCTGGGCCTCTTGCTCGAATCACCGATGCACGGCTACGAGCTGCGCAAGCGATTGACGGGTCTGTTGGGGGCGTTCAGAGCGTTCTCGTATGGCTCGCTCTACCCGGCATTACGTCGCATGCAGGCCGACGGCCTGATCGTCGAGGACGCCGCACCCTTGGGACCGACCAAGGTGCGCCGGGCTCGGCGGGTGTATCAGCTGACTGATGCCGGCAAGCAGCGGTTCAGCGAGTTGGTCGCCGACACGGGGCCACAGAACTTCTCCGACGACGGGTTCGGTGTCCACCTCGCCTTCTTCAACCGCACCCCGGCCGAGGCCAGGATGCGAATCCTGGAGGGGCGGCGCCGTCAGGTGGAGGAACGCCGGGAAGGTCTGCGCGAAGCCGTGACGCGGGCCAGTAGTTCGTTCGACCGCTACACCCGTCAGCTGCACCAGCTGGGCCTGGAGTCCAGTGAACGAGAAGTCAAATGGCTCAACGAGTTGATCGCGGCCGAACGTACGGCGCAGGGACGCTCGGAAAACGCATGAGCACAGCCCCGCACATGGCCCCAGGCCGAGCACACAGAACGAGTAAGGAGATCGTCCATGTCTGAGCACGCAGGAGAAATCCGGGTCGCCATCGTCGGCGTCGGTAACTGCGCATCGTCACTGGTCCAGGGCGTGCAGTACTACCACAACGCCGATGAGAACACGACCGTGCCGGGCTTGATGCACGTGAAGTTCGGCCCCTACCACGTGCGTGACGTGAAGTTCGTGGCCGCGTTCGACGTGGACGCCAAGAAGGTCGGCTTCGACCTGTCCGAGGCCATCTTCGCCTCCGAGAACAACACCATCAAGATCGCCGACGTGCCGCCGACCAACGTGACGGTGCAGCGCGGCCCGACCCTCGACGGCATCGGCAAGTACTACGCCGACACCATCGAGATCTCCGACTTCGAGCCCGTCGACGTGGTCAAGGCGCTCAAGGACGCCAAGGTCGACGTGCTGGTCTCCTACCTGCCGGTGGGCTCCGAAGAGGCCGACAAGTTCTACGCCCAGTGCGCCATCGACGCCGGCGTGGCCTTCGTCAACGCGCTGCCGGTGTTCATCGCCTCCGACCCGGTGTGGGCCAAGAAGTTCGAGGACGCCGGTGTCCCGATCGTCGGCGACGACATCAAGAGCCAGGTCGGCGCTACCATCACCCACCGCGTGATGGCCAAGCTGTTCGAGGACCGCGGCGTCACGCTGGACCGCACCTACCAGCTCAATGTCGGCGGCAACATGGACTTCCTGAACATGCTGGAGCGCTCGCGCCTGGAGTCCAAGAAGGTTTCCAAGACCCAGGCCGTCACCTCCAACCTGACCGGCTCGCTGGCCGGCAAGGTCGAGGACAAGAACGTCCACATCGGCCCGTCCGACCACGTCGCGTGGCTCGATGACCGCAAGTGGGCCTACGTGCGCCTGGAAGGCCGCGCCTTCGGTGACGTGCCGCTGAACCTGGAGTACAAGCTCGAGGTGTGGGACTCGCCGAACTCTGCCGGTGTGATCATCGACGCGGTGCGCGCCGCCAAGATCGCCAAGGACCGCGGCATCGGCGGCCCCATCGAGGCGGCCTCGGCCTACCTGATGAAGAGCCCGCCCAAGCAGATCGCCGACGACGTCGCGCGCGTCGAGCTGGAGACCTTCATCGAGGGCTAGTTCTTCTTTCACCGAGAGTGCGGTGAGATCGCGAATTTCCGTCCGGATGCGATCTCACCGCACTCTCGGCGTATAAAGGGCCCGTGGTGAGCGACGACGCTTTGACTGGTCTTGACGAGTTCGGCCTGCTGCACGAGAACGCCGAACAGATCGGCGCGAGTGGCCCGCTGCCTGCGGTCGAACGCATCGAGCAGGGGCCGATCAGCGCGCTGAAATTCGGCACCGACGCCCCACGGATCGTGTTCCTGCACGGCGGCGGCCAGAACGCGCACACCTGGGACACCGTGATCCTCGGCCTCGGCGAAACCGCCCTGGCCGTCGATCTGCCCGGCCACGGCCGTTCGGCCTGGCGCGAGGATGGCGACTACGGCCCGAAACTCAATGCGGCGAGCCTGATTCCGGTCCTAGAGGCGCACGCCCCCAACCCGCGACTGGTGGTCGGCATGTCGCTGGGCGGCCTGACCGCGCTGCGGATCGCGGCGACCGAACCCCGGCTGGTACCCGAACTCGCGCTCGTCGACGTCACACCGTCGGCACCCGAGCGGCACAACGAGATGACCAAGGCCCAGATGGGCACCGTCGCCCTGGTGCGGGACAACCGCACCTTCCCGACATTCCAGGCGATGCTCGACGTGACCGTCGCGGCCGCCCCACATCGGGACCGGAATTCGTTGCGGCGCGGCGTCTTCCACAACTCCAAACAGCTCGACGACGGCACCTGGACCTGGCGGTACGACACGTTCCGCAAGGGTGACGGGTTTGAGGGCCTGTGGGACGACGTCCCGGCGATCACCATGCCCACCACCCTGATCCGCGGGGCCAACTCGTTCTTCGTCAACGACGAGGACGCCGACACCTTCGCCAGGACCGCGCCCGGCTTCCAGCGCACGCACGTCGTCGCCGACTCCGGGCATTCGGTGCAGGGCGATCAGCCGGCGGCACTCGTGCAGCTACTGCGCGGCCTGCTCAGCGACTGAGCACCGCCGTGACATCGGTGACGACCTCTGAGGTGAACACCACACCGAGATCGCCGAACGTACCCTCACTCACTTCCACCTGAATGGTCTGGGAGTCGATCTCCCGCGGATCGAACGGTATGCCCGGATCCACCCAGATGCCCACCGATCGACTCCGGGGTGCCGGGCGGCTGACGTCGTGCCGCAGCGGGCCGTCGAGCGGCTCACCGACCGTCCAGCCGCGACTGGCCAGGCCCAGCAATGCGAAGGTCTCGGCCCGCGCATCTTCGAAGCGCCGCAGGGTCTTGCCGGCCAGGTCTTCTCCGGTCGCCCGGATCACCTCACGCGCCACCTGCGGAAACGGTTGCAGGATCTCGTAGTCGGCGAACACCTCGGCCCAGCCGGCCAGACTGCCGTGCAGAGGATGAACGATCCCGACCGGCAGGTCCGGGTCCAGCGCCGCAGTGGTGTCGTCGACGTCGGCATAGCTGCGGTCCTCGGCGATCCGAAAAGTGGTTGCCAATGACCCTGACTCGTCGAACTGCCCCCACACCAGACGCCGGGCCAGGTGCACCATCACGGGGTGATTCGCGAAGATCAGTTCAAATTCCGTTGCAGTCCAACGCCGTTCGTGGATCATCGCGGTTTCGAGCCGCGGCAGCTGTTCCTTGGCCACGACTCGGGCCTCGCGTTTGAGGCGGGTGAACCGCCGATGCGACTCCTCGGCAACCTCGGCGTCGTCACGCACGCCGGGCTTCGGGAAACTACGCAACCGCGCGCCGTCCTGGTCGCGCACCACCGGTTGGAGCAATTCGTCGAACTCGACCGTGAACCGCCGGGGGCCGTAGTCGAACACCGCCGCCGACGCTTCGTCGAGTCCGAGGTCGGGTATCAGGCGATCCGCCATCTGCTCGTCGGAAAGACCCCGCGCGACGGCGATCTCGCCGAGCCGCTCAGCCGCCTTGTCCTTCAACGGCTTCGACCGCCCCTTCTTGGACAGCCGGAACAACGTCAGCAGCGCGTGGTCGGTGCCGATGGTGCTCAGGACGTCCAGCCCGTGCGGTATCCGTCCGCCCCTGCCCTGGCTCGGCCAGGCTTTGACCATCTCGGCGATGCGGTCGACGCTCTCGTCGTCGGCAAACCACGCCAACGCGTCCAGGGCCCACTTGTGCGCACCCGGCGCGCCGAACGCCCACCACGCCTCGAAGAGCGCCCAGCTGAACGCGTTGAGGCTGGCCACGTCGCACAGGTCCATCAGCTGGGTGACCCCCGCGTACGGGAGCACCGGCCCGGACAGCATCAGCATCACCGCGACGGACTCCACGGCGTCGGGTGGAAGTTGCGAACCGTCGGCCAGCCGCACGGGCGTAGCCAGCGTCGACCGAGCCCAATCCGGAAGCCGGGGCACACGTTTCGGCAGTACCAACAGTGGGTCGACGGCCAACACCGCCGTCACCAGCGGGACAGCTTCGGAATCGTGCCGGCGCACCGCCTCGATCACTTCGTCGACCGAGCTGTGTGCCGCGAGGTAGCGCAGCGCAGTGTGGGCGGCACCACGGGTCTCGGCGGCGTCGGTGGCCGCAGGCAGCAGGTACGGCGCTATGTCCGGTCCGTGCCGGTGCAGGTAGGCACGAGCCACAGCGATCAGCGAACGGCGTTGTCCAGAAAGCCATTCGGCGATCCGGACCGCGACGAGTTCGCTACGGATGGGGCCGAGGTAAGCCACATCAGAGCACTTGTCCGCGTAGGCGAGGGCGAGGTAGTCCAGGCGGGGGCCGAGCCGAAGGAGTGCCGCCCCGCACCATTCGCCGTAGTAGTACGGCCGCCACTGCGGTGTCCAGCCCGAGGCGATGAGCTTCTCCACCAGGCGGTCTGGACCGTGGACGAGAATGTCGCGCTCACAGATCCATTCGCCCGACTCCTCGCGATGCCGTTCGATGTCGGCCCAGCTGCGCAGCATCCTCGGCGGCTGCGCAGCGACTCGGCGGGCGACCGTGAGCTCCTCGTCAGTCCAAAACAGTTCGGGTGATGGCGCTCGTAGCGGCCGGGACGGGACAGGCAGCTTCGGCGACTTGGCGGCCCGCTTCCACGGCGGAGTGGCCAACAATTCCGGCAAGGCGCACGCCTGCGACAGCGCAGCCGGTGCAGGCACGGCCGCGCCGAGCAACTCCCGGGCCAGGTCGTCGTCACGCCCCGCGAGGAGGCGGTCCGCCCGCTGCGGGAAGTTGCGGACCGCGCGGGCCAGCCCCGGCCGGACACCTTCCCGGCCGGAATACGTCAACAGTGTCTCGAACGCGGCGTCGACGGGCAGACATGCGAGCGCCTCGGCGACCACCCCGACCCGTTCTTTGGACAGATACTCGCGCAACAGCCGGTCCAGCATCGGGACCAGGGCGTCACCGAACCGATCGACCAGCGTGGGCAGGATGTGGCGGTAGTCCTGGTAGTACGAGGCTCCGCTGGTCGCGAAGAGCAGGCGGTGCACATCGTCGATCGAGTCGACCGAGGTCAACAACTCCAGGCGCGAGCGGTCCTCAGAGAGGCCGATCGGGGTGCGGCACGCTTCGACGACCCACTGTTGGTTCGTCGGCAACATGAACGCGGCAGCGCATTTGGCCTGTGCGGTGTCGCGAGCGGTGTCGATCGCCGACATCACTCGGTCGTAGTGGGCGGATTCGATCCGCGTGAGCCGTTCCCGCATCCGCCGGGCCAGTCCGAATCGGTCGACACCATGTGGCATTCGGGGGATCGGGTAATCCGTGCTGGACCAGAAATTGAACACCCATCGCGGGGACCGCATCACTGCCAGCGCCGCGAACTCGAATCCGTAGTCGGCGATCCAGAAATCCACCCAGTCCGCCGGCCGGGCATCGGCGACCAGTTCCAGTCCGGCAATCACCGCGGCGCCCAATGGATCGTTGCCACCGGGCGCCAGAAACCGTCGGAGCGCCACGGCCAGCTCCTCGACCATTCCGCGGTAGCCGGCGACCGCTTCCAACTCGACTCGGTGGGTGTCGGTGATCGCGGTTCGAATGCCTGCGACGACGTCGTCACGCACGTCGGCGATCGGCACCTCGGGGCCGTCGCGGCGTGGCAGGATCGACCGGCGCCAACTCGGGGACATCACCACGGCCGTCAACATTCCCCCTTCGTGTATGCCCGGAACTCCCCCAGGCTATCGGCGCTGCAGGGTCACCGGCCGCACTAATTCTCAGGGGAACGACCAGCTTTCGCTCGAGGTGATCACGAAACCGTGACCCCCGTCGTCGCTGCACGCGACCCCGCCCCCGTACAGCGCCAGGCACCACCCGTACGGGTCGCGGCTGCTGACCGCCCGCCCCTGGTCGAGATGGGGAAGCGGGTCCGCGTACTCGGGATCCATCACGGCATCACTTCGGCCCCAGGCCAATTCCGAAATGTTCAAGCTGACGACATTGTCGTTGCGACCCGGCATCGGACCTCGGCAGCTGGCCCGGACACCGGAGAACGACGTGATCTCACAACGCAGGTCACCGTCGACCGCGAAGTACTCGGTGATGTTCTTGCCCCCACCGTGCTTGGAGTAGACCTTCGTGGAGTCGAACACGTACTGCCGCGGATCGGGGAAGCCGGCGGGCAGACGCGGCACGGGAGTGAGGGCTGCGGAGTCCGCCCGCACCACGAACCCGGCCGGCCGTTCGCGGCGAACCCGGCATGCGGTCAACGCATCGGGACCGACCACGCAATCGACATAGCCGACGGAAAGCCGTGAGCCAGGCGGCAGCACCGGCGGCTGGGGTTGCGGGACGGGATCTGCCGTCTTCAGGAACCACACTGAGCCGTCAGGTCTGACCGCGACCGCGTTCGCGCCGCCGGGGGCACCGGGTATCTCCCCGTGGCAACCGAATCGGTCCGAGCCCACAGCACAGACCAAACCGCTCGGAGTCGAGAAGAAAACTCCTTCGTATGGCCTCGTGTAGTCGTTTACGGGGACCGCGGTGAAATCCTCGAACCGTGGGAACTGCGGCTCTGACACGGAGTTCTGCGGTCGTGCCGGCGTGGGACTCCCGGTGTCCTGCTGGGAGGGAGCCGGCCTGGCCCAGCACCCGCTGATCGGCATCGCGACCAGCAACACGGCGAGCACGACAGTCGCGATCCGCTGCACACAATCAGCCTATGCTGCGGATCACCCCTGAGTACCCTCGTAAAAGTGAGCCACCCCATACGCATCGGTGTGCAACTGCAGCCACAGCACTCCCCCACCTACAGCCATATCCGCGATGCGGTACGCCGCTGCGAGGACATCGGCGTCGACATCGCGTTCAACTGGGACCACTTCTTCCCGCTCTACGGCGATCCCGATGGCGCACACTACGAGTGCTGGACGATGCTCGGCGCCTGGGCCGAGCAGACCTCGCGTATCGAGATCGGCGCACTGGTCAGCTGCAACTCGTACCGCAACCCCGAGCTCCTGGCGGACATGGCCCGCACCGTCGATCACATCTCTGACGGCCGCCTCATCTTGGGCATCGGAAGTGGTTGGAAACAAAAGGATTACGACGAGTACGGCTATGAGTTCGGCACCGCGGGCAGCCGGCTGGACGATCTGGCCGAAGCGCTGCCGCGCATCGAGGCCCGGCTCGCCAAGCTCAACCCGGCGCCCACCCGGGAGATCCCGATCCTGATCGGCGGCCAGGGCGAACGCAAGACGTTGCGCCTGGTGGCCGAACACGCTCACATCTGGCACGCATTCGTCGACCGCAACACCTACCCGGGCAAGGCAGCGGTGCTCGCCGAGCACTGCGCCACCACCGGCCGCGATCCGTCCACCGTGCAGCGCTCGGCCGGGGTACAGGAGTCCGGCGGCATCGACGCCATGCTCGCCGAGGCTGATGCGCTGGCAGATCTGGGCGTCAGCATCGTCACCGTCGGCGTCAACGGACCCGACTACGACCTGACCGGCGCCGAGGCCCTGTGCCGGTGGCGCGACGGGCGGCACGCAAAGTTCAGCGGATGAGCTGAAGCCACTCGCATCACCCTTTGGAGCCGCCCGTGAGAAACTTGCGAAACGCTAACGCACGGGGGGTGTGTGTCCCGACTCAAAGGGGGAGTTACCGAGGGTGCCCAAAAACTACGGGGTCAAGGAGAAGGACCAGGTTGTCACGCACATCATCAATCTGGTGATGACGGGCAAACTGCGCTCCGGTGACCGCATCGATCGCAACGAGATCGTCCGTGACCTCGGGCTCAGCCGCGTCCCGATCCAGGAAGCCGTGGTTCAGCTCGAGCACGACGGAATCCTCTCGACGCGGTACCACCGCGGCGCATTCGTCTCCCGGTTCGACGAGGCGACGGTCGCCGAACATCACGAGCTGTACGGCATCCTCAACGGCATCGCCTCGGCGCGCTGCGCCACAAACCCCACCCCCCGCATCATCGCCCATCTCGATGACACGTTGCGCGTGATGCGTTCAGCAAAGGACACCAAGACCTTCCAGGAGGCCTGCTGGGTGTACCGCGACGCGATCAACGACGAGTACGCGGGGCCGCGCCTGCATGCCACCATCCGCGCCGGCAAGAGCTTCGCGCCCTCGGAGTTCTGGATCAATTACCCGCAGGCCAAGGCCGAGTTTCTGGCCGGCTACGAAGAGGAAACCGCCGCCATCCACGCCCGGGATCCCGAGGCTGCCCGCAAGGCCTGCACCGAGCGCGCCGAGAAGATGGCGCAGATCATGGTCGGCGAGCTGACCCGGCGTGGAGTGTTGGGCGACTTACGGTCCCCTTGAGCGGAATCGCTCATCACCTGGCGTCCGCCCACTAGGTTGCATCAGATGGACGCCAGACGATCGGCCGTGCTGCTGACCACGGTCCTGATGCTGTTCGGGCTGGTGTGTGCAGCACCGGCAGGCGCGGACGTCGACCAGTGCGCACCCCCCGGAGTGGACAGCGCCAGCGCATTGCCCACCAACCTGGCCGCCGCGGCCACCGGGCCCGGCGCCGACAAATACACCACCGCCACCGTCGCCCCCCTGGACACGATCCGGACCGAGAACCTCGGCCTGAGCACCCCCGGCGTGCTCACCGTCGGCACGTTGTCGGATGCGCCTCCCAGCATCTGCATCAACTCGGCCGGACAGTTCACCGGCTTCGACAACGAGTTGCTGCGGGCCATCGCCGACAAGCTCGGCCTGCGGATCAACTTCGTCGGCACCGACTTCTCGGGCCTGCTGGCCCAGACCGCGTCCCGACGCTTCGACGTGGCGTCGTCGTCGATCACCACCACCGATGCCCGGCGCCGTACCGTCGGCTTCACCAACGGCTACGACTTCGGTTACTTCTCGCTCGTGGTGCCCACCGGCTCACCGATCACCGGTTTCGGCCAGCTCGGCCCCGGACAGCGCATCGGGGTGGTACAGGGCACCGTGCAGGAGGCCTACGTCATCGACACGCTTCACCTACAGCCGGTGAAGTTCCCCGACTACAACACCGTCTACGCCAGCCTCAAGACCCGTCAGATCGATGCCTGGGTGGCACCGTCGCAGCAGGCCTCGGGGACCGTGCAGCCCGGTGACCCGGCGCAGATCATCGAGAACACGTTCAGCCTGGACAATTTCGTGGCGTGGGCGGTCGCCAAGGAGAACTTGCCGCTGATCGACGCGCTCAACTCCGGACTGGACGCCGTCATCGCCGACGGCACCTGGGCCAAGCTGTATTCCGACTGGGTGCCGCGGGCCCTGCCGCCCGGCTGGAAGCCCGGCTCCAAGTCCGCGCCCGTTCCCCAGCTGCCCGACTTCGCAGCGATCGCCGCCGCCAAGGAGAAACCCGCCGCCGGAGCCCCCGTCGCACCCAAATCCACACTCGCGCAACTGCGGGACTCTTTCCTGGACTGGAACCTCTACAAGCAGGCGATCCCCGACCTGCTGCGCACCGGCCTGCCCAACACACTCATCCTGACCGTGTGCGCCAGCGTCATCGGGCTGGTGCTCGGGATGGTCCTGGCGGTCGCAGGTATCTCGCGGTCGCGGTGGCTACGCTGGCCCGCCCGGGTGTACACCGACATCTTCCGCGGCCTGCCCGAAGTGGTGATCATCCTGTTGATCGGGCTGGGCATCGGGCCCGTGGTCGGATCGCTCACCGGTAACAGCCCCTACCCCCTGGGCATCGCGGCGCTCGGGCTCATGGCAGCGGCCTACGTCGGGGAGATCTTCCGCTCCGGCATCCAGAGCGTCGAGCCCGGGCAGATGGAAGCCTCACGCGCCCTGGGCTTCAGCTATGCCTCGTCGATGCGCCTGGTCGTCGTTCCACAGGGCATCCGGCGGGTCCTGCCGGCACTGATGAACCAGTTCATCTCACTGCTCAAAGCCTCGTCACTGGTGTACTTCCTCGGTCTGGTGGCCAGCCAGCGGGAGCTGTTCCAGGTGGGGCGAGATCTCAACGCGCAGACCGGAAATCTGTCACCGCTGGTGGCGGCCGGGCTGTTCTATCTGCTGCTGACCATCCCGCTGACCCATCTGGTGAACTTCGTCGACAACCGGCTGCGCAGAGGCCGCCCGCCGGCCGAGGAAGATCCCCTGCCCGCGGTGACCAACCAGGAGATGATCTGATGTCGGCACCACAGCCGGTCGCGCTGGCCGCCAAGGACATCCACCTGTCATTCGGGCCGAACGCAGTGCTGCGCGGGGTGGATCTGGATGTGCCTGCCGGCACCACGACGGCCGTCATCGGACCGTCCGGATCCGGGAAATCGACGCTGCTGCGCACCCTGAACCGCTTGTACGAACCCGACCGTGGCGACATCCTGCTCGACGGCCGCTCGGTGCTCGCCGACAATCCCGACCGCCTGCGCCAACGCATCGGCATGGTGTTCCAACAGTTCAACCTGTTCCCGCACAAGACCGTTCTCGACAACGTCACCCTGGGCCCGCGCAAGCTCAAGGGGCTCAGCGCCGAGCATGCCCGGACATTGGGGCTGGACCAACTGGAGCGGGTTGGTCTCCGGCACAAGGCCGATGTGCGTCCGATCACACTGTCGGGCGGCCAGCAGCAGCGGGTTGCGATCGCGCGGGCGCTCGCCATGGCGCCGCAGGTGATGTTCTTCGACGAGGCCACCTCGGCGCTGGACCCCGAGCTGGTCAAGGGAATCCTCGAGTTGATTGCCGAACTGGCCGCCGAGGGGATGACGATAGTGGCGGTCACCCACGAGATGGGTTTCGCCCGCTCCACCGCCGATGCGGTGGTCTTCATGGATCACGGCAAAGTGGTCGAGTCGGGTACCCCCGAGCAGATCTTCGAAGCGGCCGAGACAGATCGGCTGCGCCGATTCCTGTCGCAGGTGCTGTGAGAGCTACGGCAACCCCTGCGCCAAACCCAACAAGCTGCCGACCTGGCAGCTTCAGACAGGTTAGACTAGCGAATTATGGTGGAGCCCGATTCACAGGTCACAGAGCTGGCCGGAGAGCTGCAACGCGTTCTCTCCAAGGTGTTCTCGGTGCTGCGCCGAGGCGACACCAACAAGGGCACCGCCGGAGAGCTCACGCTGGCCCAGCTCTCGATCCTGCTGACCCTGCTGGACCAGGGCCCGATCCGGATGACCGAGCTGGCCGCCCGCGAGCGCGTGCGCACCCCCACCACCACCGTGGCAATCCGCCGGCTGGAGAAGCTGGGCCTGGTCAAGCGCTCCCGCGACCCTTCCGACCTCCGTGCCGTGCTCGTCGAGGTCACCCCACGCGGGCTGGTGCAGCACCGCGAATCGCTGGCCGCGCGTCGTGCCGATCTGGCCGCCCGGTTGGCCAACCTGAGCGCAGATGACCTGGCCACCCTCGCCGCCGCCCTGGCCCCGCTCGAGCGCCTGGCCGTCCAGAACGATCAGGCTCAGACCGCCCACGCCAAGTCCGAGTAGCGGGCTATCCCAGCCAGTCCAACACCGCCGCCGCGGTCCACGATTGCTGCATGCTGCCCAGCGGCTCCCCGGTGAACGGCTCGTAGTACTCGGCGAAAGTCCCGTCGCTGGCCTGACGCAACCCTTCCCGGCGCAGCGTCGAGGCCCGCTCGGCCCAACCGCGCCGGGCGAAGCACCACGAGAACAACCAGGTCATCACCGGCCACACCGGGCCGCGCCAGTACTCACGCGACCGGAAGTCCCGCGACACCGGCGAGGTCGACGGGATCAGCCCATACCGCAGGTCCGGATGCCCGCAGAAACGCGGACCTTCCAGTAGCCGCAGCAGGGCGCGTTCACGATCGTGCGGCAATCCGCCACACAGCAGCGGAGCGAACTGTGCGACCGTCTCGGTGGCCACCCACTTCTTCGCGCGCACGTCGTAATCCCTTGCCGCACCGCTGCGTTCATCGGCGGTCTCGACCACACCGACCCGGAACCGTTCGGCCCAGGAGTAGAGGTCACGGACATCGGCATTGGGGCGTTTGTAATCCTCCCCGATCTCGGCGAGAACCTGGCAGGCCACCGAGAAGATCGCCGAGACGAACACGTCCTCGACCGCGAAGCTCATCACCTTCGGAAGCAGATCATCGTCGTAGCGAACGGATTTCATCTCCTCGAGCAGCCACAGATACCGGTCGTACTCGAGGTCGCTGGGCCGCTGCGTGGCGTCGGTGATGATCGCGTTGTCCTCGCGCTGATACTCCGGCACATTGCCGGGAATCACGTTGGCGTAGGCGCTGTCCCATCGCGGTGAGTTGTCCATGCCGGACTCCCACCCGTGATACAGCGTGATGCGGCCGCGGCCGTCCTGATCGCGCGTCTCCGCCAGCCAGCGGTGCCAGCGCACCAGGTCCGCCCACCGCCGGTCCAGGAAGGACGCAGCCACCGCCCGGGTGGACCGGCCGCGACTGCGGGCGTGGTCGAGAATGCGCTGCACCGCGATCGCATGCACGGGCGGTTGCGTGATGCCGGAGGTATGCCGGTTCCGCGGGGCGTTGGCGGCCAGGGCCGACGTGGCCCATCGGGCCGGGCCGGGAAAGTAGCCGTCGACGCCATTGGCGAACACGATGTGCGGGATCATCCCGTTGCGCCACTGTGCCGAGAGCAGGGTGTCGAGCTCCACCACGGCGCGCTCGACGCTCAGCGGGGCCAGCCCGATCGAGACGAACGCGGCGTCCCAGCTCCACATGTGCGGATACAGCAACGGCGCGGCAGTGGTCATCACACCCAGGTCGTTGCCGCGCAGCAGGTACGCGGCCCGCGCGGCGAGCTGGGTGGGAGCGAAGCTGGGATCCGGTGGCATCCCTACCATGATGCGACGCCGCGGCCCGCTCCGCAGGTCGGCCCCGTGCCAAACGGCGTCACAGTAACGTTGCAGTCGTGCCGTCTGCATTGATCACCGGAGCCGCTGGCGGCATCGGTTCGGCCATCGCCGCCGCCCTTGCTCCCACCCACACGCTGTTTCTGGCCGGGCGCCCGTCGGCCCGCCTCGACGCGGTCGCCGAACGCCTCGGCGCTCCGACCTGGCCGCTGGACCTGACCGACGCCGATTCAATCGAATCCGCCACCGAGGTGCTCGCCGAACTCGATGTGCTCGTGCACAACGCCGGCGTGCTATACCCGGGCCGGGTCTCGGAGTCCATCGCCGAACAGTGGCGGGCATCCTTCGAGGTCAATGTCACCGGCGCGGTAGCGCTCACGCTGGCCCTGCTGCCCGCGCTGCGGGCCGCCCGCGGACACGTGGTCTTCATCAATTCCGGTGCCGGACAGAAGGTTTCGCCGGGGATGGCGTCCTATTCGGCGAGCAAGTTCGCACTGCGCGCATTCGCCGACTCACTGCGCGCCGACGAACCGTCACTGCGGGTCACCTCGATCTTCCCCGGGCGCACCGACACCGAGATGCAACGCGACCTGGTGGCCTATGAGACCGACGGCGCTGGCGATTACGACCCGGCGAAGTTCCTCAAGCCCGAGACGGTCGCCGGGCTGGTGGCGACGGCTGTCACCACCCCGCCCGACGGTCACGTACACGAAATCGTGGTCCGCCCCGGGTGACCCGTTTCGGCCGTGGTGATGACGGCCGAAACTCCACAAATCGCTAGACGACGAGGTTGACCAGCCGGCCGGGCACCACGATCACCTTCTTGGGTGTGGCGCCGTCCAGGAAGGCCTGCACCTTCTCGTCGGCCAGCGCTGCGGCCTCCAGCGCCGCCTTGTCCGCGTCGGCGGCCACCGTGATCTTGCCGCGCACCTTGCCGTTGACCTGTACTGGGAACTCGACGGTGTCGTCCACCAGATACTGCGGATCGGCCACCGGGAACGGTCCGTGCGCCAGTGAGGTGTCGTGGCCCAACCGCTTCCACAACTCCTCGGCCAGGTGCGGTGCCAGCGGGGCGACCATGAGCACCAGCGGTTCGATCGCGGCGCGAGCCGCCACCCCCTCCTTTGTCAGGTGGTTGGTGTACTCGATCAGCTTGGCGGCCGCGGTGTTGTTGCGAAGCGCCGCATAGTCTTCGGTCACCCCGGCAATCGTGCGATGCAGAATCTTCAAGGTGTCGGTGTCGAGTGCCTCGTGGGCAGTAACGCCGGCTGCTCCAGTTTCTTCGGAGACCACCACTCGCCACACCCGCTGCAGGAATCGGTACGCACCGACGACGTCCTTGGTGGCCCACGGCCGCGACGCCTCCAGCGGACCCATCGACATCTCGTAGACCCGCAGGGTGTCCGCGCCGTACTCGTCGCAGATCTCGTCGGGTGAGACCGAGTTCTTCAGGCTCTTGCCGATCTTGCCGAACTCCTGGTTGACCTCGATCTCACCATTGGGCCCCGGCCAGAAGAACCTTCCTTCGCGCTCAACGACTTCGGCCGCGGGCACATAGCTGCCGCGGGCGTCGGTGTAGGCGAAGGCCTGGATGTAGCCCTGGTTGACCAGACGGCGGTACGGCTCGCTCGAGCTGACAAAGCCGAGGTCGAACAGCACCTTGTGCCAGAACCGCGAGTACAGCAGGTGCAGCACCGCGTGCTCGACGCCACCGACGTACAGGTCGACACCGCCCGGATCGTTCGGCCCGTGCTCGGCCGGGCGCGGGCCCATCCAGTAGGCCTCGTTCTCCTTGGCGCACAGCTCTTCTGAGTTGTGCGGGTCGGTGTAGCGCAGCTCATACCAGGAGCTGCCCGCCCACTGCGGCATCACGTTGGTGTCGCGGGTGTAGCTCTGCAGCCCGTCACCGAGATCCAGCTCGACATGCACCCACTCGGTGGCCTTGCCCAGCGGCGGCGACGGTTCGCTGTCGGCGTCGTCGGGGTCGAACGACACCGGCGAATAGTCGGGGATATCCGGAAGTTCCACCGGCAGGGCCGATTCCGGCAGCGCGTGGGCGCGGCCGTCGGCGTCGTAGACGATCGGGAATGGCTCGCCCCAGTACCGCTGCCGGGCGAACAGCCAGTCCCGCAGCTTGTACTCGATCCGGGCCCGGCCGCGGCCGTCGGCCTCGAGGTGTCCGATGACGACGTCCTTGGCCTCGGCCACCGACAACCCGTTCAGGTAGTCGGAGTTGACGATGGTGCCGTCACCGTTGTAGGCCGCCTCGGTGATGTCACCGCCGGCGACCACCTCGATGATGGGCAGGCCGAACTCCGTAGCGAAGTCCCAGTCCCGCTGGTCGCCACCGGGCACCGCCATGATCGCGCCGGTTCCGTAACCGGCCAGCACGTAATCGGCGATGAACACCGGAACCTGCTGCCCGTTGACGGGGTTGGTGGCGTAGGCACCGAGGAACACACCGGTTTTGGTCTTGTTCTCCTGGCGCTCCAGATCGGACTTGGCCGCGATCCCGGCCCGGTAGGCCGCGACGGCCTCGGCCGGCGTCGCCGCACCGAATGTCCACCGCGAATCGGTGCCCTCGGGCCAGGCATCGGCGACCAGTGCATCCACCAGATCGTGCTCCGGAGCCAGCACCAGGTAGGTGGCACCGAACAGCGTGTCCGGGCGGGTGGTGAACACCTCGACATCGCCGGCCGCGGTGCCGAATTCCACCGAGGCACCCGTGGACCGACCGATCCAGTTGCGCTGCATGGCCTTGACCTTGTCGGGCCAGTCCAGCAAATCCAGGTCGTCGAGCAGCCGGTCCGAGTAGGCGGTGATGCGCATCATCCACTGCCGCAGGCGCTTCCGGAACACCGGGAAGTTGCCGCGGTCACTGCGGCCGTCGGCGGTGACTTCCTCATTGGCCAGCACGGTGCCCAGGCCCGGGCACCAGTTCACCATCGAGTCGGCGCGGTACACCAGGCGGTAGCCGTCCACCACATCGGCGCGCTCGGCTGCCGACAGCTCGGCCCACGTCCTGCCGTCATCGAGAGTGCGTGCCCCGGAGTCGAATTCGGCCACCAGCTCGCTGATGGGCCGGGCCTTGCGAGCCGCGGTGTCGAACCAGCCGTTGTAGATCTGCAGAAAGATCCACTGTGTCCACTTGTAGAAGTCGACATCAGTGGTGGCGAAGCTGCGCCGCGCGTCGTGGCCCAGCCCGAGCCGGCCCAACTGCCGGCGGAAGTTGACGATGTTGGCCTCGGTACGGGTGCGCGGGTGCGTCCCGGTCTGCACGGCGTACTGCTCGGCCGGCAGGCCGAACGCATCGAAGCCCAGCGCGTGCAGCACGTTGCGTCCGGTCATCCGGTAGTACCGGGCGTAGACGTCGGTGGCGATGTAGCCCAGCGGGTGCCCGACGTGCAGGCCGTCACCGGACGGGTACGGGAACATGTCCTGGACGAACATCTTGTCGGCGGGCACCGCCGAGCCGTCCTGCGGTGCCAGCGAGCCCACCGGATTGGCCACGTTGAACGTGCCGAGGTCCGACCAGGTCTCCTGCCAGGTGCGCTCGATCTGACCTGCCAGTTCCGCGGTGTAACGGTGCTGCGGGGTGTCCTCTGAATGCCCTGGCTGGGACGTGTTGGCGGGTTCGATCACGCCGTTCAGGGTATAAGGCCACGGTTTGAGCAGCTCACCGCCCGTCTCACCCCTCCGTTGGCCACGGCTTGGTATCGGTTGCGTCGCAGCTCTGTCAGGGGTTGGTTCCAGGTCGATTGAGTTGCTGGTGGCAGGCGGTGCCCCGTGGATAGTCTCGCCCCCTAGAGACGAGGTTGCCTGGTGAGGGCACGGTTTGCGGAGGGAACGAGTGATGATCGAGTTGGCCCGCCGATGGCGGGTGCTGGCAGCGGGAACGGCCGTCGGAGTGGCCGGGGTTGTCGGCCTCGCCGGTCAGACCGCCGCAGCCGAGCCCCTACTTCCGGCACCCAGCGTTCCCGGCCCGGTGACGGTGACCCAGACCGTCACGGTCGCCCCCGCCGCCGCTCCGGCTGCTCCCGCGCAGGCTGCTGCCGCTCCGGCCGCCCCAGCCGCCGCAGGCGTCCCGGGTGCGGCCGTCGCCCCGGGTGCCGCGGCAGTCCCCGCACCTGCGGTCGCGGCGCCGGCTCCGGTGGCCCAGACCATCACCCCGGCTTCGTCAGGCACCTTCGCCGAGTTCTTCAAGAGCAAGGGCGTGCAGATGCAGCCTCAGGTCAGCCACGATTTCAAGGCGCTGAGCATCGTGCTGCCGCTGCCTTCGGGCTGGACCAAAGTGCCGGACCCGAACGTGCCCGACGCCTTCGCGGTGATCGCCGACCGCTCGAGCACCGACCTCTACACCCCCAACGCACAGGTCGTGGTCTACAAGCTCGTCGGCAATTTCGATCCGGTCGAAGCCGCCAGCCACGGCTTCGTCGACACCCAGCAGCTGCAGAACTGGCGCCCCACCGACATGGCCATGGGCGACTTCAACGGCTTCCCGTCGGCTTTCATCGAAGGTAGCTATCTGTCGGGCAGCCAGATGCTCAACACCTCACGCAGGCACATCCTGGCCACCGCAGGCCCGGACCGTTACCTGGTGTCGTTGTCGGTGAACTCCTCGGCCGCCAACCAGGGTGTTTCCGCGGCTGCCGACGCCGCCGACGCGATCGTGTCCGGCTTCAAGGTCAGCGCCCCGGCCCCGGCCGCTGCGCCGCCGCCAGCTACTCCGGCTGCACCCGCACCGGCTCCGGCGCCGGGTTTGCCCCAGCTCCTGGGCCTGCAGGGCTGAACCACCGGGACCAAACCCGACCTCGCTTTACCGACCGGCGCCTCGTATTGTGTGGCGCATGCTGATCGCCGCGCTGCTGTGCCTGAGCGCCGCCGTCATCGTCGGTGTGTTCGGGCTGTGGTTGTTGACCAGGCCTCGCACCGGTGATCCCGTGCGGTCAGTCTTGAGGGCTGTGGCCCCGACCCAACTGGCTGCCGCGGTGATGCTCGCCGCCGGTGGGGCCGCCGCCCTGGCCGCCGCACCCCACACCGGTCTGATGGTCGTCATGGTGTGCATCATCGGCGCCGTCGCCACAGTGGCCGCCGGCTGCTGGCAGAGTGCCAAGGCCGTCGCGGCAGCGGAGGCCGGTTCGGCTTCCGGTGCGGGATGCGCCGGCTCATGTGCCAGCTGCACGTTGTCTTGTAAGTGACGGAGTGCAGATAGCCGCTAGTTGCGGCTGACGTCGATCGGATGGGTGGCCAGTAGCGACATCGGCAACGGCTGACGGCGCAACACCCGGCCCCACAGGTCGATCCGCGGCTCGATCAGCACATCCGATGGCAGCGCCGAGAGCACGATCCAGTCGTCGCGTTCGATCTCGCCATCCAGTTGACCGATGGTCCAGCCGGAGTACCCGGCGAAAATTCGTACGCCCTCGATGACCGGGGCCAGCGTGTCCGGGTCCGCGTCAAGATCGACCATCACCACCCGGCCCTGCACGTGCCGCAGCCCTGGCACGCCGTCGGCCTGCATGCCGACCCGCAGCGTCGCCAGGCACAACGCCGAGTCCCGCTTGACCGGGCCGCCGATGAACATGGTCTTGGGTTTGGCGGTGAGCTTCGCCCACTGCGGCAGCACGTTGTAGACCGCTGTCTCGCTGGGCCGGTTCAACACCACACCGAGGGTTCCGCCGGCGTTGTGTTCGACGATGTAGATGACGCTGCGCCGGAAGGTCGGCTCCAGCAGATCGGTATTGGCCAGCAGCAGCGTGCCCGGTCGTACCCGGTGCGCCGCAGGCGCGATGAAATCCTCCGGGTCTTCTGACTGCGCCACGGTTACATCATGGCACCGCGATTGCCTCGAGGTGGCGAACAAGCCCGGGCGCGGTCGGATTTCGGCGCAGCTTTGTACTGTTGATCGGGTGGTTCATGCTCACGCGCTCCGTGCCCTCTGGCATTCGTTGCGCGGCATGACCGAATTCCGCCGGCTGTTGGAGTTGCGCGCGGTCAGCCAGTTCGCCGACGGCCTTTTCCAGGCCGGGTTGGCCGGCGCGATCCTGTTCAACCCGGAACGCGAGGCCGAGCCCTGGCAGATCGCCGCCTCGTTCGCGGTGACGTTCCTGCCGTACTCGGTGCTGGGCCCGTTCGCCGGTGCCCTGCTGGACCGCTGGGACCGCCGCCTCGTGCTGATCGGGGCGAACGCAGGCCGGCTGCTCGTGGTGCTGGCAGTGGGCACACTGCTGGCCTTCGGTGTCGGCGACGTACCCATTCTGTGCTGCGCGCTGATCGTCAACGGGTTGACCCGGTTCGTCTCCTCAGGTCTGTCGGCCTCGCTGCCCGACGTGGTGCCGGCCGACCGGGTGATAACGATGAACTCGGTGGCTACCGCCATCGGCGCGTTGGCGGCATTCCTCGGCGCGGTCTTCATGCTGCTGCCGCGCAATCTGTTCGGTGCCTACGACGCCGGCGCCTCGGTGGTGATGTTCATCGTCGCGCTTCCGGTAGCACTGGCGTTGTGGCTGTCGGTGCGCTTCGGTGCGCATGTGCTGGGTCCGCACGAGAGCAAGCGCACCATTCACGGCTCGGTGGCGTACGCGGTGGCCACCGGCTGGGTTCACGGTGCCCGCACGGTGTGGGCAGTGCCCACCGTCGCCGGCACCTTGGGCGGGCTCGCCGCACACCGCATGGCGTTCGGGATCAACTCGCTTCTGGTGCTGGTGATCGTCCGGCATACCGACAACCCGGATGTGACCGGACTGGGCCTGGGCAGTGCATTCCTGTTCCTGGCAGCCGGGGGTATCGGCCAGTTCCTGGCCACCGTGGCCGCTCCCGCGGCGATCGGCCGGTTCGGTCGTTACGCGACCGCCAACGGCGCACTGTGCCTCGCCGTGTTGATCCAGCTGGTGGCCATCGGGCTGCATGTGCCCGTGATGCTGGCCTGTGGCTTCCTGCTCGGCGCAGCAGGCCAGCTGGTGAAGCTCTGCGCGGATTCGGCGATGCAGATCGACGTCGACGACGCGTTGCGCGGCCACGTGTTCACCGTGCAGGACGCGCTGTTCTGGATGTCGTTCGTCGCGGCGATCGCGGGCGCGGCCGCGGTGATTCCCGCCGACGGGCGGTCGCCGGCACTGGTGGTCGCCGGCGCCGTGGCCTATCTCGTCGGCCTCGGACTCCACGCCACGCTGGCATCCCCGAAGCGGGTGTGACCCTGCGGTCTAGGCTGGCCGCCATGGTGAGCGCCGAGCCGATCGTGGCCGACCTGTCCGCCGAGAGCGACGAACTCGATGCCCTGGTGGCCGACCTGCCGCCCGAGCGCTGGGCCACCGCCACCCCGGCCCAGGGCTGGACCATCGCCCACCAGATCGCCCACCTGCTGTGGACCGATCGGGTGTCGGTCATCGCGATCACCGACCAAGCCGGTTTCGACGCGGTTCTCGCCGAGGCGATGCAGGACCCGACCGGGTTCGTCGACGCCGCCGCCGAAGAACTCGCGCTGACGCCTCCCGAGCAGCTGCTGGCCGATTGGCGCTGGACCCGCGCGAGATTGCACACCGAGCTGGTGAACGTGGCCGAAGGGCGCAAGCTGCCCTGGTTCGGCCCGCCGATGAGCGCGACGTCCATGGCCACCGCCCGCATGATGGAGACCTGGGCGCACGGCCTCGATGTGGCCGACGCGCTGGGAGTCCACCGGCCCGCCACCGCGCGGCTCCGCTCGATTGCCCACATCGGCGTGCGCACAAGGGATTTCGCGTTCACCGTGCACGGACTGACACCACCCGCCGAGCCGTTCCGGGTCGAGCTGCGCGCTCCCGACGGCACGCTGTGGGAGTGGGGACCGCACGACGCCCAGCAGCGCGTGACGGGTTCGGCCGAAGACTTCTGCATGCTGGTGACCCAGCGCCGGGCGCCCGCCGAACTGGATGTGAGCGCGGTCGGTGACGACGCGGCCAAGTGGCTGACCATCGCGCAGGCCTTCGCCGGGCCGCCGGGCTCCGGCCGGAGCTGAGCACGCGGAGTCAGGAGACCGCGTCTGCGCGGCCGTCCCCATCGGTGTCGGCCAGCTTCAGGTCCCACCGCCCGTCACCGTCGGTGTCGACGTACGCCAAGCCCGGCCCGAGCACCCGGTCGGCCAAACCGTCCCCGTCGACATCGAGCAGCCGGTCATCGGTGGCGCCGTCGCCGTCGAAATCGACCAGCGGCCCTCCGGTTTTTTCGACCCCGTCCAACCCGAACCAGCGCACCTGCCCGGACCGGTCCACCCGCACCGCCCAGGTGCCCGAACCGTCGTCGGAGAAGTAACTTTCGGCCTGCCCGTCGTCATCGACGTCGAGCACCGCCCGCTCGGCGATACCGTCACCGTCGAAATCGGCCATGACATCATCGATACGGCCGTCCCCGTCGAAATCCAGACCGATGCCGTCGGGGCTGCCGTTGCCGTCCACATCCACATCGGGCACCCCGGTGAAGATGGTCGCGGTCCCGTCGGGGTCACCCAGGCAGTAGTCCATGACTGATCAGACGCACGATCAGCCCCTGGCGTTCCACCATTTCAACAATTCGTCGATGGCCTGCTCGCGGGACAACGGCCCGTGGTCGAGCCGCAACTCCTTCAGATACCGCCATGCCTCACCGATCTGCGGGCCAGCCGGGATACCGAGGATCTCCATGATCTCGTTGCCGTCGAGATCCGGCCGGACCCGCTGCAGATCCTCCTTGGCCGCCAGCTCGGCGATCCGGTTCTCCAGATCGTCATAGTTGGCCTGCAGTCGCGCGGCACGGCGCTTGTTGCGGGTGGTGCAGTCGGCGCGCACCAGCTTGTGCAGCCGGCCGAGCAGCGGGCCGGCGTCGGCGACGTAGCGGCGCACCGCCGAGTCGGTCCACTTGCCCGTGCCCTTGTCGTCGGCGTAGCCGTGGAACCGCAGATGGAGATACACCAGCTGCGATACGTCGTCGACCATCTGCTTGGAGTATTTGAGCGCCCGCATCCGCTTGCGGGTCATCTTGGCGCCGACCACCTCGTGGTGGTGGAAGCTCACCCCGCCGTCGGACTCGTGCTTGCGGGTGGCGGGCTTGCCGATGTCGTGCAGCAGTGCAGCCCAGCGCAACACCAGGTCCGGACCCTGGTCCTCCAGGTCCACCGCCTGGCGCAGCACCGTCAGCGAATGCCAGTAGACGTCCTTGTGCTGGTGATGTTCGTCGATGGCCATCCGCATCTCGCCGACCTCGGGCAACACCACGTCACCGAGCCCGGTCTGCACCATCAGATCGACACCGGCCACGGGATCCGCGCCCAGCAGCAGCTTGTCCAGTTCGGCGGCAACCCGCTCGACGGTGATGCGCTCCAACTGCGGGGCCATCTCCAGCAGCGCCTCGAGCACCCGCGGCGCCACGCCGAACCCGAGTTGCGACACGAACCGGGCCGCCCGCAGCATCCGCAGCGGATCGTCCCCGAACGACACCTGCGGGGCCGACGGGGTGTCGAGCACCTTGGCCTGGATGGCCGCCAAACCGCCCAGGGGATCATGGAATTCGGCTGGGCCGTCGGCCGTGATGCGTACCGCCATCGCGTTCACGGTGAAGTCGCGGCGGACCAGATCGTCTCCGAGGTTGTCGCCGAACTCGACAGTCGGATTTCGCGACACCTGGTCATAGCTGTCCGCCCGGAACGTGGTGATCTCCAGCCGGTGCTCACCCTTGCCGACGCCGATGGTGCCGAAGTCGATCCCGGTATCCCACAGCGCGTCAGCCCACGGACGCAGGAGCTTCAACATCTGCTCGGGGCGGGCGTCGGTGGTGAAATCGAGATCGCTGTGCTCGGTCAGCCGGCCCAGCAGGGCGTCGCGCACACTGCCGCCGACGAGATACAGCTCGTGACCCGCCGCGGCGAACACCGCACCGAGCCCGCGCAGTACCTCGGCGCGGTGGTTCAGCGAGACCAGTGCGCCTGCCAACAATTCGGCATCAGTAACAACAGCGTCGGACACGTTCGATGAGCCTAATGCTCGCAGTGTGGTCACAACCGGCGAGTGGGGCAGGAGGCCAACCCCGTGGCAGCTACTATCGCTTGGGTGTCGGACGGCGAACAGGCCAAACCACGACGGCGCCGCAGCCGGCGTCGTGGCCGTCGTCGTGCACAAAGGGCGGCGGGGCCCCCGGCCGGTGATCAGGGCAATGACGCCGCCGGCCCCAGCGAGGCGACCGCCGGTTCCCCGAATCCCGCACCCACCCCGCGTGACCAGTCCAAGCAGCACAAATCGCGGCCGCGCCGGCCACCGGAGCGGCTGCGCACCGTGCACGAGACGTCGGCCGGAGGTCTGGTCATCGACGGAATCGACGGCCCCAAGGACACCCAGGTGGCAGCGTTGATCGGCCGGGTCGATCGCCGCGGCCGGATGCTGTGGTCGCTGCCCAAGGGGCACATCGAACTCGGCGAGACGGCCGAGCAGACCGCGATCCGCGAGGTCGCCGAAGAAACCGGTATCCGCGGTGACGTGCTGGCCGCGCTCGGCAGCATCGACTACTGGTTCGTCACCGAGGGCCGCCGGGTGCACAAGACCGTGCACCATTACCTCCTGCGCTTTCAGGGCGGGGAGCTGTCCGACGACGACGTCGAGGTGACCGAGGTCGCCTGGGTCCCGCTGCGGGATCTGCCCTCCCGGTTGGCCTACGCCGACGAGCGCAAGCTCGCCGAAGTGGCCGGGGAACTCATCGACAAGCTGCACACCGACGGTCCCGGCTCCTTGCCGCCGCTGCCCCGCAGCGCGCCCCGGCGCCGTCCCCAGACCCATTCACATGCCCGCAATCACCGCCGCGACGACCCTGCGCAACCCCAGCCCCGCCGGCGCACGAACGGATGCGGACAGGGACCGTGACCGCCGCCCCGGCGGTGCGCCGAGGGGTTTCCCTCCTGGCGCACACAGTGGTGCTTGTAGCGGTGGTGTTGTTGTTCTCGGTGTGGTCCACCGCCGCGCTCCCCGTACTCCTGCCCCGTGCGGGCGCAAGCGAACCCGGTGCCCTGCCGTTCCTGCAGATCCGGATCGACCGCGTCACCCCCAACGTCGTCACCACCACCAGTGAATCGGTGCTGACGGTCAGCGGGGCCGTACTCAACGTCGGCGACCGGCCGGTACGCGACGTAGACATCCGGATGGAGCACGCCAAGGCCGTGACCTCATCGAGCCAGCTGCGCACCGACCTCACCGGAGACGGTGACCGGTTCGAGCCCGTGGCCGACTTCGTCACGTTGGCACCGGAGTTGCAGCGCGGCCAGTCGGTGGGATTCACGCTGGCCTACCCCCTGCGCGCCGAAGGTGCCGGATCGCTGCACATCACCGAACCCGGCGTCTACCCCGTACTGATCAACGTCAACGGCACGCCCGATTACGGGGCCCCGGCCAAACTCGACGATGCCCGCTTCCTGCTGCCCGTCCTCGGCGTACCGTCCGACCGGCAAGCAGACAACAGCACCGACTCGATGTCAGCCGCGGACACCCTCAATTCGGTGGTACCGCCGGACACGTCGCAGCCGGTACGGATGACCATGCTCTGGCCGTTGGCCGACCGGCCGCGGCTGGCCCCGGGCGCCCCCGGTGGAACGACGCCCGTACGCCTGGTCGACGACAGCCTCGCCGCCTCGCTGGCCCCGGGCGGACGGCTCGACACATTGCTGTCGGCAGCCGACTTCGCCACCGGGCCGACCGTCGACTCCGGCGGCCAGATGCGAGCCACCCTGTGCCTTGCCGTCGACCCCGATCTGTTGGTCACGGTCAACGCGATGACGGGCGGCTACGTCGTCAACGACGGGCCCGACGCCGGGCCCAGGACCCCGACTCGCCCCGGTACCGGCCAGGAGGCCGCCATCGGCTGGCTGAATCGACTGCGCGCCCTGGCCGCACGGCTCTGCGTGGCGCCCACCAACTACGCGCAAGCCGATCTGACCGCACTGCAGCGGGTCGGCGATCCGGGCCTGAGCGCGATCGCCACCAACGGTGCCGGCGACATCGTCGACCAGATTCTGGGCGTCGCCTCGATCCGCGGGGCCAGCATCCTGGGCGACGGCCCCCTCACCCGGCCGGCCCTGGACCTGCTGGCCGCCCAGGGCCAGACGGTCGCCATCTCGGCCGCTCACATCGCGGCCCAGGACTCGGAAACCGGCGCTCCCGAGACCGCCGACGTCGCGCCGCTGCGGTACCGGCCAGAGGTCGTGGCCGCCGGATTCGACCCGGCCGTCGGTGCCGCGCTGGCCGGTGCGGGCACCGACCCGGTGGCGCCGTCCTACCTGGACCCGTCACTGGAGATCCCGGTACGCCACGACTCGCAGACCGCACGCCGCCAGGATGCGCTGGGTGCTCTGCTGTGGCGCGGGCTCACGCCCACCGAGGAACCCCGGACCCAGATCCTGATGCCACCGCTGGTGTGGTCCCTCGACGCCGACGACGCGCAGGCCATCCTGACGTCGGTGGCCACCACGATCCACGCCGGGCTGGCCGTGCCGCGCCCGCTGCCCGCGGTGATCGCCGAGAGCAACGCCGTACCGCCCGAGCCCGTGGCGCCCCCGCCGCCGGACTCCCTCGGCAACCCGCGCAGCAGCATCGACGAGAACATCAACAGCGGCATCGCGGCGGTGATCAGCCGGTTGTGGGGGCTGACCGCCGCGCTGACCACCGACGAGCGCACCGGGCTGACCGGCATGCAGTACACCGCGCCGCTGCGGGAGGACATGCTGCGGGCGCTCAGCCAGTCCGTGCCGCCGGAGGCCCGTGAGGGGCTCGCCGAGCAGCGATTGCAGACGGTCAGCCGCAGCGTCAACGACATGTTCGGCGCGGTGACGATCGTCAACCCGGGTGGGGCGTACACGCTGGCCACCGAACGCAGCCCGCTCCCGCTGGCGTTGCGCAACGACCTGCCGGTGCCGGTACGGGTCCGGCTGCACGTCGATACGCCGCCCGGCATGACCGTCACCGACATGGGCGAGATCGAACTGCCGCCCGGCTACCTGCCGCTGCGGGTACCGATCGAGGTGCACTTCACCCAGCGGGTGGCCGTCGACGTCAGCCTGCAGACCGCCGACGGTCTGACCCTCGGTGAGCCGGTGCGTTTGTCGGTGCATTCCAACGCCTACGGCAAGGTGCTGTTCTTCATCACGCTGTCGGCCGGGGCGGTGCTCGTGGCGCTCGCCGGTCGCCGGTTGTGGCACCGCTTCCGCGGCCAGCCCGACCGCGCGGACCTCATCCCGCCGGGCGAACACCCTGACCCGCTCGACGTCGCGATGGCGTTCAACAATGACACCGGCAGCGGAGACGCTGTCGAGGCCGCCCCGAAGGCGGCCGCCGAACACAGTCCGGACCGACCCAGATGACCTCCCCCGACCCCAACACGGCCCGGCCACCCGGCCCGCCGAGGATTCCGCACGCGACCGGCCCGGCCCGGCCGGCCGGACGCGCGGAGCTGTCCGACTCCGCGGTCGTGTCACGGTCATGGGGCATGGCGTTCGCCACGCTGATCTCGCGCATCACCGGGTTCCTCCGGTTCGTTCTGCTGATGGCCCTGCTCGGCGGACCGCTGACGAGCTCGTTCTCGGTGGCCAACCAGCTGCCCAACATGGTCGCCGCGCTGGTGCTCGAAGCCACGTTCACCGCGATCTTCGTGCCGGTGCTGGCCCGGGCCGAGCGCGACGACCCCGACGGCGGCACCGCATTCATCCGCCGGCTGGTGACGCTGGCCACCACCCTGCTGCTGGTCACCACCGTGCTCTCGGTGCTGTGCGCCCCGCTGCTGGTCCGGCTGATGCTCGGCAGCGATCCGCAGGTGAACGATCCGCTGACCGTCGCGTTCGCCTACCTGCTCCTGCCGCAGGTGCTGTTCTACGGGCTGACCTCGGTGTTCGGCGCGATCCTCAACACCCGCAACGTATTCGGCCCCCCGGCCTGGGCCCCCGTTCTCAACAACGTGGTGGCGATCGTGACACTGGGCGTCTTCGTCCTGGTGCCCGGTGAGTTGTCGAGCGATCCGGTCGAGCTGGGCACGGCCAAGCTGGTGGTCCTGGGCGTCGGCACCACATTGGGTGTGGTGGTCCAGGCTGCGGTCCTGTTCGTGGCGATCCGCGCCGAGCGGGTCAGCCTGCGGCCGCTGTGGGGTATCGACGCCCGGCTGAAGAAGTTCGGCACCATGGCTGCCGCGATGGTGCTCTACGTGCTGGTCAGCCAGATCGGCCTGATCGTCGGCAACCAGATCGCCAGTTCGGCCTCCGCCTCCGGCCCGGCCATCTACAACTACACCTGGCTGGTGCTGCAGCTGCCGTTCGGCATGATCGGCGTCACGGTGCTGACCGTGGTGATGCCGCGCCTGAGCCGCAACGCGGCGGCAGACGACGTCCCCGCCGTCCTCGACGATCTTTCCCTGGCCACCCGCCTGACCATGGTCACGCTGATCCCGATCGTGGCGATGATGACCGTCGGCGGGCCGGCGATCGGCAGCGCACTGTTCGCGTACGGCAACTTCAGCGCCGCCGACGCCGGGTACCTCGGGATGGCGATCACGCTCTCGGCCTTCACCCTGATCCCCTACGCGCTGGTGCTGCTGCAGTTGCGGGTGTTCTACGCACGGGAGCAGCCGTGGACACCGATCCTGATCATCGTCGTGATCACGATCGTCAAGATCATCGGCTCGATCGCCGCACCCCACCTGACCGACAACCCCAACATGGTGGCCGGCTACCTGGGCCTGGCCAACGGTCTTGGTTTCGCGGCCGGGGCGGTGGTCGGCCATCTGCTGCTGAAGGCCAACCTCCGACCGCGTGGCGGACGGCTGCTGCGCGACGCCGTCATCCGCACGATCCTGGTGACCATCGCGGCCTCGTTGATCGCAAGCCTGGTGGCCCACGCGGCCGACCGGCTGCTGGGGTTGGACGCACTGACCGCGCGTGCCGGTGCCGGGGGTTCGCTGCTGCGCCTGGTTGTCCTCGGCGTGATCATGGTCCCGATCATTGCCGGCGTGATGCTCGCGGCCCGGGTGCCCGAGGCCCAGTCGGCGCTGGCCATGGTCCGCCGCCGACTCGGGCGTGGGCGTATCGCGCCGCTGCCGGAGGCCGGAAAGGTAGCCGCGCAAACAATTGCGCCGCCCGTCGGGCCTCATCCGCCCATGCCCGTCACGTACCCTGATCAGAGGAATTCTGCTCCCACTGGGTGGCCGTCAAGCCCGGCAGCCGCCGGAGGCGGGAGTCCGGCAGGTGTTGCCGGGGCGGGGATGTGGAAAGGATCACCGGTGACCGACGAATCTGCGGACGGCCCGGCACTGGACTCCACGTCGAGTTCCGGCATGACAACCGATACGACGAAGTTGCCGCGTCCGGCCGCCGACGAGTTCCAACCGGACGTGGCCCCTGCCGGTCCGGAAGCCACCACACCGGCCGAGGGCGCCGCTTCCGACGACGCGGCCGCGGGTCGGTCGAACGGGGCGACGCGCCCACTCACCGACTACGGCGGCGATCCGACCCGTGAGCCGATCTCGTTCGCCTCTCCCAACGATGCCGCACTGGAATCGTCCGAAGAAGATGTGCACCTCATTCCGGGGGCGACGATCGCCGAGGGCCGCTACCGGCTGCTCGTGTTCCACGGCGGCCCACCGCACCTGCAGTTCTGGCAGGCGCTGGATACCGCACTGGACCGTCAGGTGGCGCTGACCTTCGTCGACCCGGACGCCACCATGTCCGACGCGCAGGTGCAGGAGATCCTTTCGCGCACCCTCAAACTCAGCCGCATCGACGTTCCCGGTATCGCGCGCGTGCTCGATGTGGCCCACAGCGGATCAGGCGGCCTGATCGTCTCTGAGTGGATTCGCGGCGGCTCGCTGGCGGAGGTGGCCGATACCTCGCCGTCCCCGATCGGTGGGGCGCGGGCCATCCAGTCGCTGGCCGCTGCCGCCGAGGCCGCCCATCGTGCCGGGGTTGCGCTGTCGATCGATCACCCGGGCCGGGTGCGGGTCAGCATCGAAGGCGATGTGGCGCTTGCCTTCCCGGCCACCATGCCCGACGCCACACCTGACGACGACATCCGGGGTATCGGTGCGGCTCTCTACGCGCTGCTGGTGAATCGGTGGCCGCTGCCGGAGTCCGGGTCGCGCAGCGGCTTGGAGCCTGCCGCCCTGGACCAGGCCGGGCAGCCGGTCGAGCCGCGCGCAGTCGACCGCGACATCCCGTTCCAGATCTCGGCTGCAGCCGCTCGCGCCGTCCAGCCTGGTGGTGGGATCCGGAGTGCTCCAACCCTTTTGAATCTGCTGCAACAGGCCACCGCCATCGCGGATCGGACCGAGCTGTTGGGGTCGGTCGAGGAGACCCCGGCTCCGGCCGCCCCGGTCCGGGTGCACGAGACGCCCGAGGAACACGAAGCCGCCGAAGCGCGGCGCCGCAAGGGCCTGATCATCGGGATCAGCGTCGGCGCCGGGATCATCCTGGTGGCGCTGCTGGTGATGGCCTCGGTGCTCAACAGCATCTTCGGCGACGTCGGCGGCGGTCTCAACCGGGATGAGCTCGGCCTGAACGCGCCGTCGAGTAGCGACGGAACCCAGGACACTTCCTCGGCCGCCACCGGAAGCACGGTGAAACCCGTTCGGGCCACGGTGTTCTCGCCTGAGGGTGAAGCCGATTCACCGGCTACCGCCGGACAGGCCATCGACGGCAACACCGGCACAGCGTGGTCCACCGACACCTATTCGGATCCCTCCCCGTTCCCCGGGTTCAAGAACGGTGTCGGCCTGATGCTGCAGTTGCCGCAGCCGACCGTCGTCGGCTCGGTCACCCTCAACGTGACGAGCACCGGCACCTCGGTGCAGATCCGCTCGGCCCAGTCCGCCACCCCGTCGTCACTGTCGGACACCACCGAGCTGACCCCGGCTACCCCGCTGAAGCCCGGCTCCAACACCATCTCGGTGAACAAGGCGTCGTCGACCTCATACGTCCTGGTGTGGATCTCGACGCTGGGCACCGTGGACGGCAAGAGCCGCACCGACATCTCCGAAGTCACCATCAAAGCGGCGTCCTGAACCGTCATCCCCAGCCGAGTTGGGGCGTTGACCAGGAGTTATAGCGCGCGGAGCAAACAAGTGTCCAGGCCGCTGCCCGACAGCGTTTAGGTTCAGCGTGTGAGAAGGTTCGGGGGAGCCGGCACGCCGGCCACGGAGGAGCTGCGGGGGCATGACACCGTCACGCGTTCTGATGCCGAACTGCTGGCCGCCCACGTCGCCGGGGACCGATACGCGTTCGAGGAGCTGGTCCTCCGACACCATCGGCAGTTGCGCCGCTTGGCATTTCTGACCAGCCGCCACCACGAAGACGCCGACGACGCCGTGCAGGAGGCCCTGCTTTCGGCGCATCGGACGGCCGCGTCGTTCCGCCATGACTCGGCGGTCAGCAGCTGGCTGTATCGGATCGTGGTCAACGCCTGCCTGGACCGGGTGCGCCGGTCGCGTACCCAGCCGACGGTGTCCCAGTACGAGTTCGGTCATCTGCTTCACCTGCACGACCCGGCCGGTGACCCGGCACCGCGGGTGGCCACCGCCATCGTGGTGGAGCGGGCGCTCATGCAGCTGCCGGTCGAGCAGCGTACCGCGGTGGTGGCGGTCGACATGCAGGGTTATTCGGTGGCCGAGACGGCGCAGTTGCTCGGGGTGGCCGAGGGCACCGTGAAGAGCCGCTGCGCCCGCGCCAGACACAAGCTGGCCCGCCTGCTCCAGTATTTTGAAGCCGATGAACGGCAGCACGCCCCGAGTGCCGTCGGACGGCCCGATTCCTGCTGAGCTCCTGGCTGATCTGCAGGCCGGCCTGCTCGACGACGCCACCGCCGCGGACATCCGCCGGCGTGTGCGCACCGACCCGCTGGCCGGCCCCGAGGCCAGGAGCACCCTGGCCGCCCTCGATCGGGTGCGCCGCGATCTCCGGGAGCTGGGTGCGGATTCACAATCCGCTCCCCCGGTGCCCGCCGAGGTCAGTGCCCGGTTGTCCGAGGCGCTGCGGGCCGAACCGGCCCCAGCGAAACCGTCCACGAAACGCTGGAAGTCGATCGCGGCTGTGGCCGGCGCCGGGGCGGCCACAGCGGCCGCCGTGCTCGGCGGCGTCGTACTGGTGCGCCCGGCAGGTCAGGCACCCTCGACGAGGGTCAGCCTCGGCCAGATCACGGTCTCACCGCCACGCGGCGAGGTCGGGCTGTCCGAATCCCAGATCCTGGGCCTGCTGTCGGAACCACCTGACCTGGGGCCCCTGACCGACGCGAAGCGCCGCACCGCCTGCCTCACCGCACTGGGGTACCCCTCTGGTGTCCGGATTCTGGGCGCCAAGCCGCTCGAGGTGGCCGGTCAACACGGTGTGCTGGTCGTGGTACCCCCGAAAACGCCCGACCCACCCGACGCCGTCGTCGCCGTGGTGCTCGCCGCGGACTGCGATACCGGTCACGCCGGGTCACTGGCCCAGACCGTGATCAAACGCCCGGTGAAACATCCGTAGTCTGTCCTACAACTCACCTGGGAACACATCGGGCCTAGGCTGACGTTGCAACCCGTGCCGAGTACGGCAGAAAGGCTTACATGTCCACCTCAGCGACGGTTCACGACGTCATCATCATCGGTTCCGGCCCCGCCGGATACACCGCAGCCATCTACGCTGCCCGCGCCCAGCTCAAGCCGCTGGTGTTCGAGGGCACGCAATTCGGCGGCGCGTTGATGACCACCACCGAGGTCGAGAACTACCCGGGATTCCGCGAAGGCATCACCGGCCCCGAGCTGATGGACGAGATGCGGGAGCAGGCCCTGCGCTTCGGTGCGGATCTGCGCATGGAGGACGTCGACGCGGTCGACCTCACCGGCCCGGTGAAGTCCGTCACCGTCGGCGATGAAACCCACCAGGCCCGGTCGGTGATCCTGGCCATGGGCGCCGCTGCGCGCCACCTGGGTGTGCCCGGCGAGGAAGCACTGACCGGCATGGGTGTGAGCACCTGCGCCACCTGCGACGGCTTCTTCTTCCGTGATGAGGACATCATCGTGGTCGGCGGCGGTGACTCGGCGATGGAGGAAGCGACATTCCTCACCCGATTCGCCCGCTCGGTGACCCTGATCCACCGCCGCGAGGAGTTCCGCGCCTCCAAGATCATGTTGGAGCGGGCCCGCGCCAACGAGAAGATCACCTTCCTGACCAACACCGAGATCACCCAGATCGAGGGCGATCCGAAGGTCACCGGCGTGCGGCTGCGTGACACCGTCACCGGCGAGGAATCCAAGCTCGAGGTCACCGGCGTGTTCGTGGCGATCGGTCACGATCCCCGCTCGGAACTGGTGCGCGGCCAGATCGATCTCGACGACGAGGGCTACGTGGAGGTCCTCGGCCGTACCACCGCCACCACGCTCGACGGCGTGTTCGCCGCGGGCGACCTTGTCGACCACACCTACCGCCAGGCCATCACCGCTGCGGGCAGCGGCTGTTCGGCGGCGATCGACACCGAGCGCTGGCTCGCCGATAACGACTGACCACCAACAGATTTCGACCCGACAGGAGATCTCCATGAGTGCTGACAGCGCAACCGTAACGGTCACCGACGATTCGTTCTCGACCGATGTCCTGACCAGCAGCACACCGGTGCTGGTGGATTTCTGGGCCACCTGGTGCGGGCCGTGCAAGATGGTGGCCCCGGTGCTCGAGGAGATCGCCGGGGAGAAGGCCGGCGAGTTGCGGGTCGCCAAGATCGACGTCGACGCCAATCCGGCCACCGCCCGCGACTTCCAGGTGGTGTCGATCCCGACGCTGATCCTTTTCAAGGACGGCCAGCCGGTCAAGCGCATCGTGGGGGCCAAAGGCAAGGCCGCGCTCCTGCGCGAGCTTGCCGACGCACTCTGAGTTCACTGACACCACACACACCCCGGATACGCCTGGCGTTTTCCGGTATGTGGCCGAAATCTGAGACAATGCTGGCTAGCTAGCCCGGCAGACGGCCGGAAACCAGCATGGAGGGGCCGAATGTCGAGTCTGCGTCGCGGTGACCGTGGCGGAGCAGTCACCGAGATCCGGGCGTCGCTGGCCGCGTTGGGTCTGATGGACGGTCCTGACGCCGACCTGAGCACCGGTAGGCATGTTGCGCTCGACGCGTTCGATGACGAGCTCGACCGCGCCGTCCGGGCATTTCAGCAGCACCGTGGCCTGTTGGTGGACGGAATCGTCGGGGAGGCCACCTATCGCGCACTGCGCGAGGCCTCCTACCGGCTCGGGGCCCGCACCCTGACCCACCAGTTCGGTGCGCCCATGTACGGCGACGACGTGGCCACCCTGCAAGCCCGCCTACAGGACCTCGGTTTCTATACCGGCATGGTCGATGGGCATTTCGGCCTGCAGACCCACAACGCGTTGTCCTCGTACCAGCGTGAGTACGGGCTGTACCCCGACGGTATCTGTGGACCGGAAACGTTGCGCTCGTTGTATTTCCTGGGTTCGCGGGTGACCGGCGGGTCGCCACATGCGATCCGGGAAGAGGAGCTGGTACGTCGCTCCGGGCCGCAGCTGTCCGGTAAGCATGTCATCATCGATCCGGGCCGCGGCGGAGCAGACCACGGCATGATCATGAACGGGCCCGACGGTCCGATCAGCGAAGCGGACATCTTGTGGGACTTGGCAAGTCGGCTGGAAGGCCGGATGACCGCGATCGGCATGGAGACGTTCATCTCCCGGCCGGCCAACCGCAGCCCGCTGGACACCGAACGTGCCGCCACCGCCAATACGGTCGGCGCCGATCTGATGATCAGCCTGCGGTGTGAGAGTCAGCGCTCCCCCTCAGCCAATGGGGTGGCCTCATTTCACTTCGGCAATTCGCACGGTTCGGTGTCGACCATCGGCCGCAATCTTGCCGACTTCATTCAGCGAGAAGTTGTGGCGCGCACCGGTTTACGTGACTGCCGGTCCCACGGACGCACCTGGGATCTGCTGCGGCTGACCCGGATGCCCACCGTTCAGGTCGACATCGGCTACATCACCAACCCGCACGATCGTGGTCTGCTGCTGTCCACCCATACCCGTGATGCGATCGCCGAGGGCATCCTTGCCGCCGTCAAGCGGCTGTATCTGTTGGGCAAGAACGACCGGCCGACAGGAACATTCACCTTTGCCGAGTTGTTGGCGCATGAGCTTTCGGTCGAACAGGCGAGCCGCGGCGCGTGAGCGCCGGTTCTGCCTGAACGCCGGTTCAGCCCCTGCAACCGAGCACCCCGCCACCCGATGGTTGTTTCGTCATGTGACACCTCACATCTGGTGGATCACGTGATCAGATTGAGCGCTCGAACTCACTTCAGCTCGGCGACTGGACCGTTCGGATCCAGTGGCTCGCAGCTGTCCTCGCCAACGGTCGTCGAGCACTTCGCCGCGGGGAGAACGGGCTGGTATCCCGGAGCGGTGCCACCGTCGCGCGTGATCTGCGTATAGGTCGCCACAGCGTCGGTGGGAACGCGCTTGAGTGTCGGGTCACCCAGGGCGTCGACCGTATATAGGCCGAAACGTGGCCGGTAGCTTCCCCATTCGTAGTTGTCGACCAACGACCAGTAGTTGTAGCCGATGATCGGGACACCGTCGGCTTTGGCTCGCTGCAGCCAGAACACCGTGTCCTCGAGATACTGCGACCGGGTCACCCTGTCGGACCGCGGATTACCGTTGTCGGTGACCATCCCGTTCTCGACGACGTAGATCGGCAGGCCCGGATACTGCTGGGCGTAGTGGCGCGCCACATAGTAGATGTCCTCGGCCTGCAGTTTGGTGTTCCATCGCGCCATCAGGCTCTGCGCCGAGGCCGGGTTGTCGTGGGCTGTTCCGGTGTAGTAGTCGAACCCGAGGTAGTCGAGGCTGTCCTTGATCCGGTCGAAGAAGGAGCCCTCGAGGCCCTTGATTCCGAGACCGGCGAACTGCGCCAACACTTCCGGCGAGATATACGCCTCGTTGGAAGTGACCTTGGCGTCCGGATCGGCGTCGTGCGCCGCGCGGTACACAGCGCGGTGGGCGTCGGCCACTCGGTCGAGGAATGTGTTGAACTGGTCTGGTTTGATCGCGCCGGTGCGTAGCTCCATCGCCCCGAAGGCCAGCGGTTCGTTGATGCTCACCCACAGCACACCTTGTCCCGCATAGCGTTTGGTGACCGCCGTGGCGAAATCCTCGAACGCCCCCACGTTGTTCATGAATCCACCCCGGTCGGCGATCCACCCTGGATATACCCAGTGCATCAGCGTGATCATCGGGGTCATGCCGTTCTTGTGCAGCGTCGCGACCACGTCGTCGTAGTACGCCAGCTCTTTCTCGTCCCACTTGCCCGGTTCGGGCATCACCCGCGCCCATTCGATGCCGAGGCGAAAAGTGTTGACACCCATGGCATGCGCGTTGGCGATGTCCTCGTGGTAGCGGTGTCGGAAGTCGACGGCCTGTTGGTACGGGTCGACCGCGCCGGCGCCCAGGGGATCGGAGGCGGGCGTCACTGGTTTGTTGGCTGTCCGGTCGACGTACCGGCGCCAGTTACTGTCGGGCGCATCTCCTTCCACCTGGTATCCGGCGGTGGCAGTGCCCCAGTAGAAATCGCGGTCCCAGGCCACCGGCTGCGTGGCCTCTGGCTGCGCGTCACAGGCGGACGTACTCAATGCGGCGAGCACGGCGGACGCCAACACGATCCTGTTCCACTTCATGACCATACGAAAACCATACACTGCACTGTTTTATCGGGAGAGGAGCCTCTCCCACACGGCGCGGACATGGCCGCCCATGTCGATCGACGGATCGGACATCCATTGGATCTGGATGCCATCAGCTGCGGAAATCAGTGCCGCGGCAACGAATTCGGCGTCAACATACTCGGGCAGGGTACCCGCGGCCTGTCGCCGCCTCACGTAATCAGCGACGACATCGCGTATCCGCACGTACCGTTCCCGCAGATACTGCGCGGCCGGATGCGACGGGTCGATCGCCGCGGCGGCCGCCAACGAAAGGTAGACCGTTCCCGATCCGGGCTTGCTCGCCTTGTCCACCATGGCCTGCGCGAGCGCCTCACCGGGGTCGATATCGACATCCGAATTCCGGTACCACTCTTCGAATTTCGCGTCGCCGTCACGCTGTATCTCGGTGAGCAGGAGATCGCGCGTCGGGAAGTAGTGCATCACGCCCGCCAGGCTGATTCCGGCCTCCTTGGCGATCAGCCGCATCGATGCGCCGGCCTCGCCATCACGCTCCAGTAGCGCCAGTGCGGCCGCCTTGATCTCCGCACGTTTGACCTCACCCTTGGCATACCGCCCCACAGCTGGCATGACCACAGGCTAGGGCTCCACCGTCGTCACTTCCAACCTTCGGTCCAGCAGTCCTGCCCAACAAGCCGACAAGCTCACCGTTGCGGCCTCGAGCCGCATAGCCAGCGCTCGAGCCGCCCCGCAGCCGGCCGACGAGACTGCTCAGCCTGCCGGCACGATCTGCCGATGGCGGTTACGTCAGGCTGGTCTGTCGGACAACGCTTTTCGCGCCGACGCCGGCTCCGGACATCCCCGCACCGATCGGCAACTCTATCCGAGCGTTCTCCAACAGGCGCTCGAGCGCGGCCTCGACTTCAGCCTTCCAGCCGAGTCCCTTGTCGAGTTCCAGGCGCAGCCGCGGGAAGTACGGGTGCGGTGCCACGACCGTGAACCCGACGTCTTCGAGAAAATCGGATGACAGCATGCAATCGTCAACCGAGCAGTCCCCCAGCACTGCCACCACCGGAGATAACTCGACGGGCAGCTCGCCGCTGTCGGCCGTTTCAGCCACGGCCGAGGTGTAGCCGAACGCCTCCAATGCCCGAACACCGCGCCGCACCAGATCATTGACCACCGCGGCAAGCAGACTCTGGGACAACAGCTCGCGGTCGTCGGCGCACTCCACACCGACCGCGGTCAGAAGAATCGCATCGGCGCTCACCGGAGCAGTCGGAAAGAGCCGGGCCCGCGGCACCGCACCCGGGGGTGCATAGAACGCGAAGCCCAGGCACGGATCGTCGATGATGGCTGGAGCCGTCCAGTCATCGCCCGCGGCTGACATCTCGGAGTCAGCTACGCCGGCTCGGATCGCCAGATCGATCTCGGCACCGGAGCCGGCGTCTGGCCCAGCACCTGGCTCCCCTGCCGGTCCATCCGGGCGAGCGGTGACCGCAAGCTGACCGCACGACCCCCACTCGAGCATCACCATCGAGAGCCAGGCTTCTTTTTCGAATTCAGGGTCCGTCAGGTGGTCGTCGCCCACTGTGGACGGATCGACTTCCCAGAACACACAGCGCCGCGCATGCTTGGGCAGCTGCTCGAAGCCCTCGAGCCGAAGCGGTGTGATTCGTGCTGTCACTGAGGTCCCTGGCTTTCACACTTTGTGCGTGGCTGCCCCTCAAGAATAGGAGAGTCCGCCGGAGTCGGACCACTGCGCCCCGAAAATCTCATCGAGCTCCGCCTCCAAAGTGAAATGCTATGCCGCACAGATGCTTTGCGCTATGTGGTGCTCGCGACTCCGGGCGCTGATCACTGATGTGTCACAGTGACGGAACAACCTGGTGTCGTTGGTCGTGGGTTCTCAGTGCTCTTCGGCGCTCATAATTTCGACAATGCGCTGCAAATCGTCAACCGACCCGAACTCGACCACAATCTTGCCTTTTCGTTTGCCGAGACTCACGGTGACCCGAGTATCGAAGGCTGACGAGAGCCGTTCAGCAACGTCCTGCAGACCCGGCATCTGAATCGGCTTGCGCCGAGGTGCCGGCGGCGCGGTGTTGCCGTCTCGGTTGGCCAGTGTCACGGCCTCCTCAGTCGCCCGCACCGACATACCCTCGGCGATGATCCGGGCGGCCAGCTCCTCTTGCTTCTCCGCTCCCCCCTCCAGGGCGAGCAGCGCCCGTGCATGGCCCGCGGACAGCACGCCGGCCGCCACGCGACGCTGCACGGCGATCGGCAGCCTCAACAACCGGATCATGTTGGAGATCAGCGGCCGCGAGCGCCCGATCCGGGCGGCGAGTTCATCGTGGGTGACTTCGAATTCGTCGAGCAGCTGTTGGTAGGCGGCGGCCTCTTCCAGTGGGTTGAGCTGTACCCGGTGGATGTTCTCCAGCAGCGCGTCGCGCAGCATGTTGTCGTCGCCGGTCTCGCGGACGATCGCGGGGATCGTCTCCAGGCCGGCCTGCTGTGCGGCCCGCCAGCGGCGCTCGCCCATCACCAACTGGTAGTGGGATTGACCGTTCTCCTCGACAGCGCGGACAACGATCGGCTGCATCAATCCGAACTCGCGGATGGAGTGCACCAGCTCGCTGAGCGCCTCCTCGTCGAACACCTGGCGGGGCTGACGCGGATTCGGCTGGATCAGGCTGGGATCGATCTCGCGATACGTCGCGCCGACTTCACCGGCGGTCAGGACAGGGTCCGCCCCATCGTGCGCGGGGGATGTCGGGGCCGCCGCCCCGCCATCACCAGAGTTGGACGATGGACCGAGCAGAACGTCCGCCGCGGTCGCACCGATCCTTGGGCTCAGGGCGTCGGTACCGTCCTCAGCGGGACCGGTCGGAATGAGGGCTGCCAGTCCCCTGCCAAGGCCACTCCGCTTCCGTGCCGGCTGATTCATGGTCGTCTCCTGCTCATCGCTGCCGTCCGCTGTCTGTCTGCTGCTGGTGGTTACTGGCGCCTAGCGACCGCGGGGCGGCGCCCCGCGCTCTGCGATCTCGCGGCTCGCATCGAGATAGCTCAACGCGCCACGGGAACCCGGATCGTAATCGAGGATCGTCATCCCGTATCCGGGCGCTTCCGAAACCTTCACGCTCCGCGGGATGACCGTCCGCAACACCTTGTCACCGAAGTGCTCCCGCACATCCTCGGCCACCTGATCCGCCAACTTGGTCCGCCCGTCGTACATCGTCAGTATCACGGTGGACACCGACAGCTCCGGGTTCAGATGCGCCTTCACCATCTCGATGTTGCGCAGCAGCTGCCCCACACCTTCCAGCGCGTAGTACTCGCACTGGATCGGGATCAGGACCTCGGGGGCAGCCACCAGAGCGTTGATGGTCAGCAATCCGAGGGACGGCGGGCAGTCGATGAACACGTAGTCGAAGTTGTGGTTCGCCAGGGCCGCGAGCGCCGAGCGCAGCCGCCCCTCACGAGCCACCATGCTGACCAACTCGATCTCAGCACCGGCCAGATCGATCGTCGCGGGAATGCAGAACAGCCGGTCGCTGTGCGGGCTCTGCTGGAGCGCCTCCTCCACCGGGATATCCCCGATGAGGACCTCGTAGGATGACGGGGTCCCGGGCCGGTGCTCGATGCCAAGAGCCGTGCTGGCATTGCCCTGCGGATCGAGATCGATCACCAACGTCCGCAATCCCTGCAGCGCGAGCGCGGCGGCGACGTTCACCGCGGTGGTCGTCTTGCCGACGCCGCCCTTCTGATTCGCGATCGTGAACACGCGTTGACGCGCCGGCCGGGGAAGCTGCCCGTGCGAGGTGTGGAGCACGCGAGTCGCCTGCTCCGCCTCGGCCGCAATCGGGGTGTCCATGCTGGCGTCCGTGGACCACGGGGTAGTGCCACCGTTTTTCCATGTTTCACGTGAAACCGTTTCACGTGAAACGGCGGGCCGAGCACCCCCGCCAGCGGCTGCCTGCCTATCAGAACCCATCCTCATCTCCTGCCCGATCTCCCCCGCGACCCGGAGGCTCTGCCCGTTGACCGGCTGCCCGGTCTCACCGCTCCGCGCCGCACGGCGACCACGGTTACGGGTGGGTTCAAATAGTTCACGCCACATTTCACCACCCTGGCATCGACTGCACCCAGGGAAGCCATCACACGCCGGTGCTCTTCAATCTCAGCCTCAGCGCGCTCGCCTTTGAGGGCGAGCATTCTTCCGTCGACGCGCAGCAGCGGCATGCTCCAGCGCGTCAACTTATCCAGCGAGGCGACCGCACGCGATGTCACCACATCCAACTCGCCTACGAATTTGCGGACCTCGGAGTCCTCTGCCCGACCGCGGACCACCGCCGCGTCGAGGCCCAACTCGTCAACCACTTCACGCAAGAACTCGCTGCGGCGCAGCAGCGGCTCGATCAACGTGACATGAACATCGGGGCGCGCCAGGGCCAACGGGATACCCGGGAGGCCGGCGCCGCTGCCGATATCGGCGATGCGCTCATCGGGAGCCAGAAGCTCTCCGAGAGCCGAGCTGTTGAGAATGTGTCGATCCCAGAGCCGGTCCACTTCCCGCGGACCAATCAGACCCCACTCGACACCGGCACCGGCCAGAATTGCCGCGTACCGCTCGGCGGTCTCCAGACGATCTCCGAAGACCTCCGCCGCGGCGTCCGGTGCCGCGGGGACCGGTCCATGTTTCACGTGAAACATCCTCCGCACTCCCTACGGCACCGTCGCCGCAAATGAACTACACCTTTGTAACTAAAGCTCAGCCAAGCAGAACGACGACGCGTCGCGACGGCTCCACGCCCTCGCTCTCGCTGCGGACACCGTCGACCGCGGCCACTGCGTCGTGCACGATCTTGCGCTCGAACGGCGTCATCGGAGCCAGCTCCTCACGCTCCCCCGACTCCAGCACGCGGCGGGCCACCTTGTCACCCAATGCCGCGAGCTCGTCACGACGACGACGACGCCACCGCGCGATGTCGAGCATCAGCCGACTACGCTCGCCGGTCTTCTGGTGCACGGCCAGCCGCGTCAGCTCCTGGAGGGCGTCGAGCACCTCGCCCTTGCGGCCGACCAGCTTGCTCAGATCGCCACCGCCGTCGATGCTCACCACGGCCCGGTCCCCTTCGACATCGAGATCGATATCGCCGTCGAAGTCCAGCAGGTCGAGCAGCTCCTCGAGGTAGTCGCCGGCGATCTCGCCTTCGGCGACCAGTCGCTCCTCCAGGTCGTCCTCGCTCTTCGGCGCGGACTGGGTGTCCTCCTCCAGCTCGGCGCCGGGCTCGGTCGTCTGTGCGTCCGTCATATCCGTCTTCTCCCTACTTGTAGCCAGTGTGAGAACTGGTCACCGTTTCCGCTTCTTGGGGCGTGCACCGGGCTTGGGCGTGCGGTTCACGCTCGGCCCTCCCGATCCACCAGCCGTGTCACTCTGGTCCTCCGTCTGCGCCTCAGCGGCGTCCGTCTGGGTACCCGCCGCGTCACCGCTCTCCGTCTGGCTCGCAGATTCGGCCTTCCGGGCCCGGTTGGGCTTCGCACCAGGGGCCGGCGCATTCGCCGAGCGGCGTTCCATCGCCTCGACCTTCTTGGCTTCTTCTTCCTTCTCGATCATCCCGAACACGTAGTGCTGCTGTCCGTAAGTCCAGATGTTGTTCGACAACCAGTAGATGATCACGGCCAGCGGCAGGAACGGCCCACCGACCACCACACCGAGCGGGAACACGTAGAGCGCGAGCTTGTTCATCATCGCGGTCTGTGGGTTGGCGGCGGCCTCCACGCTCTGGCGAGCCACCGAGGCCCGGCTGTTGAAGTGCGTGGCGATGCCGGCCAAGATCATGATCGGGACGCCGACCGCAACCACAGCGAGCCGGTTGAATTCCGTGAACGCCTCGAGCCCGTGCTGCTGAACCATCGTCGCGCCGAGCGGTGCACCGAACAGGTTCGCGTCGAGGAAATGGCCGACGTCGGTAGCGCTGAAGACGTAGTTGGCCAGGCTCCGGTTCTCGTCCACCGACAACCCCAACCGGCCGATGCCGGTCTGCGTCCGGTTGAAGGACATCAACACGTGGTACAGGCCGAGGAACACCGGCACCTGCGCCAGCATCGGCAGACAGCCGAGGATCGGGTTGAACCCGTGCTCCCGCTGAAGCTTCTGCATCTCCAGCGCCATGCGCTGCCGGTCCTTGCCGTACTTCTTCTGCAGCGCCTTGATCTGAGGCTGCAGTTCCTGCATCTGCCGCGTGGTGCGGATCTGCTTGACGAAAGGCTTGTAGAGGATCGCGCGCAACGTGAACACCAGGAACATCACCGACAGCGCCCAGGCGAAGAAGTTCTCGGGGCCGAGCAGGAAGGCGAACGCCTTGTACCAAACCCACATGATCGCCGACACCGGGTAATAGATGATGTCCAGGCTGAACCAATTAAACACGCGACTTGCTCTCCCATCGCTTCGCTGGGGTATCCCAGACAAGGTTTTCGGCGACGGCTATCTCGCCAGAGACGGTCTCATCAGAGCTGATGGACTCGTGATCGTGAGGGCACCGGTCCGGGATGGGGTCCCATCCACCCGGGTGCCACGGTCCGCATTTCAGCAGTCGGATCAACGTCAGCCACCCGCCGCGGACCAAGCCGTATTCGGTGAGGGCATCGACCGCGTACTGGCTGCAGGTCGGCATGAATCGACACGACGGCAGCCGAAGCGGAGAGATGGTGTGACGGTAGAGCTGAATCAGGAAGATCGCGCCGCGGGCAGCACCGGCACCCGCTCTGCGGATCATGGTGACGTCCCGCGCCGCGCTTCAAGGCGCTCGAGAGCGCGGTGCAACTGCTGCTCCAGACGCGGTGACGGCGCTTCACTGCTGCCTGCGCGAGCCCGGATCACCACGAGGTCCGTGGCGTCCAGTTTGGGAATCACGGTGCGGGCGGCATGACGCAGCCGCCGCGACACCAGATGACGTTCCACGGCGTTGCCGACGGCTTTGGACACGATCAGACCGACCCGCGGGCCGGTAGCGTCCGTCCCCTCGTGGAGCGCGTGTACGACAACGTCAGGTTGAACCGCACGCACGCCACGACTGACGGTGGCACTGAACTCCGCGGACCGCCTCATCCGGTATCGAGCCGGGAGCACCGCGCTAGATCCTGCGTCGTATCACGCAGTAAGTGCGCGACGGCCCTTGCTACGGCGGTTGGCGACGATGGCGCGGCCGGCGCGAGTGCGCATCCGCAGCCGGAACCCATGCACGCGCGCACGGCGGCGGTTGTTGGGCTGGTAGGTCCGCTTGCCCTTGGCCACGGCAATCTCTCCTTGTTCCGTTTGGTACCCGCGCCTCGCCGACACCGAAATGTCGCCAAGAACACGGTCACCGTGCAAGCTCGGTTTAAGCTCGTCCGTCGTGCTTTTCTAACCGGCGCGTTCTCCGGAACAATCCCGGGCGCAGCCGTACCGCCACGTGCGGGCGACTGCTCGAGGGTACTGATGAGAATTCCCTCGGTCAAACCTGCGCCGAACCGCCCACATCGTCGGCGTTCGATGTTGCAGAACTGTTGGCACATCGAGAGAAAACTGTTAGCTTCTGGCAATGCCGTTCCGAGCCTGGACCGGCCCCGGACAATAAGATGAGGACGTCGCTCCGCCGCAAGCCTCACAGCATGTGACGAACCCGGCCACGACGCTCTCACAACAGACAACAGAGCGACGACGACTGTCCTTTCTCCACAAGCTGTGGATAAATATGTGGACAGTTCGTCATCGTTCTTTTTGGTCGTCACCGGGTCGACCTCGAAGCACCTCAAAGGGGGAAACGGTCGTTGACAGCGGACCCCGACCCACCATTCGTCGCCGTCTGGAACAGCGTCGTAGCCGAACTCAACGGCGACCGCGGCACAGAGTCCGGTTCCGCGGGTGATACAGCCTCACCTCAGCTGACACCTCAGCAAAGGGCCTGGCTCAAGCTGGTGGAACCACTCGTGATCGCCGAGGGATTTGCTCTGCTCTCGGTCCCCACCACGTTCGTCCAGAACGAGATCGAGCGCCATCTGCGCGAGCCCATCATCAACGCGCTCAGTCGCAAACTGGGCCAGCGTGTCGAGCTCGGTGTGCGCATCGCCACCCCGTCCAAGGAACCCGAGGACTCCCCCGCCGAATCGCCGGCGGATTCCCGGGACGCCGGACCCGCGGCCACGTCAACGGACCAGGCTTCCGACAACGACGAGATCGACGACGACCGCGCCGCAAAGGTCAGCGCCGAAGAGACCTGGCCGACCTACTTCAGCAGCCCGCAGCGTGACTCCACCGTCAGCGACGACAACGCGGTCAATCTGAATCGGCGCTACACCTTCGACACCTTCGTCATCGGTGCGTCGAACCGATTCGCCCACGCCGCGACCCTCGCCATCGCGGAGGCACCCGCCCGCGCGTACAACCCGTTGTTCATCTGGGGCGAGTCCGGCCTCGGCAAGACGCATCTGCTGCACGCGGCCGGAAACTATGCGCAACGTCTCTTTCCCGGCATGCGCGTGAAGTACGTCTCCACAGAAGAATTCACCAACGACTTCATCAACTCGCTGCGCGACGACCGTAAGGCCTCGTTCAAGCGGAGTTACCGCGACATCGACATCCTGTTGGTCGACGACATCCAGTTCATCGAGGGCAAGGAAGGTATCCAGGAAGAGTTCTTCCATACCTTCAACACCCTGCACAACGCCAACAAGCAGATCGTCATCTCCTCGGACCGGCCGCCCAAACAGCTCGCCACCCTCGAGGATCGACTGCGTACGCGTTTCGAGTGGGGTCTGATCACCGACGTCCAGCCGCCTGAGCTCGAGACGCGCATCGCGATCCTTCGTAAGAAGGCTCAGATGGACCGTCTGGACGTGCCTGATGACGTGCTGGAGCTCATCGCCAGCAGCATCGAGCGCAACATCCGCGAGCTCGAGGGTGCGCTGATCCGCGTCACGGCCTTCGCGTCGCTCAACAAGACCCGGATCGACAAGTCGCTGGCCGAAGTCGTGCTGCGCGATCTCATCGCCGACGCCACGACCATGCAGATCAGTACCGCTGCGATCATGGCGGCCACCGCCGAGTACTTCGAGACCACCGTGGAGGAGCTGCGCGGCCCCGGCAAGACCCGGGCGCTGGCGCAATCCCGGCAGATCGCCATGTATCTGTGCCGTGAGCTCACCGATCTGTCCCTGCCCAAGATCGGCCAGGCGTTCGGTCGCGACCACACCACGGTCATGTACGCGGAAAAGAAGATCCGTGGCGAGATGGCCGAACGACGTGAGGTTTTCGACCACGTGAAGGAACTCACCACCCGGATTCGCCAGCGCGCCAAGCGCTGAATCCCGCGCCGCATCTCTCCCTGACGCCTCGAGACAACCTCGAGCGCGGCTCACTCGTGCCGTCTTACAGCTTCCGGCGTCTCACATCGTGGTCTCTTCAGGCCCGTCTGGCGAAAAATCTTGTAACAACTTCCGCCCCATTACGCATCACAAGTCACAGGTGACCGCTGTGGATACCGCTGTGCACAACCTGCGGGCAAACCACGGGATGAATGACAAAATCATCCACACGATGTCATTTGTCCACACTCGAGCGCCGGTCCATCCACCGGTCTCCACAGCCGACTCACATTCCGACACACCTACGGTGCTGGGCAAACACCCCTTCATCCCCAGTTTTCACAGCCCCTAATACTGTTACTCAAATATCTTCTAAGAGTTCTTTCTAGAAGAAGGGGGTTGGGGACACCGGACGGACCGTGCGTCCGCTCGAGCTCACGAAGCACGGATGTCACCCCGATCGATTAGCTTTCAAGTTCATGCGGAAAGCTCTACGGTGGTTCATCGACAGCGGTTTCCAGCTTTGTCATTCAGCGCTCATGCTGCGTGGTGTGGTTTTCGGAAGACGCAGGTAGAGCTCGTAATGGGGATCATCGAAGGGGCGCAAAGCACGTGGCGACGACGACGGCTGGGCTGACCGACTTGAAGTTCCGCGTGGTGCGTGAGGACTTCGCGGACGCGGTGGCCTGGGTGGCCCGCAATCTGCCGACCCGGCCCACCATCCCGGTGTTGGCCGGCGTCCTGCTGACCGGCACCGATGAGGGCCTGACCATCTCCGGCTTCGACTACGAAGTCTCCGCCGAAGTCCGTGTCAGCGCTGAAATCGCTTCTCCCGGAAGCGTTTTGGTGTCAGGACGGTTGTTGTCCGACATCACCAAGGCCTTGCCTGCCAAGCCGGTCGAGCTCAGCGTGGAGGGCACCCGGGTGGCATTGACCTGCGGCAGTGCCCGGTTCTCGCTGCCGACCCTGGCGGTCGAGGACTACCCCGCACTGCCGACCCTGCCGGACGAGACCGGCGTGGTGTCATCGGATCTGTTCGCCGAGGCGATCGGCCAGGTCGCCGTCGCCGCCGGTCGTGATGACACTCTGCCCATGCTGACCGGTATCCGGGTCGAGATCTCCGGTGAATCAGTGGTTTTGGCGGCGACCGACCGCTTCCGGCTCGCCGTGCGCGAGCTGACCTGGGAAACCAGTGCCAGCGACATCGAAACCGCCGTGCTCGTTCCGGCGAAGACCCTGGCCGAGGCTGCCAAGGCGGGTACCGACGGTAACCAGGTGCACCTGTCCTTGGGTTCCGGCGCGTCAGTGGGCAAGGACGGCCTGCTCGGAATTCGCAGCAACGGCAAGCGCAGCACCACCCGTCTGCTCGATGCGGAGTTCCCGAAGTTCCGTCAGCTGCTGCCGACCGAGCACACCGCGGTGGCCACGATCGGCGTGGCCGAGCTCACCGAGGCGATCAAGCGTGTGGCGCTCGTGGCAGACCGGGGTGCCCAGATCCGTATGGAATTCGGCGACGAAGTGCTGCGGCTGTCGGCCGGCGCCGATGACGTCGGCCGGGCCGAGGAAGATCTGCCCGTCGACTTCGCCGGCGATCCGCTGACCATCGCGTTCAACCCGACCTATCTGACCGATGGGTTGAGCTCGTTGCATTCCGACCGGGTGACTTTCGGTTTCACCACGCCGAGCCGGCCCGCAGTGTTGCGGCCCACGAGCGAGGATGCTGGTACAGGTGGCGGTTCGGGTCCGTTCCCGGCTGCCAAGACCGATTACGTCTACCTGCTGATGCCGGTACGCCTTCCCGGCTGACCGGCGCGGGCGAGAGAGGGCGCACATGCAACTGGGGTTAGTCGGCCTGGGCAAGATGGGCTTCAACATGCGCGAGCGCCTGCGCACCGGCGGTCACGAGGTCGTGGGATACGACCCTCGCCCGGAAGTGAGCGACGTGGCCAGCCTCGCGGACCTGGCCGGTGCGCTCGAGACGCCGCGGGTTGTCTGGGTGATGGTGCCGTCGGGCACGGTCACGCACGAGACCATCGTCGCGCTTGCCGATGTACTGGGTCCCGGTGATCTGGTGATCGACGGTGGTAACTCGAGGTACACCGAAGATGGTCCACATGCAAAGTTGTTGGGCGACAAGGGAATCAAATTCATCGACGCGGGTGTTTCGGGTGGCGTCTGGGGTCTGCACGAGGGTTACGGGCTGATGGTCGGTGGTAGTGACGCCGATGTGGCTCGAGCCATGCCGATCTTCGACACGTTGCGCCCCGAAGGTGATGTGGCCGACGGATTCGTCCACGCCGGCCCGGTGGGCGCGGGTCATTACGCCAAGATGGTGCACAACGGCGTCGAATACGGCCTGATGCACGCCTACGCCGAGGGATATGAACTGCTGGCGGCCGAGCAATTGATCACCGATCCCCAGGCGGTGATCCAGGCCTGGACGAACGGCACCGTGGTGCGGTCGTGGTTGCAGCAGCTGCTGGCCAAGGCACTCAAGGAGGACCCCGGTTTCTCGGCGATCAGCGGTTATACCGAGGATTCCGGGGAAGGTCGCTGGACCGTGGAGGAGGCGATCAGCCACCGGGTCCCGATGCCGGTGATCGCGGCGTCGTTGTTCGCCCGGTTCGCCTCGAGACAAGAGGACTCCCCCACCATGAAAGCCGTCTCGGCCCTGCGTAACCAGTTCGGTGGCCATGCGGTGCACCGGATCAGTGAGTCCGGGTAGGCGCAATTCCGATGTATGTCCGTCACCTGGGACTGACCGACTACCGGTCCTGGGCTCATGTCGAGCTCGAGCTCGAGCCCGGCCGCACGGTCTTCGTCGGGTCGAACGGCTTCGGTAAGACGAATCTTGTTGAGGCACTGTGGTATTGCGCCACCTTAGGTTCCCATCGGGTGGCCTCTGACGCCCCGTTGATCCGGGCCGGTGCGCCCCGCGCGATCGTCTCGAGCATCGTGGTCAACGAGGGGCGGGAGCTGGCCGTCGATCTCGAGATCACCAGCGGCCGGGCCAACAAGGCCCGGCTGAACCGCTCACCGGTCCGCTCGCCCCGCGAAATTCTCGGGGTTCTGCGGGCGGTGCTGTTCAGTCCTGAGGACCTCGCACTGGTGCGGGGGGACCCCGGTGAGCGGCGGCGCTACCTCGACGAGCTCGCGACCACCCGGCGCCCGGCGATCGCGGGTATTCGCGCCGACTACGACAAGGTCGTGCGGCAGCGCACGGCATTGCTGAAAACCGCTGCGGGAGCACGTTATCGAGGGGATCGTAGCGCGCTGGACACCCTCGATGTGTGGGACGGACACCTCGCTGCCCATGGCGCGGCGTTGACTGCCGCGCGCATCGCGCTGGTCGAGCAGCTGCATCCCGAGGTTCAGAAGGCTTATCAATTGTTGGCGCCGTCCAGCAGGCCCGCGGCCATCCGGTACCGCAGCAGTGTGGAGGCGATCGAGAACGCTCCGGGTCCGGAATCCGTGGAGTTCTACGAGGCCGCGCTGCTGGACGCGTTGGCGCGACGCCGCGACGCGGAGTTGGATCGCGGGGTCTGTCTGGTCGGTCCGCATCGTGACGATCTCGAGCTGTGGCTGGGCGACCAACCCGCGAAAGGCTTTGCCAGCCATGGTGAATCGTGGTCGATGGCGCTGGCCCTGCGGCTGGGTGCCTACGAATTGCTGCGGTCGGACGGCGTCGATCCGGTGCTGTTGCTCGACGACGTCTTCGCGGAGCTGGATACCTCGAGGAGGCAGGCTTTGGCGGCGGTGGCCGGAGAAGCCGAGCAGGTACTGGTGACCGCGGCGGTCGGTGAGGACATCCCGCAGGACTGGGCGGTCAACCGGGTTGAGATCAGGATGACAGAAGGCGACCAGGGACGGATATCGGTGGTGCAGTCATGACGAACGATCCCGCAGAATCCCCTGATCCGGCTGCCCCCACCCCCGCGGTCTCCCCGGAAGATCTGACCCGGATGCGCGGCATGGATCTGGTGCGGCGAACCCTGGAAGAGGCTCGAGGCGCGGCACGCAGCCAGGGCAAGGATGTCGGCCGAGGCCGCCGTGCCCCGGTACGGCGGGTGGCGGGCAATGCCGGCCGGCGCCGCAGCTGGTCGGGTCCGGGGCCCGATGTCCGCGATCCGCAGCTGTTCGGGTCCGCGACCCAGGATCTTGCCAAGGTGCGGGGCTGGTCCTCGAGGGTTGCCGAGGGTTCGGTGTTCGGTCGGTGGCGGACAGTGGTCGGCGACCAGATCGCCGACCATGCCAACCCGACCGGCCTGAACGAGGGCGTGCTGACCGTCTCGGCGGAGTCCACCGCGTGGGCCACCCAGCTGCGGATGGTGCAGTCCCAGGTGTTGGCCAAGATCGCCGCCGCGGTCGGCGACGGTGTGGTGACCTCATTGAAGATCGTGGGCCCCGTCGGCCCGTCGTGGCGGAAAGGTCGGTATCACGTCCCAGGCCGCGGCCCTCGAGACACCTACGGCTAGGACCGCGCTCAGAACCGCCGAGACGCGCTAAATGGATCTTCTCAAGCGTCCGAAGGCACCGATGCCCGAGAAATTCCGCGCACGGCGCAGTTAGATAGGTGGAAACGCCGCTACAGAGTCGGCCCTGTACGTGTCGACCGGTAGACTGTGGCGAGATCTGCAGGGCGGTGACGCAACCACCTCCCGCGAACCCCAAGGAGACGCGTCCGACGTGGCTGCCCAGAATCAGTACGGTGCCGACTCGATCAAAGTGCTGGAAGGCCTCGAAGCCGTTCGCAAACGTCCCGGCATGTATATCGGCTCCACCGGTGAACGTGGCCTGCACCACCTCGTGTGGGAGGTCGTCGACAACGCGGTAGACGAGGCGATGGCCGGCTTCGCGACGAAGGTCGACGTGCGCATCCTCGAGGACGGCGGAGTCCAGGTCACCGACGACGGGCGAGGCATTCCGGTCGCCATGCACGCCACCGGTATCCCGACGATCGACGTGGTGATGACCGTTCTGCATGCCGGCGGCAAGTTCGAGGAGGGCGCCTACCAGGTGTCCGGCGGCCTGCACGGCGTCGGTGTCTCGGTGGTCAACGCGCTGTCCACGCGGCTGGAGGCCGATGTCCGTACCGATGGATATGAGTGGTTCCAGACCTACGACAACTCGGTCCCGGGAACCCTGCGAAAGGGTGAGAAGACCAAGGAGACCGGCACCACGATTCGGTTCTGGGCGGATCCGAACGTCTTCGAGACCACGGTGTACGACTTCGAGACCATCGCCCGGCGGCTGCAGGAGATGGCGTTCCTGAACAAGGGCCTGACCATCGAGCTCACCGATGAGCGGGTGACCAAGGACGAGATCGTCGACGAGGTGGTCGCCGACACCGCGGCCGCGCCGAAAACCGCGGAAGAGACGGCCGCCGAGGCCGCCGCACCCCATAAGGTGAAGCACCGCACTTTCCATTACCCGGGCGGTCTGGTCGACTTCGTCAAGCACATCAACCGAACCAAGACCGCGATCCAGCCCAGCGTGATCGATTTCGACGGCAAGGGCACCGGCCACGAGGTCGAGATCGCGATGCAGTGGAATGCCGGCTACTCCGAGTCGGTGCACACGTTCGCAAACACGATCAACACCCACGAGGGCGGTACCCACGAGGAAGGTTTCCGCGCTGCGCTGACCACCGTGGTGAACAAGTACGCCAAAGACAAGAAGCTGCTCAAGGACAAGGATCCGAACCTCACCGGCGACGATATTCGTGAGGGGTTGGCAGCGGTCATCTCCGTGAAGGTGGCCCAACCGCAGTTCGAGGGTCAGACCAAGACCAAGCTCGGAAACACCGAGGTGAAGTCGTTCGTTCAGAAGATCTGCAACGAGCAGCTCACCCACTGGTTCGAGGCGAATCCGGCCGAGGCGAAAACTGTTGTGAACAAGGCAGTTTCGTCAGCACAGGCCCGTATCGCCGCGCGTAAGGCCCGCGAACTGGTTCGGCGTAAGAGCGCCACCGATATCGGCGGCCTGCCGGGCAAGCTGGCCGACTGCCGCTCGACGGATCCGACGAAGTCCGAACTGTATGTGGTGGAGGGCGATTCAGCCGGCGGCTCGGCCAAGAGTGGCCGGGATTCGATGTTCCAGGCCATCCTGCCGCTGCGCGGCAAGATCATCAACGTCGAAAAGGCCCGTATCGACCGGGTTTTGAAGAACACCGAAGTCCAGGCCATCATCACCGCCCTGGGCACCGGCATTCACGACGAGTTCGACATCAGCAAGCTGCGCTACCACAAGATCGTGTTGATGGCGGACGCCGACGTCGACGGCCAGCACATCTCGACCCTGCTGCTGACCCTGCTGTTCCGCTTCATGAAACCGCTGGTCGAGCACGGCCACATCTTCCTGGCGCAGCCGCCGCTGTACAAACTCAAGTGGCAGCGCCAGGAACCGGAGTTCGCCTACTCCGACCGCGAGCGGGACGGTCTGCTCGAGGCGGGCAAGGCGTCGGGCAAGCGGATCAACATCGACGACGGCATCCAGCGCTACAAGGGTCTCGGCGAGATGGACGCCAAGGAACTGTGGGAGACCACCATGGATCCGTCGGTGCGGGTATTGCGTCAGGTGACGCTTGACGACGCCGCTTCGGCCGACGAGTTGTTCTCCATCCTGATGGGTGAGGACGTCGAGGCGCGGCGCAGCTTCATCACGCGTAACGCCAAAGACGTCCGGTTCCTGGACGTTTAGGCGGACCACTCATGCCCTGCGCGCCACCGTAATTCACGTCGCGTCCAGATGGCCTTTGACCGCATCAAGCCGAGCCAACGAGCGAGGAACTCATGACTGACACCACGTTGCCACCCGGCGACGGAACATCTGACCGCATCGAACCGGTCGACATTCAGCACGAAATGCAGCGCAGCTACATCGATTACGCGATGAGCGTGATCGTGGGCCGCGCGCTGCCCGAGGTCCGTGACGGCCTCAAGCCGGTGCACCGCCGTGTGCTGTATGCGATGTACGACTCCGGTTTCCGCCCGGACCGCAGCCACGCCAAGTCGGCGCGCTCGGTGGCCGAGACGATGGGTAACTACCACCCGCACGGCGACTCCTCGATCTACGACACACTGGTCCGGATGGCCCAGCCCTGGTCGCTGCGGTACCCACTGGTCGACGGCCAGGGGAACTTCGGTTCGCCGGGTAACGATCCCGCGGCCGCGATGCGTTACACCGAAGCCCGGCTGACGCCGTTGGCTATGGAGATGCTGCGTGAAATCGACGAGGAGACAGTCGAGTTCATTCCGAACTACGACGGTCGGGTACAAGAGCCGACGGTGCTGCCGAGCCGGTTCCCCAACCTGCTGGCCAATGGTTCGGGCGGCATCGCCGTCGGCATGGCCACCAACATCCCGCCGCACAACCTGCGCGAGTTGGCCGAGGCCGTGTACTGGTGCCTGGAGAACCACGAGGCAGATGAAGAGGCCACCCTCACCGCGGTGTGCGAGCGGGTCAAGGGTCCGGACTTCCCCACCAGCGGCTTGATCGTCGGATCCCAGGGCATCCACGACGCCTACACCACCGGTCGCGGCTCGATCCGGATGCGCGGTGTGGTGGAGATCGAAGAGGACAACCGGGGCCGCACCGGCATCGTCATCACCGAGCTGCCGTACCAGGTCAACCACGACAACTTCATCACCTCGATCGCCGAGCAGGTGCGCGACGGCAAGCTGGCCGGCATCTCCAACATCGAGGACCAGTCCAGCGACCGCGTGGGCTTGCGAATCGTGGTGGAGCTCAAGCGCGATGCCGTCGCGAAGGTTGTGCTGAACAACCTCTACAAGCACACCCAACTGCAGACCAGCTTCGGCGCCAACATGCTGTCGATCGTCGACGGGGTGCCGCGCACACTGCGCCTGGACCAGATGATCCGGCATTACGTCGCACACCAACTCGACGTGATCATCCGCCGCACCCGGTACCGGTTGCGCAAGGCTAACGAGCGGGCCCACATCCTGCGCGGTCTGGTCAAGGCCCTCGACGCACTCGATGAAGTGATCGCGTTGATCCGCGCCTCACAGACCGTCGAGATCGCGCGCGCCGGCCTGATCGAGCTGCTCGACATCGACGAGATCCAGGCCCAGGCCATCCTGGACATGCAGTTGCGCCGGTTGGCCGCCCTGGAGCGCCAGAAGATCGTCGACGACCTGGCCAAGATCGAAGCCGAGATCGCCGACCTCGAGGACATTCTGGCCAAGCCGGAACGGCAGCGGGCGATCGTCCGCGACGAGCTGGCCGAGATCGTCGAGAAGCACGGTGACGACCGCCGGACCCGGATCATGCCGGCCGACGGCGAGGTCAGCGACGAGGACCTGATCGCCCGGGAGGACGTGGTCGTCACGATCACCGAGACCGGGTACGCCAAGCGCACCAAGACCGACCTCTACCGCAGCCAGAAGCGCGGCGGCAAGGGCGTGCAGGGTGCCGGGCTCAAGCAGGACGACATCGTCAACCACTTCTTCGTCTGCTCGACCCACGACTGGATCCTGTTCTTCACCACGCAGGGTCGCGTCTACCGGGCCAAGGCATACGACCTGCCGGAAACCTCACGCACCGCGCGCGGTCAGCATGTGGCGAACCTGCTGGCGTTCCAGCCGGAAGAGCGCATCGCCCAGGTCATCCAGATCAAGAGCTACGAGGATGCGCCATACCTGGTGCTCGCCACCCGCAACGGTCTGGTGAAGAAGTCCAAGTTGGTCGACTTCGACTCCAACCGGTCGGGCGGCATCGTGGCGGTGAACCTGCGCGACGGTGACGAGCTGGTCGGCGCGGTGCTGTGCTCGGCGGAGGACGATCTGCTGCTGGTCAGCGCGAACGGCCAGTCGATCCGGTTCTCGGCGACCGACGAGGCGCTGCGGCCGATGGGTCGGGCCACCTCGGGTGTGCAGGGCATGCGGTTCAACGAGGATGACCGGCTACTGTCGCTCAACGTGGTCCAACCGGATACATATCTGCTGGTCGCGACCGCGGGCGGCTACGCCAAGCGCACCGCGATCGACGAGTACACGGTTCAGGGCCGCGGCGGCAAAGGCATCCTGACGATCCAGTACGACCGCAAACGTGGCAGTCTGGTCGGAGCGCTGATCGTCGATGACGAGACGGAGCTGTACGCCATCACCTCCGGTGGCGGTGTAATCCGGACCGCCGCACGTCAGGTTCGCAAAGCTGGGCGCCAGACCAAGGGTGTCCGCTTGATGAACCTGGGCGACGGCGACACACTGATTGCGATTGCGCGCAACGCCGAGGAGGACTCGGATGCGGATGGTGAAGAGTCCGACGAGGCGTGACGCCGTCGCTGAGGCCCGACGCGGACCTCGGCCTGAGCTAAGGAGCTGTTAGGTGAGTTCACCGAGCGAGCCGGGGTACCCGCGAGCGGGCGACCGGCCCGGCAGCTCCAACGGCTCAGGTGCCGGGGCCGCCGGGACCGAGAGCACTTCGACGGCGAGCAAGACCGCCGGGGTCCAGGCTCGGCCCGCGGGCGGTCAGATCACCGAGACCGGTGAGGTGCCCCCGTGGCAGCGCGGAACCGGCAGGACCACGCCGCAGCCGCCAACCGAGACGCGCGACGAGAGTGCCCGTACGCCCGGCTCCCACTCCCCCGGTGTGGAAGCCCGACTGCAGCGCTTCGTCGCGGGCCCGGAGACCCAGGAGACGGAGCAGCAGCCCCGGCCGGCACGCGTGCCCTCGTCGGCCCCGGCCGCGCCGTCCGCCCCGCGCAGCGAGCCGGTGCGGTCCGAGGCCTACGCGAGTGAAATTCCGGACCTGTCGGCGCCGTCCCAGCGTCCGTCGCAACGCAAGACATCCGCCGATACCCAGGCGCCCAGATCCTCGAGTAACAGCCCGACCACCCGGATCCAGGTGGCCAACCGCACCCCGCATCAGGGGCCGGTCCGGGCCAGCATGCAGATCCGCCGGGTCGATCCGTGGACTGTGCTGAAAGTCTCACTGGTGCTGTCGGTGGTGCTGTTCTTCGTGTGGATGATCGCGGTGGCGTTCCTGTACCTCGTGCTCGGCGCGATGGGCGTGTGGAGCAAGCTGAACAGCAACGTGGGCGATCTGCTGACCAGCGCCAGCGGCGCCTCAGGAGGCGAATTGGTCTCCAGCGGAACGATCTTCGGAGGGGCGGCGCTCGTCGGCCTGGTGAACATCGTGGTGCTGTGTGCGATGGCGACCATCGGGGCCTTCATCTACAACCTGACCACCGATCTGGTCGGCGGAGTCGAGGTCACGCTGGCCGACCGGGATTGATTTGGGAGTCTGCGCCCCGGTGCGGTAATCTCTGCGCTCGGTCGATCCCAATTTTCGGGCCTATAGCTCAGGTGGTTAGAGCGCTTCGCTGATAACGAAGAGGTCGGAGGTTCGAGTCCTCCTAGGCCCACGACACCCGGTGTAACCGGTGATCATCGAGAGGTTGCGCCATGCGGTTCATACTTCTGGCCGGCATCGCAGCCGTCGCGGTGATCGTCTGGCGATCACGACACGGTGAAGAGGTTTGGCACGACGCGGAAAATCCGCAGTCGCGTCCGAGCGAGGGGCCTTAGCTCAGTTGGTAGAGCGCTGCCTTTGCAAGGCAGATGTCAGGAGTTCGAATCTCCTAGGCTCCACAAATCAAAACAGTCATGAGCGGTTCCGGTGTCAGATGCCGGAGCCGCTTTTTTGTTCGTGACCTCAACTCACCCAGTCGGTAAGCTGCCGCCGTCCCACAGATGGCAGGCCGGAGCTCGTCTGCCCTCGGGATGCTCCATACAGAGCCGGTAGCGCCACCGTGAGGAAGAGGAACTACGTGATACGAGCGTTCATCGTCGGACTGGCCGTGTTGGCCGTCGCTGGTTGCGGATCGGAAAGCAAGTCGGCGCCGTCGGAGCCTGCTGCCACCTCGGCTCAGGCCGAGGTGAGCGACGAGCAGCAGATCCGCGCTCTGATAGATGAGCAAGAGGCTGCGATGGCGGGGTTCAACTTCGACAGGATGGCCGAGCTGACCTGTGCGCAGTACCGTGACGTCGTTCTGGCCCAGCCGGACACGATGTTCCCACCGCTCAGCGAGGCCGGGACACCTGAGGAACTGGCCGCGAAGCCTGCCGACGTGATGGCCGAGGCGCTCAAACAGCAGTACCCCGCCGCATCAGATGCCACGATCGGCCAACTGGTCGATGCGTTGATCAGCTACGACGAACCGACCTACAAGGCGGCGAACCTCGAGATTCTCCGGCAGACAACGACAGTGACGATCGACAAGGTGGAGAACATCAAGGTCACCGGCGACAACGCGACGGCTGACCTGACCGTCACATGGAAATCAGGCGACAAGCCACCGGCCACGAGCACGGACTCGAACACGTTCCTCCGAGAGGACGGCCAATGGCTGGACTGCCAGGGGCCGTCGTCGGAATAGCCGGCCCGCCGACACCGGCAGCCAGGGATCGTCGAGGACCAGCACCCGTGATTGCCATGTGTCACAACAACTTTGGTGGGTTCTGGGGGCCGGGATCAGGGCCGGGGTGTCACGTCCACGCTGGGTGGCAGCGATGAAGGCTCGGGCCGGTTGGACCGCCGCACGATGGAGAATGCCACGGCCCCACCGGCCAGGACCGCTGCAGCCACCGCGGCGATCACCAACCGGCGACGGCGCCGCTTGGGCTGTGGCGCCGCGGCGGCCTCCTGCAGTACCTCGGGCAGTGCGGCCACCGCGGCTGCGGCCGCGGCAAGCTGACGGCGCAGCTTGCCCGACTCGTAGCGCTTGCGTAGCCCGGCCGCCGCGGCGGACACCGTGTTGGCGCTGATGCCCACCACACCACGGGTCACGTCGACCGGACCGACGGTGCTGTATTTCAAACCGCGGGCTAGGCGCTGACGGGGGGCCAACCGGGTATCGACGTTCGCGGTCATCGGGCACCTTTCTGGGCACTGGCGGCGGAGGTGGAGTAGGCCGGTATGTCGGCTGAGATCCAGACTGCCATCTCTGCGCGAGTCGCGGGGTGTTGGTGGGGTATCTGACGGTTGCCGGCGGCCGGGATGGCAGACTGAGTAGCCGTGACGAGCCCCATTCAGACCGCGACGGCGACACTGCACACCAATCGCGGCGACATCAAGATCGCACTGTTCGGAAACCACGCTCCCAAGACCGTGGCCAACTTCGTCGGCTTGGCGCAGGGCACCAAGGACTACAGCACCGAGAATGCCTCGGGCGGAACCTCCGGTCCGTTCTACGACGGCGTCGTCTTCCACCGGGTGATCGACGGCTTCATGATCCAGGGCGGCGACCCGACCGGCACCGGTCGCGGCGGCCCGGGCTTCCAGTTCGCCGATGAGTTCCACCCCGAGCTCCAGTTCGACAAGCCCTACCTGCTGGCGATGGCCAACGCCGGGCCGGGCACCAACGGCTCCCAGTTCTTCATCACGGTCGGCCAGACCCCGCACCTGAACCGGCGCCACACCATCTTCGGTGAGGTCGTGGATCCGGAGTCCAAGAAGGTGGTCGACGCCATCGCGTCCACCCCCACCGATCGTTCCGATCGTCCGGCCGATCCGGTTGTCATCGAATCGGTCACCGTGTCATAACGGGCCAGACCCCGCACCTACAAATGCGCGACGCCCCCGTAGTCGGGGGCGTCGCGTGTTGTGTGGGGTCCATTCCTCACCCGGCCGCGAAACCGGCCTGTGTGAGCGCGTCCAGGACGTCGAGAGGGTCCGTTCCGAGATCCCAGCGAGTGAGGACCACCAGGCGGTCGTCGACGGTGTCGATCTCCAGCAGGCGGACCTTGCGGGCGATCCGGCGGAACTCGGTGATGCGGATCGTCCGGATCTCATTCCGGCGATATGTCCGGGTGTGCCACCACCCGGCGACCGTGAGACCGTCTTGGTTAATTGCCAGTTTGGGTCGTGCCCGCCACGACAATGTTGCGAACGTGAGCAATCCCACCCCAGCTATGCCGGCAAGAACACGTCCGGGCGGGTCTGTGATCAGGGTCACAGCTGCGATAGCCATCATAAGTCCGGCTATGCCGCAACCAGCGACTCCGGCAGCAGGTGGTCCCCAATGAGTTTGCTGCACGGGCTCTTCACACCCTCTTACCGCGACTAATGGAGTTATCCACAGGTGCTATCCCCAATGGGGATGAATCACAACGATGTGATTGAGCATCGCCAAGGTTGCTGAACCGGTAACGCTGAAAACGTAAGATGAATTCATTATTACGTCGTCCGGGGTTATCGCCAGCGCATCGTGAGCAACAGCCCGCTGATCATGAAGGCAAAGGCAATCGCGTAGTTCCACGGACCCAGGTCAGCCATCCACTGGAGGAAGGATGGGGTGTCCACGGGGTTGGTCGCGGCCAACTGGAACACCAGCAGCCACAACAGGCCGAACAGCATGAGGCCGATGAACAGCGCGACGAACCACACACTCGACGGCCCGGCTTTCACCTTGACCGGGGTCCGGCTCACCGCCTTGATGGTGAAATCGTTCTTCTTACGGACTTTGGACTTGGGCATGGGTACCTTCGCGGACAGTCGGCGTCACACGGTGCGACGATGAGGCAGGATGCCTCACGAGCCTAACGTAGCTGCACGTCCAGGAGAGACTGCGATGGACCAACCGGATCGATCCCCGTGGCGCTTCGGCGTCCCGGTCGTCTGCCTGGCCGCCGGCTTGCTCTTGGCCGCTACCCACGGCGTCTCGGGCGGTGACGAGATTCGCCGTAGCGACGCACCGCGCCTCGTCGACCTGGTGCGCGAGGCACAGCAGTCGGTGGACCGGCTGACCGTCCAGCGCGATTCGCTGTCGACCGAGATCGACAGCCATCACGGCGGATCCCCCGGATCACACGCGGCGCTCGGGGCCATCACCCGGCGCTCCGCCGAGCTGGCCGTCGACGCGGGCACCGTGCCCATGCGGGGACCCGGCCTGGTCGTCACGCTCAACGACGCCCAGCGCGACGCCCAGGGCCGTTTTCCCCGCGACGCCTCCCCCGACGACCTCGTGGTGCACCAACAGGACATCCAGGCCGTCCTGAACGCACTGTGGAGTGCCGGCGCCGAGGGCATCCAGATGCAGGACCAACGCATCATCGCCACGTCGGCACCCCGGTGCGTCGGCAACACCCTGCTACTCAACGGACGGACCTACAGCCCGCCCTACGTGATCACCGCGATCGGCGATGCCTCCGCCATGCAGGCCGCGCTGGCGGCCGCCCCGAACGTCACCCTCTACAAGCAGTACGTGGTGCGGTTCGGATTGGGCTATGCGGAGGAGCCGCGCGCCGAGGTCGACCTGGTAGGGCACACCGAGCCACTGCGGATGCGCTACGCGAAACCCGCGGGCCCGGTCGGCTACTGAGCCGGTAACCTGGCCCGATGCAGGTTCTGGTCGTCGACAACTATGACAGCTTCGTGTTCAACCTGGTCCAGTATCTGGGTCAGCTCGGGGTGGACGCGCAGGTGTGGCGTAACGACGACGATCGCCTGGCCACCGAAGCCGACCTCGCCAAGGTGGCGGCCGACTTCGACGGCGTCCTGCTGAGCCCGGGCCCGGGCACGCCGGAACGGGCCGGAGCCACGATTCCGCTGGTGCGCGCGTGCGCCGCGGCCGGCACTCCCCTACTCGGCGTCTGTCTCGGGCACCAGGCCATCGGGGTGGCGTTCGGGGGCACCGTCGACCGGGCGCCCGAACTGCTCCACGGCAAGACGAGCGTCGTGCATCACGCCGATGCCGGCGTGCTCAAGGGCCTTCCGGATCCGTTCACCGCGACGCGGTACCACTCTCTGACGATCCTGCCCGAGACCGTGCCCGATGAGCTCGAGGTCATCGGGCAGACCGACGGTGGCGTCATCATGGCCGTGCGCCATCGACAGCTGCCGATTCACGGTGTGCAGTTCCACCCCGAGTCGATCCTCACCCAGGGCGGGCACCGCATGCTGGCCAATTGGCTCGGCGTGTGCGGTGCCGCTCCCGAGGAAGGCCTGGTGGCCACGCTCGAGGCCGAGGTGGCCCGCGCCGTGGCGGCGGCTACGACGCGAAGCTCAGTGTGATCTTCGCGCCGAAGTTCACCCCGGTGCCCGGGGACGGGCTCTGGGTGACGACCGCGTTGGTCCGCTGACCGCTGTCGCGCACGTCCGGCCCCTTGTCCAGGACCCCGGTCCAGCCCAGCGCGCTCAGGCGCTGGTAGGCGTCATCCCAGAACTGCCCGACCAGGTTGGGCATGACGAACTGGTTGCCCTTCGAGACATGGATCTGGATCGGGGTGTCCTTGGGCACCGACGTCCCGGCGGGCGGCTCGGTACCCACCACCTGGCCCGCGGGTGCGGTGTTGTCGACGTCGATCACGACGGTGTTGGTGAATCCCGACGCGGTGAGGATCTGTTTGCACACGTCGACCGATTGGCCGGTGCAGGACGGAACCGCAGTGTCCTCCGGGCCTGAACCGACCACGACGGTGACCTCGTAGATGATCCCCGCGGTCTGGTTGGCCGGCGGATTGGTGGCGAGCACCCGGCCCTTCTGTTCGGGTGTCGACGGGCTGGTGGATTCTTTGACCTTCTCGAACCCGGCGTCCTTGAGCTTCTGGCGGGCCTGGGACGGGGTCAACCCGGCCACATCGGGCACCTGAGCCTGCTGGGGTCCGGCGGAAACGTTCACGGTGATCTCATCGCCGGCGGCCACCATGCTGTTGGCCGCCGGGTCGGTGTTGATCACGACACCCAGGGCCACTTTGTTGTCAGTCTTGGGCTCGGTGCGGGTCTTGAAACCGCGGTTCTGCAGTGCGGCAACGGCATCCGCCGAACGCTGGCCGCTCACGTCGGGCACCTGCACATCGCGTGACGTGCCGTCGAACATGTTGATCGCCACCGTCACCACCACGGTCAACACCGCCAGCACCGCGACGGCGATCAACCAGCGGGCGATCGAGGCATTGCGGTCGGCCGGGCGGGGCACGACCATGTTCTGGGTGGGCACCCCGCCGCCCTGGGCCAGCATCGGCCCGGAGTTCATCATCGACGTCCGCTCGGCGTCGGTGAGCACCTTGGGGGCCTCCGGGGCCTCACCGCTGTGCACGCGGATCAGGTCCGTACGCATCTCGGCAGCGGTCTGGTAGCGGTTGTCCGGGTTCTTGGCCAGGGCCTTGAGCACCACGGCGTCGAGTTCCGGGGAGATGCCGGCGTGGCGTTGCGACGGCGGGACCGGATCCTCGCGAACATGCTGATACGCCACCGCCACCGGTGAATCACCGATGAAAGGTGGTTCCCCGGTGAGCATTTCGTAGAGCACACAGCCCAGCGAGTAGACGTCGGAACGGGCGTCGACGGTCTCACCGCGGGCTTGCTCGGGCGACAGGTACTGCGCGGTGCCGATCACCGCGGCGGTCTGCGTGACACTGTTGCCGGTGTCGGCCAAGGCCCGCGCGATACCGAAGTCCATCACCTTCACAGCGTTGTTCTTGCTGATCATGATGTTGGCCGGCTTGACGTCGCGGTGCACGATGCCGTGCTGGTGGCTGAAATTCAGCGCCTGGCAGGCATCGGCGATGACCTCGATCGCGCGGCGCGGCGTCATGGGCCCATCGGTGTGCACGATGTCGCGCAGCGTCACACCGTCGACGTACTCCATGACGATGTAGGGCAGCGGACCGTTGGGCGTCTCGGCCTCTCCGGTGTCGTAGACCGCCACGATGGCGGGGTGGTTCAGCGCGGCCGCGTTCTGTGCTTCACGGCGGAACCGAAGGTAGAAGCTGGGGTCACGGGCCAGATCGGCCCGCAGCACCTTGACCGCGACATCGCGGTGCAGCCGCGTGTCGCGTGCGATGTGGACTTCGGACATGCCGCCGAAGCCGAGAATTTCACCGAGTTCATATCGGTCAGAGAGGTGCTGAGGCGTCGTCATCGCAGTATCTGTTCCGGGGCCCCTGAGGTGGCCGGAGCGTCAGCCCCGGCTTCTCTGGGCAAGATCACGTGGAATGCCAGGTCCGGCAACGCTGCCGGGGTCTGGTAAGGCGTCGTCTGGGTCACCGTGTCGGTGACCGTGGGCGGTGGTGACTGCTGCTGATCCTTGCGATCCTGTGCATTGAGCACGATCAGGATGGCAATCACAATAGCGAGCGCGCCGAGTACCCCGGCGGCCCACAACAGGGCCCGCTGACCCGACGAGAACGTGCGCCGCGGAGCCGGTGCGGGCCGGTGGGCGGCGGTGGTCGGCCTGGCCCGGGTGGCGGTCACCGGGGTGCGGCCGGTGAGCTCGGCCGCGGCGCGGGCCTGGGCGGCCGAGGGAACCGCGGCCGGAGCGGCCCGGCCCAGAGTCGGGGCCTGGTTGGGACGCGGGGGACGGCGGCCGGAGCGCACCGCGGCGACCGCGTCGGCGAACGGCCCGCCCGACTTGTAACGCATCCCCGGGTTCTTCACCAGGGTGATCTCGATCAGCTCGCGGACGTTGGGCGGCAGATCCGCGGGCAGCGGCGGCGGGGTCTCCTTGATGTGCTTCATCGCGACCGTCAGCGCACCGTCGCCGGTGAATGGACGCTTGCCCGAAACCGATTCGTAGCCAACGACTCCCAGCGCGTAGACGTCGCTGGCAGCGGTGGCGTCGTGGCCGAGGGCCTGCTCGGGCGCGATGTACTGGGCGGTGCCCATCACCATGCCGGTCTGGGTTACCGGGGCGGCGTCGACGGCCTTGGCGATGCCGAAGTCGGTCAGTTTCACCTGGCCGGTCGGGGTGATGAGGATGTTGCCCGGCTTGACGTCGCGGTGGACCAGCCCGGCGGTGTGGGCCACCTGTAGCGCGCGTCCGGTCTGCTCGAGCATGTCCAGGGCATGCCGGAGCGAGAGCCGTCCGGTCCGCTTGAGCACCGAGTTCAGTGGCTCACCGTTGACGAGCTCCATCACCAGATACGCGGTGCGGCCCTCGCCGTCGATATCGGTCTCGCCGTAGTCGTACACGCTGGCGATGCCGGGGTGGTTGAGCATCGCCACGGTGCGGGCCTCCGCCCGGAACCGCTCGACGAATTCGGCATCGGTGGAGAACTCGGCCTTGAGCACCTTGACCGCGACGCGCCGGCCCAGCCGCGAGTCCACGGCCTCCCAGACCTGACCCATACCGCCGGTGGCGATCAGTCGCTGCAGCCGGTACCGCCCGGACAGCGTGACTCCAACCCGGGGACTCATGAATCCTCCCGTAGCGCCGCCGCGATGGTGGCGCGTCCGATCGGGGCGGCGAGTGCGCCGCCGGTGGCCGACAACCGGTCCCCGCCGTCCTCGATCAACACCGAGACCGCGACCTTGGGGTCGCTGGCCGGTGCGAATGCGATGTACCAGGCATGCGGCGGAGTGTTACGGGGATCCGTCCCGTGCTCTGCCGTACCGGTCTTCGAAGCGATCTGCACGCCGGCGATGGCTCCCTTCTGCTGAGTCACCTGCTCGGCGGCGACCATCAAGTCCGTAAGTGTAGCTGCGACCTGGGGTGACACCGCCCGGCGCTCTTGGGCGGGGGCGGTGGTGGCGATCGTGGTCAGGTCGGGTCCTTTTAGGCTATCCACAAGATACGGGCGCATGGCGATGCCGTCATTCGCGATGGTCGCGGCCACTTGCGCATTCTGCAGCGGAGTCAACGCGACATCGCGCTGTCCGATGCTGGACATACCGAGCGCCGCGCCGTCGGAGATGGGTCCGGTGGTGGATTCGGCCACCTGCAGCGGGATGGCCGCCGGGGGAGTATCGAGCCCGAAGGCCTGGGCGGTGGCCTTGAGCTTGTCGGCCCCGGTTTTGATCCCCAGCTCGACGAAGGCGGTGTTGCACGATTTGGCGAACGCCTCGCGCAGGGAGGTGGTCGGTCCGGGCCCACACGAGGCCCCACCGAAGTTCTCCAGCGTGGCGGTGCTGTCGGGTAGCGGGATCCGCGGCGCCGCGGTCAGCTGGGTGTCCGGGGTGGAGCCGGACTGCAGGGCCGCCGCGGTGGTGATCACCTTGAACGTCGAGCCCGGTGGGTAGGTCTCCGCGATGGCGCGGTTGAGAAGCGGGGACTGCTCGTTGTCGCGCAACTGCTGCCAGGCCTCGCTCTGCGCGTTGAGGTCGTGTGTGGCGAGCCGGTTGGGGTCGTACGAGGGGGACGACGCCATGGCCAGGATCTTGCCCGTCGAAGGCTCCAGGGCCACCACAGAGCCCTTGCAGGGGCCGTCACTGCAGCCGTGCTGCAGCGCGTCCCACGCCGCCTGCTGCACCTGCGGGTTGATCGTGGTGTCGACATTGCCGCCGCGCGGGTCGCGGCCGGTGAAGAAATCGGCGAGCCGACGGCCGAAGAGGCGCTCGTCCGAGCCGTTGAGGATGGCATCCTCGGCCCGCTCCAGCCCGGTGCTCGAATAGCCCAGCGAGTAGAACCCGGTGATCGGGGCGTAGACGTCGGGGTTGGGGTAGGTGCGCAGGAAGCGGAACCGGCCGTCGGTGGCCACCGAGTAGGCCATCAGCTGGCCGCCGGCGGTGATCTGGCCCCGCTGGCGCGAATACTCGTCGAGCAGCACCCGCTGGTTACGCGGGTCGGCGCGTAACCCGTCGGCCGTGAAGACCTGGGTGATGGTGGCGTTGGTCAACAGCAGCACGATCAGCACCATGATCGTGACTGCCACCCGGCGCAGGGAGGTGTTCATACCTTCTCGATCACCTCGGTGTTGGCCGCGGCGATGGGGGTCGGGTTCGGCGTCGGGGTGGTGGTGATGGGCCGGCGAGCGGCGTGCGAGATGCGCACCAGGATGGCCAGCAGGATGTAGTTGGCCAGCAGTGAGGAGCCGCCGTAGGACATCCACGGGGTGGTCAGGCCGGTCAACGGGATCAGCTTCGTGACGCCGCCGACGACGATGAACAGCTGAATGGCCAGCGTCGAGGCCAACCCGGCCGCCAGGAGCTTGCCGAAGCTGTCGCGCACCGCGATCGCCGTGCGCATGCCGCGGATGATCAGGATCGTGTAAAGCATGAGAACGCCTGCCAGCCCGACCAATCCGAGCTCTTCGCCGATCGCGGCGATGATGAAATCGGTGGCCGCGGCGGGCACGGTCCCGGGCTGTCCATTGCCCAGACCGGTGCCGAAGATGCCGCCGGTGGCGAAACTGAACAGGGACTGCACCATCTGGTAGCCGGCGCCGTCAGGATCGGCGAACGGATCGAGCCAGGTCTCCACCCGCACCCGGACATGGCCGAAAACCTGGTATGCCACAACGCTTCCCGCGGCGAACAAGGCGAGTCCGATGACCACCCAGCTCAGTCGCTCAGTAGCCACGTAGACCAGCACCAGGAACGACGCATACAGCAGAAGTGAAGTGCCCAAATCCTTTTCGAAAACCATCACACCCACTGAGGCCGCCCAGGCCAGCAGCAGGGGAGCCAGGTCGCGGGGTCGCGGAAGGTCGAGCCCGAAGAAGTGTTTCCCCGCGCTGGTGAACAGATCACGCTTGGCCACCAGCACCGCTGCGAAGAAGATCAGCAGCAGGATCTTGGAGAACTCGGCGGGCTGAATCGAGAAGCCCGGGAACTGGATCCAGATCTTGGCGCCGTACTGCTCGGAGTACTTCGCCGGCAACAACGCCGGAATGACAAGCAGCACAAGGCCGGTCAGCGCGCAGATGTACCCGTACCGGGCGAGCATGCGGTGGTCGGTCAGCAGTGCCACCACGACCGAGAACCCGATGACACCCACCAGCGTCCACATCATCTGCTGATTGGCGGTGCCGCCGAGCCCGTCGGAGGCCGTCTCACCCTTGGCCAGGTCCAGCCGGTGGATCATCACCAGGCCCTGCCCGTTGAGCAGTGCCACGACCGGCAGCAGCAGCGGGTCGGCATAGGGCGCGAACCGGCGCACGGCCAGGTGCGCGGCGCCCATCAGGACGATGAACGCGATGACGTAGCGGGCCAGATCCCAGTTCAGGCCCTGTTCCTGGTTGGCCTCGACGATCAGCAGCGCGACCGTGGTGATGAAGGCCGCGAACCCCAGAAGCAGCAGTTCCGCATTGCGCCGATTGGGTAGCGGCGGCGTGACGGTAACCGGCGACTGGGGCTGAGTCGTCATGACACCGCTCGGCAGTTCTTCCCCGGTTCTTGTGGTGGGGGAGGCAGCGCGGTGACCGTCGGTGACGGTGACGGCGGTGCCGGGGGCGGGGCAGCGGCGCTCCCGGGAACCCCGGGGGCAGGTGATTCAGGTGCGGGAGTCTCGGGGGCCGGCGGCTCCGCGCTGGGCGTCGGGGACGGGGCCGGCACGGCGCCAGGTGAGGGCGACGGCGACGGGCTGGGTGCTGGGGTCGGCTTCGACGTCGTCGTGGGCGCGGTGCGCGTTACGCACACCGGCAGGACGGAGCTCCGGGCCAGATCGTTGATCTGCTGGATGGCTTCGTCCTGGGTGCCGCCGGGCAGACCGGCCCGGACCGAGGCCCGTTCGGAGGGCCGCATGTCATCGACCGCCATCAACCGGCAGTCGAGGCGGCTGCGCTCCTGGTCGGCGCTGATCAGCGAGAGTTCGTTGCGTGCGTTGAGACAGCCGAGGCGATACGGCTCCTGCAGCGAGATGCCAAGGAAGGTGCCCTGGACCCCGCGCATGATGGACACCGTGCCCTGATGTTCGGCGACGTAATAGTTGTTGCGGATGATCTCCCGACCGATTGCCAGCCCCACGATGAGCACCAGCACCAGCAGCACAGCGGCGATGAGGATCCGGCGACGCGACCGCGGCCGGCGATCCGGCTCGGCCGGCTGGGGGACCACGCGTTTGGGTTCATTGCGGCGGGGATTGAACGCCGAGGCCCGTCCGGCGGCCGTGTCCGGAGGTGCGGTCTGGTCGTCGTCTCCGGATACCGCGCCGGCGAGGATCGGCTGCGTCTGCCCGTAGTCATAGTCGACGACGTCGGCGACCACCACGGTCACGTTGTCCGGGCCGCCGCCGCGCAGCGCCAATTCGATCAGCCGGTCGGCACTCTCGGCGACATCCTCGATCTGCAGGGCCTCGTTGATGGTCTCGTGGCTGACCGGATCGGACAGACCGTCCGAGCACAGCAAGTAACGATCACCGGCCTTGGCCTCGCGCATGATCAAGGTCGGCTCGACCTCGTGTCCGGTCAGCGCCCGCATGATCAGCGAGCGCTGGGGATGGCTGTGGGCCTCCTCGGCGGTGATGCGCCCCTCGTCGACCAGTGTCTGGACGAACGTGTCGTCCTTGGTGATCTGGGTCAGCTCACCGTCGCGCAGCAGGTAGCCGCGGGAATCGCCGATGTGGACCAGGCCGAGCCGGTTGCCCGCGAACAGGATCGCGGTGAGCGTCGTGCCCATGCCGTCGAGTTCGGGGTCGGCCTCCACGTGGGCCGCGATCGCGGCATTGCCCTGGCCGACCGCGGTATTGAGCTTGCTGAGCAGATCGCCGCCGGGCTCGTCGTCGTCGAGATGCGCGAGCGCCGCGATGACCAGCTGTGAGGCCACTTCGCCCGCGGCATGGCCACCCATGCCGTCGGCCAGCGCCAGCAGCCGCGCCCCGGCGTACACCGAGTCCTCATTGTTGGCGCGAACCAATCCGCGATCACTGCGCGCGGCGTATCGGAGAACGAGGGTCATAGTGTGTCTCGCGCTCCTCGCATGCGCGGTATCGATCCTGCTCCTCGCGCGCGGAGTGCCCGATCTGCTCCTCGCGTGCGCGGCGTCACGGACGCAACTCGATTACCGTCTTACCGATTCGAACCGGTGTTCCGATCGAAACCCTTACCGCTGTTGTCACCTTCGCCCTGTCAAGGTATGTGCCGTTGGTCGATCCTAGGTCCTCGACGTACCACTCCGAACCTCGTGGCGAGAGCCGGGCGTGGCGCGTCGAAGCGTAATCATCGGTGAGCACAAGAGTGGAGTCGTCGGCACGGCCGATCAGCACCGGCTGGGCACCCAACGTGATGCGGGTTCCGGCCAGTGCGCCCTCGGTGACCACCAATTGCCGCGCGATATGCCGTCGGTCCCGGCTCGGAAGCAGGGAACCGCGGAGAGCCAACCCCCGGCGGACCATCACCGCGCCCGTGGGCGCATAGATGTCGGTCCGCAGGATACGCAGCACCGACCAGATGAACAGCCACAGCAGCAGGAGGAAACCGACACGCGTCAGTTGCAGCACTAACCCCTGCATCTGACGTCCTCTCCGTATCCGCCCCACTGGTATCGCTCAGCTACCGTCGGCAACGTCACGATACTTGGACGCCGATCGCCGTGAGGGCGAAGCGGGGTGCTTGCCACTCAGGTGTGTCCGGTTTCAGACGCTCAGTGCACGCGCACGATGATCTCGGAATGGCCCAGCCGGATCACGTCGCCGTCGGCCAGCTGCCACTCCTGCACCGGTGCGTTGTTCACCGTGGTGCCGTTGGTGGAGTTGAGGTCTGACAGCAACGCGACCTGCCCGTCCCAACGGATCTCCAGATGCCGTCGTGACACGCCGGTGTCGGGGAGACGGAACTGGGCGTCCTGCCCGCGGCCGATCACATTGGCGCCCTCGCGCAGTTGGTAGGTGCGGCCGCTGCCGTCGTCGAGCTGGAGCGTGACCGCGGCGCCGCCGGCGGCATAGTCGCCGCCGCCGTACCCGCCCTGCTGGCCGCCGTAACCGGGTTGGCCACCCTGCGGTGCGCCGTACTCCCCGCCGCCGTAGCCGCCCTGCTCGCCATAACCTGGCTCGCCGTAGCCCTGCTCGGGGTAGCCGCCCTGCTGGGGCTCGGCGTAGCCGCGGCCGTAATCCTGCTGCTGGCCGTACTCCTGGCGCCCGTAGGGCTGCTGGCCGCCGGCGTACCCACCTTGCTCGGGGTAGCCGCCGCCCTGGCGTGGGTCCTGACGTCCGTAGTCGTACTCGCCGGCGCCGTAACCGGGCTGACCGCCCGGTGCGGGCTGGGCGGGCGGAGCGGGCTGGCCGTAGCCGCCGCCCTGCTGGCCGCCGTAGCCACGGTCATAACCGCCGCCCTGCTGGCCGCCGTAGCCGCCGGCGGGTGGACGCTGCTGCTCGTAGGACTGCGGGGGGTAGCCGCCCTGGTCGGGGTAGCCGCCTTGATCCGGGTACCCGCCCTGGTCGGGGTAGCCGCCCTGCTCGGGGTACCCACCGCGCTCGGCGCCGTAGCCGCCGCGCTGCGGGGGGTAACCGCCCTGGTCCTGAGGGGGGTAACCGCCGCCCTGATCCGGCGGGTACTGGCCACCGCGGGGATCGTCCTGCGGCCCGTAGCGGTCGTCGTAATAGTCGTCGCCGGGCCGCCCTTGTCCCTGGCCGCCGCGGTAATTCGGGTTATCGGTCATAGGTGGTTCTCCTGATTCTGCGGTGAACGCTTGGTCGCCTCGGGCTCGCGCGGATTCGCCAGCGGTCGAATCGGGGTTAACCGCGCCGTGTGCGCGGAACTGTCCGGTGTGCAAGTTCGATGATTGCTCGAATCTAACGACCACATCACCATACGTTTGCCACCCCTGATCACGAATGAATCCCCCCAGATGCTTGGCGAACGCGGACGAGGTCAGGTCAGTATCGGCGCTTACTTTCTGATAGTCAGTGCCACTGAGCGTAATTACGTAGGCGTTCGGTGCCAAAACTTGACCACCGGCCACGGTACGGGCCCGGGACTCGGCTTCCCGGCACAACGCCGTCTCTACTTCCTGGGGCACTATCGAGCCGCCGAAGACCCGGGCGAACGCATCGCCGACGGTCGACTCGAGTTTGCGTTCGATGCGGTCGACCAGACCCATGTCACCGCCCGCCTTTTCTCGTTGTCGCTCGTCGCCTCGGCACGGCCACCCGTGCTCCCGCGTGTCGCTCTGGCCACACTGCTCACAAGCATGGTATCGGCCTGGTGCCGTAATGCGGGACCAACAGAACTCTGAGAATTCGGTCAATGCAGGTCAGTGACCTGATCTAGATGAGCTTAAGGATCTTCTGACAGTCTGACGGCCGCTCCGGCGGCCCGCTGATCGGGCGGTTTGGGAACGGCGCGCTCGCAGTGTTACGCTCCCTCGGTCATTCGGGCGAGTGGCGGAATGGCAGACGCGCTGGCTTCAGGTGCCAGTGTCCTTCGGGACGTGGGGGTTCAAGTCCCCCTTCGCCCACAGAGAGCGGTTCAGATGAACCGCACACACAAAGGTCGCGAGCCCAATCGGGTTCGCGACCTTTGTGTTTTGGTATGGGTCTGGTCTTCAGTGGCGGGACTCGGTTCCGGGTAATCCCGAAAGTGAGCTTATCGGTCGGGCTGCGGGCGTGTAGACCGATTCCTCGGCGAGGCGGCGGCTCCATCCCCGCGCCCTTACCAGGCCATGGTCGTCGCGCTGTTCTTCTTTGTTGCGGTTTTGTGAGTAGCTCCGGCGACAGCTTCTCCGCGGCGCGCGTGTGTTTGGCATCACAGAAGTGGATTCTTCGCGCTCCTTGCATAGGTCACACCCACACCTGTGACCGGTTGAGAGAAAGTGTCAGGCGGGGAGGTGACGATGAAGCAAGCGATAACAACAAATTCGATGAAGTGATCCAGCGGCCGTAAACCGTGACCGAAGTATTGCTTCACCATCCGGCGTTCGCGTGCGCCCCTGGCAGAGACGATCAGCGAGCAATGTCGTTGAGAGCCCGGAGCGCTGTAGTGACAGCGACATCGAGCGCATCGAGGTCCGCGGCCGAGGGTGGGGCGGTGTCGCGGGTGATCCGCCGCAGCTCTGTCAGGGGTCCGATGACGATCGCTGAAACAAGGTGGGCAGGAGCGCCGAGCGCTAGCTGGCGGTCATCCAGCCATCGACGTAGCTGCTGACTGAAGCGGATTGCGTTGCGCCCGAGACGGCCATGCCTCCTTTCTGTTTCGAGGAGTTCGGCCAGTGCAGGATGCTGTCGGCACCAAGTTAGGTCGGCTGCTACCGCCGACGCGTAACCGCCGGCATGCAGGGCCGTAAGGAACGAATTGGACCAGTCCTGCACCGCCTCGTCAGCCACGAGCGCGCGGAGCCGATCCAGCGACCCAACGTGGTGATAGACGCTGCCGTTACTGATGCCGGACTCCCGGACCAACGCCCGCACAGTCAACGCGTCAACTCCGTCGCGATCAACGATGACCAGCGCTGTTTGCAGCAGAGCCTGTGGTGGCCGAAGTGTGTCCACCGCCACAGAGTATCGACTAGAGCAGTGCTCTAGTCTTGTCGTGCAGGGATGACTCTGAGAGGACCGTGTAATGGCAGCGACTGAGGCAATGACCAAGATGCCGTGGATCGGCTGGCTTGACTTGGACACCGAGTTCGGTCCGGATGGCACACTCCAGGTGATCCTGCGTCGACCCAAACCTGAACATCTCAATCACAACAACCATGTGAACGCACCTGTGATCTACGGCGTCGCCGAAGTCGCCGGCGCCGGCGCTGCCGTAATCGCAGCCGGGGCTGATGGCCATGGCGCATATACCGTGATCCGTGACGCCACAATCAAATACAGTCGGCCGGCCCGCGGCGGCATCTCTGCTACCGCCAAGCTTGACGAGGGCACAGTCGAACTCATGCGCCAAGAGTTACGCGCTGGCCGTGGATGCGACGCCGTGGTTCGGGTGTCCCTGACGGATGCCGAAAACACGCACACAGGCACATGCGACTTCACTGTCAGCTTGCGACCGCCACGTGAATCCGACTAAATCCGTGGCCCTGACACAGAGTTCGGTGGGCGAGAACGCTTTCTGCTCGATGTACTGAGGCCATATGCTGCGCGGCATTTAAGGGGGTGTGTCGCAAGCAGGTGAAGATTTCGCAAGAACGGAGCACAGAAACCAATTCTGTCGTTCTCGAAAACGGCACGCTCGTCGCTTAACTCCACCGGTCGGCCGATGTTGGTGTCCGACGAGAACTTGCTAACGCGTAATGCGAACAAACACGAACCGCATTCACAGAGGCCAGCCAAGCTCTGAAGCTATGTGAAATATCAATCGACTTCAGACGGCAGCAACGGCGAGTCGACAATGTGATCGGCCCGGGGCATAGCTAGAGGCAATGCAACGCCGTCTATTGCGATCAATGCCAGCCAGTGTTCGGGTTCTGCGCCTGTCATAGCTGCTGGACCCACATGTGCGGAATGCGTGAGCTCGTCGTCGGCCGAATCTCATCGGGGGTAGCCGGTATGGCCACCGGGGTGGCGTGGTCCTTCCGCTGGTCTGGACCGGCTGGTCGATACCCATTTATTTGGTGTCCAGCGGTCCGTGATCGCCGGGTTAGGCTCGGTTCGACCGGTTGAGATCACGAGGAAACGGAGCAGTCCATGGCGCTGTCCGGTATTCGGCGGCGGCCAGGGCAAGCCGGAGAAACTCGATCAGATCGCTACTCGAGCGAAGCCGGGGCATGTCCGTGACGTCCGGCGGGTACGGGGATGGCCCGACATCTCCATCCGACGGTGACCTCTTCGCCGGACGGGGTGGATTCTCCGGCCTACCGCAGGAGTCCGCATACCGACCGCCGATCATCGCCTCCGGCTACGGCATGGCGCCGCCGCCCGGGCACGCGCCGTATCAGCAGGAAGTCAACGCCCTGGCCACGCTGTCGGTCGTGTTCGCGTTCATCCTGGCTCCGGTTGGGGCCGTGATGGGGCAGGTCGCGCTCTACCAGATCGGTAAGACCGGTCAGCCCGGCCGCGAACGCGCACTGATCGGCGTGACCGTGTCTTTTGTCATGATGTTTCTGCTGATCATCGCGTTGGTCGTGTGGTTGATGTCGACACGCTAGGTCCGTGTAACGCCGCCGAACAGGCCCAGCGCGAGTAGGACGACCATGCCGCGCTCGACGTTTCCGGGCAGGCGATCGCGTGCGGACAACCGAATTCGGTGACAGTCTTACCAACGCCCCGAAAGCCGAAGAATGCTGATGACCAGATCCACGTGTGATGCCGTGCCAGACGGCCGCGGTCGCCGCTCGTGTTCGACCACCGGGAATCGGACTACTCCGGCAACAACTCGACACAAGTTTGATAAGCATGCGGGGGTCGCGCGGATGGTGCGGTGCCTCCCGAAAGGGATTAGCTGGCGGCGGGGGGCAGCACGATGTTTCCGATAGAGTCGGACAATCCAGCGCGGGGGATCTCTCTTACGGTCGCGGCGGGGCATCGATATGGCATCCGCGCGACGTCTGGCGTCTGGCTGACGGGTTCGCAGATGGGAGGATCAGTGTCGTCATGACCAATCCGAATCCGTTTGATTTCAGCGACTTCGGCCCGCCGCAGCGCCAGGGCCCGCCATCGGCACCGCCGGGTCTTGCGGGACCGCCGGCGCAGGCCGGTTTCGACCCGTGGGCCGGCCAGCCCCCGGCGCAGGCTCCCCAGCCGTCCGGGCCGCAGGACATATTCGGTGCCGCACCGACGCCGCACGGTCAGGATGTGTTCGGGCAATCCACCGCGACACTCGGCGGGACTGCATTGAAGACGGCCGGGCCGCCGCTGGTGTGGTTCGGCGTGGCGCTGGGCCTGGCGGTTCTGGGTGCGGTGATAGCCATTGTCGGGGCGGTGGCAGGCCCATGGTTGCTGACCGCATTGGCCGGGTGGCTGTTGGCAGGACCGGTCGCCATCGGAGCATTGGCGGTCTACACCCGCGTCGATACGCGTCGGCGGACCGAGGCCATCTATTCGGCACCTGGTTGGACGGAAACTCTGTATTGGGTGGTGTTGGCGGCCTGCCTGATCGGCATTGCGATCGGGGCGTGGCAGATCGCGCTATGGGCAGGCAGGTTCTAAGGAATGAAGAGGGGGATCTTGCGTTCGGCTGCGCGCGCGAGCACGAAGGGTTTGGTCGCGGTCGCCTCGGCCGCTGCGGTCGTCGTGATGGGTTGGTCGGCGCCGGTGGCGTCGGCCGAAACGGCCACCGGCGGGGCAGCCCGGTTCGGCGCATGTGTGGGCGCGCAGAAGTCCGGTGACCTACTGCTGTTGTTCGACGAGTCGAGCAGCCTGCAGCAGAGCGATCCCGGCGGCGATCGGGTGAACGCGGCGCGATACCTGTTGCGCACGCTCGGCGAATTTGCCGATCGGGTCGGCGCCAAACTGGAAGTGGCCTCGGCAGGCTTTTCCGACACCTATACGCCCGAACACGATTGGACCCCGCTCACCGCGGCGAGCGCCAATTCGGTAGGGGACCAACTGGCGAGTCTGAAATCGAAGAACACCGGTATCGATACCGATTACTGGATGGCACTGGATGGGGCTCGGCAGGCTCTGGCCGCCCGCGGCGGTGGCGGCGCGGGTGCCGGCGCCGACTCGGGTCAGCGGTGTCAGGCGGTGGCCTGGTTCTCCGACGGCAAGATCGATTTCACCCCGCGCGAGGTGGCCAAGCCCTACGCCGAAGGTGTCGACCTGACCAACCAGGGCGGCATCGATCAGGCCAGGCAGCGGGCCGTCGAGTCGATCTGCCGCGGCGGGGGAGTTGCCGACCAGGTGCGGTCATCGGGGATCGTGATGCTCGGCATCGGCCTGGGCGCCGAGGCCTCACCAGGCGACTTCGACGTGATGAGCGCGATCAGCACCGGAAAAGGGCTGGACGGCATGAAGTGCGGGGACATCACCGATCCGGTCCCCGGTGACTTCTATCCGGTGTCGAACATCGACGACATGTTGTTCGCGTTCGACAAGCTCAACCCCGAACCCGGGGTGAACTCCCAGGGACCGGTATGTCAGGGGCAGCTGTGTGAGGAGGCCCGGCACAACTTCGTGCTGGACCGCTCCATCAAATCGGTGACGATCCTGGGCTCCGGCGACGTCCCGGGTGTGGTGCCCTATCTGGTTTCCCCGTCGGGAGCCACCGTCGAATTACCGAAGAAGGACGGCAAGGTCGAGCTCCAGGTGGGTGGTGCCCCGGTGAGCTACGAATGGCTCTCCGACACCTCCCAGACCATTGCGATGACCAGCGGCGGCGGTGAGTGGGCCGGCCAGTGGGCGATCACCTACGTCGATCCCAGCAGCGCGCATCCCGATGCGGTGTCGAAGGTGAACATCCACATCACCACCGACATCTTCCCTGCGCTGACCAACGGCGATGCCATCAAGTGGCGCAGCGGCGCGAAGATCGACGATCTGACTTTCGGCCTGGTCGACGGCAAGGGCCAGGCCGTGTCACCGAAGGATCTCGCCGGTACCGCCGAGATGACCGTTCAACTCGTACCCGAGGGCGCCGAGCCGATAGTGCTGATGGATGCCACGCCCAAGGAGAACATCGCAGTCCCCGTGAGCGTGGATCTGTCCAAGGCCGCCCCGGGCCGCGCCACGCTCAAGATGTCGCTGGGGATCACCACCGCACCGGCGATGGATCCGGCCGGCGTGCAGATCGCCCCCGGCACCAAACTGTCGCAGCAGACGCGGGACCTGCCGGTGCAGATCCAGCCCAAGGTGGGATTGCCCACCATCGGTGATCGGATCGACTTCGGTTCGGTACAGGCGGCCCAGGGCGCCACTGCGGAACTGACCGTCACGGGGCCGGGGTGTGTCTGGATCGCCGACGGTGAGCCCGTCAAGGTGATCGCTGGCCCGGAGGGAATCGGCGACCCGAAGGTGACCGCGGCGCAGAACTCGTCGGGCAACTGTCTCAAGCTCGACAAAGATCAGACCCAGAAACTGCAGGTCACGTTGCGGACCGACCAGGACGGACATGGCGGTCTGAACGGCACCGTCCCGGTGCATGTGGCCTCGTTGGAGAATCCCGATGACGGCCAGGTGGTCGACGTGCAGTTTGCCGCGTCGCTGCTGAAGCCGCTGAACAAGACCAACTTCGTGCTGGTTTTGATCGCTGCGCTGCTGCTCGGGCCGGGAATTCCGTTGGGCCTGCTGTACCTGTCGAAGTGGTGGGTCACCAAGATCCCGAATACGCCGTTGCTGGCCGAACGGATCCACGTCGAGGTCAACAACGACATGGCGCTGCGCGACGGGAATCCGTTCGCGATGGTCGATTCCGATCTGATCCAGCCGGTCACCGGGTTGACCGAAGGTGTGCGCAGGCTGTCGGTGCTCGGGGTGACTCTCAACGCGGTGATGGGCCGCAGTCCCTTCGGTGCAGGCCGGGTCACGGTGGACGCGGGCAACCTGGTCAGCGTCGGTTCGGAGTTGCCGGGTAGCGACGAGACCGGCCTGCACGCGGTGCTGCCGCTGGCCGTGCACAACACCTGGGTGGTGCTGCACGATCCGCGGGGACCGTCGAATCGCGCGGAGGTGCTGCTGCTGGTCAGCGGCAACACCGACACCGCAGCCAGAGAAAAGATCTTCGAGGAGGTGGGCCGCCGGCTGCCGGAGCTCCTCAACGGCCTGCGGCTACGTGCGGTACAGGCCGGAGTCGCGTCGCCCCACGACGATCAGGACCAGGGTGCGTCACCGTTCGGTGAGGCCGGACACGGCGCTGCCCCTGCCGGATACGACCCGTTCGGCGGACCCCAGGCACCGATGGAGGCGCCCGGCGGGGCGTACGGGCCCCCCGCGGCATCTGGTCCCCCCGATCCGTTCGGAGCCGGCATGCCCCCCGCGCCGCAGGGGCCGGGTGCCGGTCCGTATGAGTCGGGACAGCAAGTGCCGCACTCGTATCAGCCGGACGGGAACCGGCCCCCACCCGCCCGACAACCCGGTGCACCTGGCGATACTCGACAGGGGCAGCAGGGACCCCCGGCGCCCCAGGGGCGCCCTCAGCAATATGACCCCGATCCGTTCGACCCGTTTGGTGGAGGAGCCTGATGCGCCGTTTCTTGGTAGTCGGATGTGGTGGTTCCGGTGGCGCCACTTTGGCGTTCATGATGGATCAGCTCCGCTCTGAACTACACGCCGCAGGCATCGACAAGTTGTTGGCGGGCTGGCAGTTCGTGCACATCGATGTGCCCAGTGCCGCCGAATCGGGGCCCGAGGGCCTGGCGAACGTTCCGGCCCAGGGCGGCAGCTACATCGGGTGCGGTCCCCAGGGCAGTAGTTATGCAATTCTCGACGGTGCGCTGTCGCAGCGGCTGGCTGCCGATGGCGCCCTCGATACCGTCGCCACCTGGGCTCCGCGCAATCCGCAGGAGGTCACCAACCCGATCTCGGCCGGTGCCGGCCAGTACCGGGCGATCGGCCGCATGATCACGCTGAGCAAGGCCAGCGAGATTCACGCCCGGCTGCAGTCGTCCTGGGATGCGTTGTTCCGGGTGGAGACGATCTCGGAGATGGCCTCGGCCAGCGTGCCCGGGATGGGTCGGTTCGACCCGAACGAACCGCCGCTGGTGCTGGTGGTGTCCTCGATGGCCGGCGGTGCCGGCGCCTCGATGGCCCTGGACGTCTGCCGGTTGCTCACCTTGGTGACCGGGCTGGACCCGAAACTGATGGGTGTCTTCATGGTGACGCCCGACATCTTCGATTCGTTGCCGGAGAGCGCGCGCACCGGTGTGCGGGCCAATGCGCTGGCCATGCTGGGTGAGATCGTGGCCAGCCAGGCCGGCGCCGCCCGCGAGCACGACGTGCGGATCCTGCGGGCCCTGGGCCAGCACCACGGTGACGGCGAGCCGATCCCGTTCGCCCGCGTGTTCCCGGTCGGCCGGTACATCGGCGCCGATCGGACCCTGTTCGGCGACGGCTCCCAGAACGCCGTGTACCGCGGCCTGGCCCGCGGTCTGGCAGGGCTGATGATGAGTGGCAAGGCCAGCGACCAGTTCGTGTCCTACGACCTCGGCAACACGGCGTCGCCGGTCGGTGACCGTGACGTCCTCGGCTGGGGCATCTCGGCGTGGGATGTATTGCCTTGGGGCACATACGGTTTCTCCAGTCTGTCGATGGGCCGTGATCGGTATGCGGAGTACGCAGCGCAGCGGCTCGCCCGTGCGGCCGCCGACAAACTTCTCTTCGGCCACGTCCAGCCGGGCAACCCGGCGTCGAGCAACGAGCAGCTCGACAGCCTGCTGAGCAGCCAGTGGCATGCGCACTGCGGTGAACTGCGCATCCCCGATCAGGCAGGCGACGAGCAGACCCGGGTCGGCGTTCTGGGTAACTGGATCGCCAACGGGGCGTTCGCACCCGAAGCCGTCGTCGGGGCCGTCAACGGTCTGGTGGAACGCCAATTGCGGGGCTATCTGCCCAATCCGCAAGGGATGTCGGCCGACCAGTGGGTGCCGATTTTCCGTCAGGCGGTGCTCAACCGGCGTGCCGATCTTTCCCGCTCCTGCGCCGAGACGGGCTACGCGATGGCCTACGCGTGGCACAACGAGTTCTCTGAACAGGTCCGAGTGATGGTCGGCCGCGCCGCGGCGACCCTCGGTCTGCCGTATGCCCGTGAGCTCGTCGACCGGCTGCGCCGCCATATCAACGACGTGCTGGCGCCGGGCCTGGCGCAGCTCGGGTCCATGGGCCCGCCGGACATCGTCGCGGTGCCGCCGCAGGTCGACGCGGCGCTGCGGTCCCTTCACGGCACCATGACCAACGCCGACCAGGTGCTGGGGGTCGCGCTGGACGGTTTCCGCTCCAACGTGCGCCGCCAGCTCTTCGCCGATGCCGCCGCCCGCGTTGCCGACGTGATGCGCGTGATGGGCGCCGAATTGCTTGCGCCCCTTCGGGAATCGCTCGGTGAGGCGATGATTCTGCTCGAGAAGGCTCGTTCAGAACCGCCCTCGGACATCGGATTGGCCCGGTTGTCGACCGATCAGTACGTCGCCTGGCCGTCGGATGCCGACGAGCTCGTGCCGTCGCGGTTCGCCGAGGCCAACAATGAGGTGCTGCTGATCAGTTCCGCGGCGTTCAAGCAACGCTACGAAGCCGACCTGCCCAAGGCAGTCGGCGGCGCGCACGCGATGATCCCGCTGCGCAACGCCGTCGAGGACGCCACTACCCGGGTGATCATGGGTGAGTGGCAGACCACCGGCGGTGTGTCGGCTCCCGGCGGGCTCGTCGAGCTGACCGCCAGCTGGGTCACCCGCGCCCTGGGAACCGACCCGGAGACCGGCAGACCACGCGTGCCGTCGATGGCGCAGTTCGACATTCACACGCGGCCCGCCGAACTGCTGTCCCGGGCCCGGTTGTACGTGGCGCGCCCGGGGGAGGCCTTCGAGGTCTTCTGCAAGGTGTCGCTGCGCGACTTCGTGCAGGGCGTCGGCGCCTCGGAATCCGAACTGAACAACCGCCGCCAGGACATCGCCACCAAGTTCAGCGAGGCGCTGTCCCTGGCCCGGCCGCTGGCCAGCGTGAACGACCAGGCACTTCAACGGGTACACCCCGGCCAGCAGGTCGAGTACCGATACAAGTTCTCCGAGATCCCGTTCGCCGGGCAACCGGTGGCCGAGGCGCTCAGTGACGTGTTGCGGTCCAATCCGCGTATCGACCAGGCCACCAAGGACAACTACGGCCGGTCGCTGTCGGACGAGGACAGTGTCACCCGCATCGACATCTTCGGGTCCTACCCGAACTACTCACCGCTGGCGTTCGATTCGGTGCTCAAACCGGCGGCGCAGCAGTGGGCCCAGACCGCGGGACCCGGACGCGGACAGTTCTGGCGCTACCGGCGGTCGCGTCCGCTGGCGGCATCGCTGCCGATGACCGACGACGAGCGGCGCACCATGACCGCCGGCTGGTTCCTGGGCCAGATCCTCGGCCGCATCCAGATTCCCGCGTCGCCGTACACCGAACCGGTGCGGATCTTCGACGGCAACGACAACCAGTGGCTGAACTTCCCCAACCCGCTGCTCACCCCGCCGTCGGCGTTCACCGCGTCGTACGACTGGCTCCCGGCGGTGCTCGAGGGAATCCTGTTGGCGATCGCCACCTCGCATGAACCCCCGGTGATGCGGTCCCTGCGGCCCTACCAGGTGTTGCGTGAGCTCTACGACTCGCACAGCCAGGACCCGGCGAGCGGCATCGTCGAGTTGTCAGCCGCCGGGTTGCTTCGTGAATTCCTCCAGACCGGAGTGTCGGGCCGGGGCGTCACCTCCCGGGTGGGGCCGATCGCAGCGGCGCAGACGACCGAGGAACGGCGCAGCGCCGCCGAAACCTGGTTGAGCAACGTCCGAGACGTCGCGGCGCAGTATCTGCCCTCGGACATGCCCGGTGCGGCACCCGAGGGGGCGTTCACCACGATCACGACCCGGTCCAAGGCGGCCAAGACGCCGATCTTCCGCGATCTGGCGCCAGATGTCTTCTGGGCCACCGACATGTTGATCAAGCTGCTCGAGCGCGAGGCCGAGGCACTGGCCAGGGGCGAGCACGCCGGCGCGGCCACGTTCCTGGACGACGGTGGCAGCTCGGTCGTGATTCCGGACGGCGGGACCTTCTAAACGATGTCGACGTCCATGGGAACACAGCCCCCGGCCCCGCCGCGGGCGTTGACCGTGCTGCTGGCACCGCCGAAGCACACCGAGGAAATCCTCGCGGTGCTGGCCGACTACTCGGCGGTCGGACTGCTCCACCCGTTCGCCTGGGTGGCAGCAGAAGACGTGGGCGGTCCCTCCACCCCGGCCACCATGATCCAGGACGGTCAGGCCAGACCCGTTGTGCTGCAACAGCTTCTGACCGGTGAGCGTTACGACCGGATCCGGATCACGGTCTTGGTGCCGATCGAGGCGCCCAGCGCCGAGCGGGTACCGCTCGAAACGGAGCAGGCGGTCGAGCAAAGTGTGCGCAGCAGCGCGATGGGGGCGCCGATCAGCCTCCTACGGCTTCTGATCACCCCGGGAAACTCCGCTCCGACCACACCGGATCTGGCGTTGGTGCTGGAAGGCTGGCACAACCTGCTGATCGCACCGGAGGATTCGGCCGCGCCCGGACTCGGTGCGGTGCCATGGAACCGACTCACCGATCCGGCCGACGTGGCCCAGCAGACCGCGCCGGTGGTGGCCGGCATCAGCGGCCTGTGGGCCGGGTTGGACCGGAGCCCGTTCGACGCTCTGGAGATCCTGCCCGGCCAGACGGTGCGGGCCGTCCGCGCCTTCTACCGCAGGCTGGACAGCACTGCCGTCGAAGAGAGCTTGCGCACACACCTTTTCGATCCGACCGGTCGGCTGCCCCTGCCGCAGGGCGGTCAGGTCCCGGTGGTCTATATCGAAGACGTTCCCACGGCGACACAGTCCATGGCTCGCGCGTTGTGGACCAAACACCGCGACGTGCTGCGGGGACCGCGCCTGGCCGTCGACGCCGGGCCGACCCAGACGATCTCCATCTGGGCCGCGATGAAGATGTTCCTCAAGTTCATGGGCACCGCACTGCGCAGCGCTCCGTCAGCCTGGCTCTCGGCCGTGATGGGTTCGGTCACCTCGGTGGTGGCCAGCACGGTGCAGGGCACCGTGTTCGGGCGCACCGACTCGGCATTCGCCGTGGTCGCCGACGCGACGAAAGCCGACTGGCAGGACCTCAACCGCAGCGCAGAGACACTGCAGACGGCACTGAACGGCGGTCAGGACGGGCTCGTCCAGCAGCAGGATCTGACCGGGTTGTGGACCGACTTCGCCAACGGCGCATTGACTTTGGCCGATGGGGGGCGGCGGGCGGCCGGGCTCGACCCCGTCGCGGTGGGTTCTGCGGTCGGCGTGGTGTTCAACGCCGAGGACGTGGTGCCCAGCCCAGCCGGTCACTTCCGGGGCATCCCGACCTCACTGGCAGCGGTGATCGGCGTCGGCGAGGTCGAGGGCGCCGACGTGCTCGGCGCGGCCAATGTGCGAGAACGCCTGCAGAATGCCTACTCCGATCCGGCCGCCGGGGTGGAGGCCCGCAACACCGGCACCGAATTGGATCGTTGGCAGGCAGCCGCGACCCGGAGCTACGCCTGGCAGGTGAGCTCGGTCCTGGCCGATTTCATGCAGCGTGCCCGGTCCGAGGTGACCGACATGGTGTCGCAGATCCAGGCGATAGCCAACCGCGACGCCGTCGACGAGCGCCTTCGGGAACGCCAGGCCGTCATCAGCATCATCCTGCGAACGTTGACCGTCGCGGTGTTCGTGGTGCTGCTGGCTTTGATCGGCATCGCCGCCGCCGACTGGGTGAGCTGGAAGTTCGCCCTGAGCACCGGCGCCGCGGTGATCCTCATCTACGTCCTCGTGTCGTTGGCGCTGTTCCTGCTGAGTCAGCGAGATCTGTTCGCCGAGATGAACTTGCGAAAATCTCAGCAACACCAACTCGAGATGATGCACGCCAATCTGCGTACCGCCGTGCAGGATCTGAGCCGAATGACCTCGGCCTACGGACAGCTGCTGGCCTGGTGCAGGACGTTGGGCACGGTGCTGCGGGCGCCGTTTGGGCCGCCGCCGCCGAGCCAACGCGCCGCGGGCTTTCTGGTCGACGGACTGCCCAGGTCCACGCAGGTCGGCATTGCCACGCCGTCGCCGGATCAGGCTGACAACGCGGTCCACGGGATCCAGCGGAGGCTCTATTCGTTGGGTTGGCTGACGAAACCGTGGGAAGACATGCTGGCCGAGGCAGCCGCCCGCCTGCGTGAGGAGCCCATCGCGCTGTTTCGGCAGCCCGGGGTGGGTACGTCGTCGGGCCTGGATCAGTGGTCGGCGGCCGTGATGTCCGGGCGGGTGCGTCCGACCGGGGCCGACGCGTTGTGGGCCCGGGTGGAGCAGATGTTCACCGACGAGGCAGCGGGCCGGCCCGGTGCCCTGTCCGATGCACTGACCGGCACGGTGCGGGTTCCGACGTTCGGCCGTGACATCCCGGCGCAGCAGTTCAATGCGGGGTTCGTCGATCACCGGCCGGACCGGGCGGCTCCGTTCGACGCGTCGCTGTTCACCAACGCCGCGGTCACTGCCGGGCGGTCCGGGGTGGCCATCGACGAAGCCGTCGTGGTGCGCGGCGGGCTGGGATATCGGGCGGTGGTCGTGCAGGCCAGCGACGGTCTCCCGCCGTACAATTTTGCGTTGTTCGAGATACCGGTTGCCATCGCCGGTGGCGACGACGACCCGACGACGATGGTCCGACGCACCGAACTTGATGTGCCGCCAGGGGAGGACATGGTGTTCTGACATGCCGGATTCCAGTCCTGAGTCGTCTCACACCGATGCTCCCGACGACGCCGACCCTCGGTTGGCGCCGCTGTTGGCTTGGCGCCAGCAACTCATCGACTCCGGCGCGGTGGCCCCGCGCAGTTTCAAAGAGGCACATCTTCGTCTGGTGCTGCGGTCCGGCCGCACCGAAGTCGAGGAGATCCGGGCCATGTTGCCGGGGTCGGCGGCCGAGCACGCCGACGAAATGGCGCGGGTGCTGTCTGAACTGGCCGACGCATCCCCTCAGCAGGCCGGCTTCAGCGCCAGACACCGGGTTCCCGAGGCGACGCCCGCTGCGCAGCCGGCAGCCGGGGCCTTGCCGCCGTCGGTTTCCGAGCACGTGCCCGAAACCCCGGCCCCCACGGCCGAGATCGTTGTGCCGGCTCCCACCGAAGCACCGTTGACCGCAGCTCATTTCGCCGCGTTCACGTTCAGTCAGCAGCCGCCGCCGGTGCACACCGTCGCGCTGCGGCGAGGTGCGACTCATGCCGGTCTGGAGTTGAGTTGGCCGCCGCATCAAGGTGCGGGCGAGGTGGTGCTCTATCGGCTGGTCAGTAGTGAGGACAACCCGCCTTACTCGCCGGACCGGGCCGATCTGGTGGCCGCGACAGCCGACACGGTCGCCACCGACGGCCGGCCGCTGGTCGCCTCCGCACGGCACTATCAGGTCTGGGTCAATCTCGGCGCGACCAGAGACGAGGCGCTGGCCGCGCAGCCGATCCTGCATGCCGCCGGCGTATTGGTGAGTCCCATAAGAAATTTCGTCATCCGTGAGGATGCCGGGCGGGTGATCGGTCAATGGAGCGTGGCTCCGGGGGTCACCGCTGTCTACGTCTACCGGGTGCCCGCCGCCGACATCGCCCGCGACGGACCGCAATACCGGATCCTCGCCGGCACCGACAACCTCACCGGCTTCGTCGATACCGAGGCGGTTCGTGGCGAGCGCTATCAGTATCGGGCGCGGTGCGCGGCCACCGTGGAGGGTGTGCTGAGGCTCTCGGAGGCGGTTGAGGCCGACGTCGAGGTATCCGCAGTGCTCGCACCGGTCACCGATCTCGCGGTGGTCAGCGGTGTCGATGCCGGCGCGTTCGACCTGACCTGGACACCGCCGGCCGGCGGCAAGGTGGTCATCTACCGCACCGAGAGCGGCCCGAATGCGGGCGCAGACGCCGGGGAACTTCCCGAGGATGCCCTCGAGCAGGTCGGCTTGGGACCTGAACTGAGACTCACCCAACCGGTGGCCAACCGGACGGGTCCGGACGGGCGCCCCCAGGCGCTGCTGGCCGGGGTGTCCTGGCCGACCGGGTGGAGTCGTGCCTACCTCACTCCGGTGACCATCCTGGCTGGCCGGGCCCTGCTGGGCCGCACGCTGTCGTCGGTACGCACCGGCAGCATCAAGGACATCGAGCTGGCCGAGTACTGCAACAAGCAGGTGCTGACCTTTGACTGGCCCGACGGCGCGGCGGCTGTCGTCATGCACCTGGCGCCGAAAGGCCATGATCCACGCGCAGGTTTGACGGGTAAGTCCTTCGAGATTTCGTTGGAAGAGTACGAGAAATACGGCGGCATGCAGTTGACCGGCCAGCTGCCGGTCGGCGGATGCTCGCTGCACCTGGCTCCGGTCGCGTTCTCCGGTGGCCGCCGGGTCACCGGCGCGGTCGCCAGCGTCGAGTACCACGGTCTGCTGCGATTGCAGTACGCCGTGCGCATCGGCAGGGATCCGCACGGATATCCGACGACCGCCACCATCGCGCTGCGCTCGGAACATGATCTGCCGGGTTCTCCGGCGTTCGTTCTGGTGAACAACCCGCAGCGGATTCCGCTCAGTGTTCACGACGGTCAGGCCGTTGACGTCGCCCCGATGGATGCCCAGGGCCAGATCGCCGAGCGCCCCTCCAAGGAGCTGCGGTGGAAGGCGTTGACCACCACCGGTTCCGGGGAATTGTGGGCGGCGAACGTGCAGGGCCTACAGGGCTGGGTGCGGATGTTCGTCAACACCCCGTCGGCGGAGCGTCTGCGCGTCATCGCCCTGCTCGATCCGCCGGTGGCGAGCCTTCGACTCACGGCGCCGGCGCAGTGACGGCGCGTTACGGTCAACTGGCCTATACCTCTTACGACGCGGTCGGTGCGGCTGGTGGCTGGCAGGTCAAACAGCGCACCGGCGCCCTGACAAGCGACGAGATCGCGGCGCTCATCGCCGGGGTGCGCACGGTGTTCCGCCCGGTTGAGGCTTTGCCCCCGTATCCAACGGCCGAACAGCTCGAACAGAGACCGCGCCGGCTGGCCTTCGGGCGACCGGACAACGACACCGCGGGGTATTGGCACACCGTCCCGGCAGGAACGGACAGCACCGGTCGCCCCGGCAACGTCTTCGCTCACGTGGTGCTGGACCGGATGCCGTTCAGGGCACCGCAGGTCCGGCCGATCGAGTTGTGGCAGTCCGGCGGGTGGGTGTGCCCGTTCGGCGCCGCGGCGGTGGCCCGCGCCGAGATCGGTGATACCCCACCCGCCGCGGGTTCCGTGGTGACCCGGGACAGTGTGGTGGCGTTTGCGCTCGATGCCCGCACCTGGCGGTTGGCGACACTGTTCGTTCTGCTCGACGCCGTGGCGGCCGCCCTCGACGGTGGTGCGCCGGTGGTGCTCGGTACGCAGTCGCCGGATTCGGCGGCCCAGTGGATCGGCGTGGTGAGTTTTCTGATGTCGGCGGGCACCGCGGCACGACTGACCTTCTCCACCTTCGACCGTGCCGATCAGGTGACGCTGGCCCTGCAGAGCGGTCAGTTGCTGACCGCGGTCCCGATCGTCGACCTCGATGCGATCCCCGCAGGTGTGACGGTGATCAGCGAGACCGAAGAGGTTTGGCTGGGCGAACTCGACGGAGCACCGCACCGCACGGCCGGTGGGCATGCAGTCGAGGCCACTGCGTGGTCGGCGATGGCTCAGGTCGCGCTGCTCGACCCCCACTCGGCGCGACGTCTACTCGATGACATCGACCGGGTGGCCGCCCAGGTCGTCGATCAGGGTTTGCATCCGGCCTGGCCGATGGCGATGGCGATCGCGGGGAGTCCCGAGTTCGCCGACGCCGAAGAGGAAGCACACGAGGTCATCGCGGGGTATTCACCGCTCGATGTGCCGGCCGGATCGACAGCGGCCGCAACGATATTCGGTGTGTTCTCGTCGGTGGTCGGGGCCAGTACCGCCGATGCGTGGCGGGCGGTGCAGGAGCTGCCCGACGGCCCGGCAGCTCAGTTCGCCGACGCCACGTACCTGAGCCGGGCGATCGCCGACGACACCTGGCTGGCTCAGATCGGCCCGATTCCGTTGGGCCCGAGGTCATTTCACGGAAGACCAATTCCGGGGCAGGTGAAGGACGCGATCGGTCCTGCGCTCACGGCGGCGCGCGAGCAGGGCCCCGAACGGGAACTACGGGTCGTGGATCTGTTGTTGCGGGCCGGTATCGCCGACGCGCGCCTGAACGCGGCGTTGAACAACGACCTGCTGCCTCTCCTCGACGATCCGGTGCGCGGCCCCAAGCTGCGCCAGCGGATCGACGTCGACGGTCGGTTGGCGCTGGCCACTACGGTGTTGCAGAGCAGCGGTGACGTCGAGGGCAAGGCGATCAGCGACAGCCTGCTCGATTGGTTCGCCGACGCGACGCCCCTGCCCGGTGCCGATGAACTGGCCCGTGCACAACCGTGGGACCGCACCTGGATTCGGGCGGCGATGCACGGCCTGCGGACCACACGTCGCGGGCTGGCCCGGCCCGGGGACGCCGGGGCCTGGCTGTGGTGGCTGCGGGCCACGGGTTCGCCGGACTTCGAGGACACCGTCGCGGCATCGGTCTGGGACCCGGCCGACCTGCAACTGGCCTTCGGAACGGAACCGGTGCCGGGACCCGCCGCGATCCGCACGCTGCTGGGCGCACCGGATTCCGCCGCGCTCACGGATCTGGCCGGCAAGGTGATCGACGGGAACGGCGATGCCGGCGCAGTCGCATGCGCGGCGGTGCGGCACGTCGACCCGTGGGCGTGGATGCAGCAGCGGTATGTGGAAACTCATCACAGTGCCTACGGCCCACTATGGGAAAAGGCGATGCTGTCGGTCGAGCGTGGACAGGTGCACCACGATTTCGAGGTGCGCTTGCTGACGTTCGCCGTGCTCGGCGTGATCGCGGCGCAGCCGTATCCGGCGATATGTAATGCGCTGGCCTCCGACGCCGTGCTCGGCGGCGAGGCGGTGGCCCGGGCGTGGCCGCTGATCGAAGGCAATGAGATTGCACCGCAGGCGGTCATGGCGGTCAGTCTGGTGAGCACCGCCGCGGCTGAGGACAGCGAACGGTTACCGGATCCGGTCGACGAACTCGTCGGTCAGCTCGCGCAGCGGGCCGCCGCCGGGCTTGTCGAAGATGACACCCTCGTCGAGGGGGTCACCGTGCTGATGACGCAGCTGTCCGGAGACACGTCCGACGGCGCCCAACGTCGGTACCGCAAAATGGTGAGCAGGATGCTGGAACGGCGGGGCGATACACCACCGTCTCTGGTGGCGAGATTACGGGGGAACCGCTGATGCCGATCTATGTGGTGGGTGCGCGCAACCAGCGCGTGCAGATTCCGAATCAAGCGCTGGCCGTGTCGATCACCGGCGCCGTCGGCGGGGCCGCGCTCGAGATACAAGGTGGCCCCGAACAACCGATCGTCCACTCGACGGCCCACCACGTGTTGCTACCCAGCCTGACCGGACAGGTCACGGTGTCCGTCCGCCCGGTCGGCTCCGAACGGTTCGGTCCTGATTCGGTCATCCACCTGGCGATCGCGCATGACAACCCGGGTGATGTCGACCCGGTCCAGGTGATGTTCGACCCGGTGGATGTCAGCGGCGATACGGGAGTGACTTTCGCCGCGCTGCACCCCAAGGGCAACCAGATCGACATCGCGGTCAGTGCTGTCGCCGACACGCCGTTGAGTCCACTCGCCACGGCTGCCCGCAGTTCGGCACGCAAGGTGACCGGCCGGGGACCGCAGGAGTCCCACGGCGCGGTGGTGGTGGCCTTCGACTGTTCGGCCTCGATGCGGCCGTGGTTTGCCGACGGCAGTGTTGCGGCCGCAACCGACATCGTGGTCGGCGTCGCCGACGCCGTCGGGGTACGCGACGTCACGGCCGTGTTGGTCGGTGCCGAGGTGACCCAGGTCGACGCGGTGGGCACTGCCGATTTGGCCGGTGCCCTCCGCAAGGTTCAGCCACGGTGGTCGGCGGGAGCCCGCTGGTCCCGGCTGGCGCCAGGGTCGGCGCGGACGGTGGTCTGTGCGGATTTTCCGACAGGTTCTGTGCTGCAACGATTTCCGGTCATCGCGCTGTCCAACGACCGACGTCTCGATGCAGCAGGCGCACGGCTGCCGTCGCCCCGGCCGGGCAATGAGGCCAGTGAGGAACTCCTGGCTCATCCTCCGGTCCTGGACCGGATCACCGCCAACCTGGTGCGAGCGCTGACGTGAGCTTCAGTGACGAGCCGAAGATGGACCGCGAATGAGCAAGTGCCCGCGTTGTTTCTCACTTCTGAACCCGAACCAGCATCTGTGGACGTTGTCACCGCAGGCGAACGGGGCCCGCTACCGCGACGACATCGCCTCGGCGTATCTGGGCGCACCCGCTGAGTGCGGTCCGCTCTACACCTGGACCCGCCCCCCTGGGCACAACGGTCCGCCGCCACCGACGGCCGAAGCCAGCCGAGCACTGCAGGGACCCGCGGTCGAGATCTGCCTGGTGTGTCACTACACCTTGCCGGAGGGCTGGCGCCAAGGCCACGCCATCTGCATCGCCATGGCCGGGGCCCGCGCCACCGGCAAGAGTCTCTACATAGCGGTGCTGGTGAAGCAACTGGAACTGCTGTGTGAGCAACTCGGGGTGTCGATGGAGCCCGTCACCCGGGCCACCGCCCAGGCGTACGAAACCAACTACGAGTCCCCGTTGTACGTACAGCGCGGGTTGATCCCGCCCACCCCGACGGTGCTCACTCAGGCCTCCAATCAGCGTGAGCCGCTGATGTTCTCGATCGGTGTGTGGCACGGGGTGCGTCGGTTCCTGGTGCTGCGCGACGTGGCCGGTGAGGACATGGAATCGGGCGACCTGCACACTCCGCCGTTCCGGTTCTTCGCCAACGCCGATGCGGTGTTCTTCATGTTCGACCCGTTGCGGGTCAAGGCGATTCGCGACCAGTTGCAGGATCTGCTCCCGGCGCAGATGTTCAGCGGGGGCGATCCGCGCTCGGTGCTCAACAACGTTCTGATGGCGGTGGGGCCGGGACAACCCAAGCTCGCGGTCATTCTCTCCAAATTCGATGCGCTACGGGTGCTGCGTGACGTCGAGGGCTCCGAGTGGAGCCTCATCATGTCCAACCCCGGAGCCGCCTACTCGCGGGACACCTCGGACGGTTCGCAATACGACGAAGTGGGCGGGGAACTCATGCATGAGGAGGTCCGCAGCCTGCTGACCCGATTGCACGGCGGAGCCATCGTCGCTGCAGTCGAGAATCCGTCGACCGGAATCCGATTGCATCACAGGTATTTCGTGGTGTCTGCCCTCGGCCAGCCGCCCAGCGGAAACCGGCTGCATTCCCGGGGCATCGCGCCATTCCGGTGTGCGGACCCGATCCGCTGGGTGACGTCGAGTTTCGGGGTGCTCTAGCAGTGACTTTCGGGGGACCTTGGGAAGATCCGTTCGGGGGGCCGGGTGTACCGCCCCACCCTGCCCAACATCCGGCTGGGCCGCCGCCGATGCAGTACGCGCCGCCGCCGATGCAGCAGCCGGGTGCCGGTGAGCACAACACGTTGTCGACGCTGTCGGTGGTGTTCGCATTCGTGTTCGCCCCTGTGGGGGCTCTGCTCGGCCACCTCGGTCTGGCACAGGTGCGCCGCACCGGCGAGCGTGGGCGGGACCGTGCCATGGTCGGCCTGACGCTGTCGTATACGTTCATTGCCCTGGCGGTGGTCGCCCTGGTGGTGTGGATCGCGGTGCGAGAACCACATTCGACGTCGACGACGGTTGCGGAGGACGTCCCCACGACGTCGTCGGCCGTGGCCAAGTCGACTTCGGCCACGGCAGCGCCGAAGCCTCCACCGCCGCCGCCACGGATCGAGGCGGCGGGGATGGCACCGCTGTTGCCCAGCGTCGACGAGATGCGAGCGATCACCGGCAACCAGGAACTGGTCGACAACCCGCCCGGCGACGCCCCTGAGATAGGTCTCCCGGACACCCAGACCTACGCTCCGGTCGAGTGTGCCGGTTCGTTTAGCGTCTTCACGCCGCGGCCTTACGAGAACAGCGGCTACCGGAAGCTCGCCTGGGCAGTTCAGGCGCAGAAACCGAAGGTGGACATGCAGGCGGTGGAAGGGGTGGCGATCTTCGACGACGCGGCCGCCGCGCAGCGGGCACTGGCCAATTACGTTCAGATCTGGCGTGAATGCAACGGCCGGACTCTTACCTGGGCGTTCACCAATGAAGGCCGGTCGGCGAACTTCACCCTCGGTGGCCCAGAGGACGGTGGCCCGGGAATCACGGGATTGCGTAGCGCAAACGAGGGACCCCAAGGAACGGTGTGGATGGTGCGGGCGATCGGCGCCAAAGCCAATGTTCTTGTGGACGTACAAATCCTGGGCATGGGATTGACGGACGAGGCCAACAGGGTCGTCCGGCAGATCTTCGATCGGATCCCGGGCTGACATGACATACGGAGGGGGGACCGGCGACCCGTTCGGCGGTGCGCCGTTCGGGCAGCCTTACGGGCAGGCGCCATATGGCGGTCCGCCCATGGTTCCGGCGGCCCCGCCGCCGCCGAGCGCCGAGGTCAACACCTTCGCGACGCTCTCGGTGGTGTTCGCGTTCCTCTTCGCCCCGGCCGGGGCGGTGCTGGGTCATCTGGGACTGTCGCAGATCAAACGCACCGGCCAGCGGGGCCGCGACCGCGCGTTGATCGGCATCGTGCTGTCCTACACATTCATCGTGCTGCTGGTGGTGGGGCTGGTGGTCTGGGCGGCCTTGGTGCACAACGGATCCAAGGCGAACACGAGTGCCACCACGTCGTCCGCCAATGCCGTGCCGAAGGTAAGCGCAGCCCCCACCAGCACGGTGAAACCCGAGCCGACGGTGACATCTGCGGAACTGCGCGGGTTGTTGCCGAACCTCGAGGAGCTACGCGTCATCATGAAGGCGCCCAACTTGACCGCCAGCCAAGTCCAGTTCGGCGTCATCGATCAGCATGGGGACGTGACGCCGGCCGAATGCACTGCGTCGCTTTATGGCATGGCGCCAGAGGGATATGCGGGCACCGACTACGTGAGCGCGTACGCCACATCGGCGGAAGAGACAACCGCCCATCTGGTCACCGGGCAGGGAGTGGTCGCCTTCGCTGACGCGAAGGCCGCTCAAGAGGCGTTCGCCCGTTACGTGGACAGGTGGCGCCAGTGCTCAGGCCGGGAGCTGACGGTACCGACCAAATCGAGTCCGATGGTGTTCAATTCGGGGCCGGTGGAAGACGTCGGTGGCGGAGTGACGACTCTGCTCAACGTCAGCCCTGGATCCCCGGAGGTATTCACCTTCCGGGCTATCGCCGTCAAATCCAACGTGATGGTGGATACGCAGTTCCTCGCGTGGGAACAGCGTGACGATCACATCACCATCGCCCGCCGCATCCTCGATCGGATCCCGGGCTGACATGACCTTTGCAGGGGGGACGCCCGACCAGTTCGGGCAGCTGCCGTACGGTGGCCCGCCGATCTTTTCGGCGCCACCGCCGGCAGGTCGCGCAGATCTTGGAAGTGTCGAGAAGGTGCGCCGGGCAGGTCACCTTGACGTTCAACGACGGGAGCCGCACGGTGCTCTATGAAATTGGCCCCACCACCCGCGCTACGCGTGATCCGTCGATCACGATGGTGAGCAGCACGATGGACGGATCATCGAAGTTCCTCCACGTCCGGGTGGTGGCGGCAAAGGCCAATGTGGTGGTCGACGCGCAGGTGTTCGGGGGGAACCTCGGTGACAGCGGTGAGAGTATCGCCGCCGAGATACTGTCGCGGATCCCCGCATGACCCACGGAGGATTTGGCGATCCGGGGGATCCGTTCGGCGGGTCCGGTGACCCGTTCGGCGGTACTCCGTTCGGGCAGTATCCGGGCGGGCAGCAACCCGGCGGACAGTTTCCGGGCGGGCAGCAACCCTTCGGCGGACCCCCGATCGTCTCGGCACCGCCGCCGGCGCCGCCGAACGCGCCGGTCAACACCTTCGCGACGCTGTCACTGGTGTTCGCTTTCGTATTCGCTCCGGTCGGGGCGGTGCTCGGCCACCTCGGACTGTCGCAGATCAAGCGGACCGGGCAACCAGGACGCAACCGCGCGTTGACCGGCGTGATCCTGTCCTACGTGGTGATCACCGTTGCCGTTGTGGCACTGGTGGTTTGGGCCGTGATCCCTGGTCCGGCCGAGACTCCGGTGGCAGGTCCGAGTTCCACCGCCGTGTCCGCGCCCGGTACGACGCCCTCGCCCACCCCGACCACCACGCCGCCGCCGGCGGCCCCCGTCGTGACCGAAGCGCAGTTTCCGGGACTGCTACCCAGCCTCGACGAGGTGAAGGCGGAGGTGAATCCGCTGAGCAGTACCTACGGTGCCACCGACATGACCACCTGGAATTCCCTCCCGCAAGACGCCTTCACTCCGGCGGGCTGTATGACCGCCATCGCCGCAGGCGCGGTTGATATGTACGAAAACAGTGGTGCGATAACAACATTGACCCGTTCGATCAACGGCCTGCCGGTCAAGACGATGATTCAGCTGGGCGCGATCGACGAACGGATCACGTTGTATCCCGATGCCGCGTCGGCCACCGCCCAAGCCACGGCGATCGAGCAGCGGTGGAACGGATGCGTCGGCCAGGTCGACCACTTGGTGGGTGCCACCCAGCTGACTTCGAAGTATCAGATCGACCCGGTGACCAGAGCTGCGGCTGATCCCTCGATAGCGGTGCTGAGAGGCACGACCTTGGACGGGCCGCAGTTGCTTGTGAACACCCCGATTGTCCGGGCTGTCGCAGCCAAGAACAACGTGGTCGTCGACGTGGTGGTGGCGTTCGGTGCGGATCCCGGCCGCGACGCGGAGACGCTGGCCGCCAAGATTCTGTCGCGCATTCCGTGACATCTCATGAAAGACAGGAAGATTCCCGTATGAACCAAGGACCGAGCGACCCTTTCCAGAGCGGTGGAGGTGGCTGGCCGGGTGGAGGCGGCCAGCCCGAACCGCCGCAGTCACCCTGGGTCCCGGCGAACCCCCAGCAGGGTTCGGCCCCACCGGCGTGGGGAGCCGGATCGCCTTCTGCCCCGCCGCCGTACCCGCCGCCGCCTCCTGTCGGTACGCAGTGGCAGGCCGGTCCGGCAGGTCCGTGGAACGCACCGCCCATGATGAACGGGCCGTACACCCCGCCGCCCAGCAACAAGACGCCGTGGATCATCGGAGGTGTGATCGGCACGGTGCTCCTGCTCTTGGTGGTGATCGTCGTGGTGGCGACCAACCTGACCGGCGGGGATGACACGACTGATCGGGCCGGCGCGACCAGCACCACCAGCGCGCGGGCATCGGGGTCCAAGACGACGTCACAGAGCCCGGCGACCACCTCGACATCGGCGGCGGCACCCGGTGCTGACGGCAAAGTGGAGGCATCCGAGTTGCAGGGTGTGCTGTTGTCCGCCAGCACGATCGGGGAAAAGCTGAAGGCCCCGGGCTTGACTGCCGGACCTGTTGAAACGTCACTGTCCACCGATCCGGCCACACCGCCGGACTGCGCAGGGGTCTGGGCTCCGGGTGCCCAATCGGCTTATGCCGATTCCGGTTACACCGACGTGGCAATCCAGACACTGAGCGCCGGGCCGGCACCCCACGTGGTCCAGGCCGTGGTGCTGTTCCCGGACGAGGCGGCGGCGCAGGCATCGTTCCAGAAGCAGGCTTCAACGTGGGCAGCGTGCCGCTTCAAGTCGATGAACGCCACCTATGACGGGCTCGGCACCGACACGGTGAAGACCACCGGTAATGGCGAGGACAAGGCGGAAGAATTCCTCAACATGACGATCTTCACCGATCTCACCGGGGCCGCCGATGCGATCACCTGCAGTCGCGGATTGGCCCGCAGGGCCAATGTGATCGTCGATGTCCGGGGATGCACACGCGACAACCCGACGGCGGGGTACAGCGTGGCCCGTGACATCGGTAAGAACATCACCGGCAAGCGCTGATTGGTCCAGGGAGGTTAGCCGAACCGGCCAACCTCCCTGGACATCGCGACTAGCTGGCCCGATTCAGCGTTCCCACCAACTGGTCGATCAACCCAGGATCCGGTGCACCGGGATAGCCCTGCTCCAGCGAGACGACAAACAGCACCGACCCGGGTTGGCCGGGGACGGTGGTGGCCACCATCGAGTGCAATGCTGAAGTGCCGGTGCAGTTGTCTCCCTCGATCCCGGTCACGGTCGCCACGATCTGGACAGCAGGTGTCCCGCCCACCGTGAAGTTGCGGGGTGGGCTCAGGGAAACCGATGGCACCACGCCATTTTTGGAGGTGTAGATGTCGGCGACCAGCTTCGCTTCTCCCTGCACTGCTTCATTGATATCGGGCGTGTTCTTCGCACCGGGAACGCCCGTGACCCCTCGGCTGCCCTTGGGGCACTGCTCGTTGGGAATCGAGGTCGAACCGCTCATGGTGCGGATCGGGCAGTAGCCGAAAGGCCCGTCGGAGCAGGGCTTTTCCCAGCCCACCATGTCGGTGCAGGCATTGACTTCCCAGTTGCCGGGTACGGCGTAGTTCAGGCCTCGCGGGCTGGCCACCGGATTCCACCCTGCGGGAGTCTGCGGTGTGGCAGTGGGGACACGTCCCTCGCACGCCGCCGGTGCCGCCGGGGGCGCCGCCGGTGCCGCCGAGCTGCTGGAAGTGGTGGAGCTCGGTGCGGTGGTGGTACCGGTGGGCTCATCGGTCGCCGCGGCCGAGGTGGTGGTGGCAATGCCAGCGGTGTCGTTGCCCCGGGAGTTGAACCCCCACAGCGCCAGGCCGACCAGGAGAGTGATCGCAACGACTCCCGCGACGGTGCCGACGATCAGCGGCGTGCGGCTCCGCTTGGGTGGTTGGTCGGCCGGAGGCGCTTCGCCGTAGCCGGACCATCCGGGGATCGGCTGGTAGTAACCGCCCGGGCTCGGCGTCTGCGGCGACTGATAGTTTTCGAACGGATCTCCCGGCGGTGGGTTCCATTGCGGTGGATAGGTCAAGACTGCCCCCTCTTCGACGGTGTCGGCTCCATGGCTGTGACCAGCTATCGGCTGGCAGGAGGCGGAGGGTCGACGTTATCGACGCCGGACTGATCGGGCACAGTCCCTCCTGACCCGGTGTGGTCGTTCACCGAATTATAAGTGACCTGATTCGGCCTTCCCGGCGCCAGATTTTCGGCTATCGGTGCGTGATGACGCCGGCTATCGGCGCAACAGTTCCAGCAGATAGTCGCCGTAGCCGGATTTGGGTAGTTGCTTGGCGCGGGCGGCCAGCTGATCGTCGTCGATGTAGCCGGCCCGCCACGCGATCTCCTCTGGCACACCGATTTTCAGGCCTTGGCGCCGCTCGATGGTGCGTACGTAGTCACTGGCGTCCAACAGCGAGTCGAACGTGCCGGTGTCCAGCCACGCGGTGCCGCGGGCCAGGACCTCGACCGTGAGTCGGCCCTGGCTCAGGTAGGTCTGGTTGATTCCGGTGATCTCGTATTCGCCGCGGGCCGATGGACGGAGCGATCGCGCGATCTCGATGACGTCGTTGTCGTAGAAGTACAGTCCCGGCACGGCGTACTGGGATTTGGGAACGGCGGGCTTCTCCTCCAGGGACAGTGCTGTCCCGTCCGGGCCGAACTCGATGACCCCGTAGGCCGTCGGGTTCGCCACCCAGTAGGCGAATATCGCTCCGCCGTCGACATCCTGGAAGCGCCGCAGGCTCGTGCCCAGTCCTGGGCCGTAGAAGAGGTTGTCGCCCAACACAAGTGCCACGGTGTCGGTGCCGATGTGCTCGGCACCGATGACGAATGCCTGGGCAAGGCCCTCGGGCTGCGGTTGGACGGCGTAGGTCAGGTTCACTCCGAAGGCAGAGCCGTCTCCGAGGAGGCGCTGGAAAGCCGGGGCGTCGACAGGCGTGGTGATCACCAGGATGTCGCGGATGCCGGCCATGATCAGGGTGGACAGCGGGTAGTAGATCAGCGGCTTGTCGTACACCGGTAGCAACTGCTTGCTGACGCCCATGGTGATCGGATGGAGTCGTGTGCCGGAGCCCCCGGCCAGAATGATTCCGCGCACGTTTCCTACACCCCGACGGCGTTCGCCGGCTTGTCATGGCCCAACACGCCCGTCACCATAGCGTGCCGACCCGCGCGGGTTCGGCGAAACGGCCGGCCTCAATGCAGCAGGTAGGACGCCATGGACAGCGAACCGTAGGTGTATCCGGTGACCAAGGTGTCCAGGTTGCGTGCGGAATCGGTTGCGGCACCGGCCAGGCCGGCGAAGTAGAGCAGCGGGATGAAGTGATCGGGGGTGGGAACCGCGTCCGCATGGTCCGGGTGCGCTTCGAGGGTGAGGATGTCGGCGGGGGAGTGGATGAGTTGTTCTCTGGCGGCCTCGTCAAACCGCTTGGCCCAGCTGTAGCCGTCCTGGGGTCGGGCGGGGTCCATGGCTGCGAGGTTGTGCACGATGTTGCCGCTGCCGACCACCAGCACGCCGCGTTCACGTAGCGGCGCCAGCTTCGCGCCGAGCTGCAGGTGATACTCGGACGTCTGATTGGCATTGATGGCCAGTTGCACAACGGGTATCGACGCGTCGGGAAAGGCGTGCACCAGCACCGACCAGGTGCCATGGTCGATGCCCCAGCTGTCCACGTCGGCCCCGACCCAGGTCGGGTGCACCGTATCGCCGACCTCTTCGGCGAACTCCGGCAGACCCGGCGCCGGGTACTGGATCGCGAACAGCTCGCGGGGAAATCCATAGAAGTCATGGATGGTGCGGGGACGGGGCATCGCGGTGACCGCGGTGGCATTGATGTACCAGTGCGCGCTCACCACCAGGATCGCCCGCGGTCGCGGCACTGACTGGCCGAAACTGCGCCAGGCCGCGGTGAATCGATTGGACTCGATCGCGTTCATCGGGCTGCCGTGACCGATGAACGCGGCGGGCATCAGTCCGGGTGCTGTCATACCCATGGAGAACCTCCTCCGGATGCCGCGGATTCCAGCTTAGGGCGCGGGGTTGTCCCAGCGGTCCAGGCAGACCAGCTCCTCGACCGGGCGACGGCGCACCGGTCCATGGGAACCTCGAGGCCAACCGATCACGACGTGGCCGGCCAGCATCCAGTCCTCGGGCACCCCGACGGCCTCGCGCAGCAGTTGTTCACCGCCGTACGAGGCCCAGCTGGTCAGGCAGGCACCGAGACCCTGGGCTCGCGCGGCAAGCAGGAAATTCTGCATGGCCGGAAAGATCGAGCCGCCGAGCAGCAGTTCCGAGGCCGTCGGAAAGCGCTGCTGCGTGAACAGCACCGAGGTGAACTCGCCTGCCCGGTCGTGCAATTCATAGGTGGCGCGATTGGTCCGGGCACGCCGGCTGGTGTCGTTCTCGGCGGGCCGGGTCATGCCGTAGACCGGTTCGATCACCGCCAGCGCCTGAGCGGCCGCCCTCGCCACCACTGCGCGCTGCTCGGCTGACCGCAGTACGACAAATCGCCAGGCCTGCGCATTCGCGCCCGAGGGAGCCCAGACCGCGGCCTGCAAGCAGCGGGCCAGCGTTGCGTCGTCGACCGGTTCGTCGGTGAACCGGCGGATGGTGCGTGACGTCGACATCACTTCCCACACGTCGTCGCTGGCACGGCTGGCAGAAGAGCTGGAAGATGACATGGCCCCCCTCGGATCGCGATTCGCCGGGATGTGCCGAACTTATGCGGTGGACGGCGTCGTCATGGCAGCGGGCCCGGGCTCACCATGTGGCGGTGACGGGGCCGCTGCTGCGGTAGCGTTGCCGGGTGTGCAGGCCAGCGAGGGTCTGACACCTCAGGAGTTCGCACTGTTCGAGCTGCCGGAGCAGGTCATGCGGAGCGATCCCGACGTGCCGTCCGGCGGGGATTTGGTGTTCTGATGCCCGATCTGTATCCCGTCGACGATCCGGACGACGCGGATCCGCGACTGGCGCCGCTGCTTGCGTGGCGCCAGCAGCTGGTCGACTCAGGCGCGGTGGCGGCACGCAGCTTCAAGGAGGCGCATCTGCGCCTCGTGCTGAGGTCCGGACGCACCGATGTCGAGCAGATCCGCGAGATGTTGCCGGGTTCGGTGGCCGAGCATGCCGAAGAGATGGCCCGGGTGCTGGCCGAGCTGGAAGCCGGGACCCCCACCGGTACTTCGGAAACTCCGTCGCCGCCTCAGGCCGGAGCCGCGGACGTGCACGCCATTTCGTTCCGTCACGGTGAGTCCCGTCCCGATGTCGTGGAATTGAGCTGGCCGGACTATGAGGCCAACGGGGGCGTGGTGCTGTACCGGGTGGTCAGCGCCGAGGACCGGGCACCCAGGTCACCCGAGAACGCCGACCTCGTCGCGGCAACCCCGTTGTCGGCGGCAAGCGATGACCGGCCGTTGACCGGTCCGGTGCGCTACTACCAGGTGTGGGTGATCACCGGAACCTCGCGCGCGGATGCCCTGAGCACCCGGCCGGTGCTGCACGCCGCGGGGGTGTTGGTGGCCCCCGTCAGCGATGTGTCCGTCAATGAGGACACCGGCCTGGTCGTCGGGCAGTGGACGGCACCACCGGCGACCCGCGCCGTGCACGTCTACCGACTCCCGTTCGATGGGGCCGGCGACGTCGAGGACGACGAGGCGCGGTACCGGATCCTCACCGACAGCGACAACATGGCCGGGTTCGTCGACGCCGGTGCGGTGCGCGGCAAGCGGTACCGCTATCGCGTGCGGTGCGCGGTCGAAGTCGACGGTGCGGTCATACTTTCGCAGCCGGTCGAGGCCGATGTCGATGTGTCGGCTGTGCTGGCCGCGGTCACCGACATCGACGTCGACACCGCGTTCGACGGTGAATCGCTCGACGTGTCGTGGGCGGCGCCGGGGGCCGAGGTTGTCCTCTATCTCAGCCAGACCGGTCCGAGTGCCGGCGGTGTCTCCACCGAGCTGCCCGAGAATGCCCTCGAGCAGGTCGGGCTGACGCCGGACCTGCGACTGCCGCATCGGGTTGTCGATCAACCGCAACCAGACGGCAGTCACCGCACCGTGATGACCGGGGTGCCCTGGCCGCAGGGCTGGAGCCGGGCCTGTGTCACCCCGGTGACGATCCTGGCCGGACGTGCCGTGTTGGGCCGTACCGTATCGGCGGTGCACACCGGCACGATCGGGGACATCGAGCTCGTCGAATACTGCAACAAGCAGGTGCTGACCTTCGATTGGCCGGACGGTGCGGCCGGCGTGGTGGTGACGCTGGCGCCCAAGGATCACGATCCCCGGACGGGTCTGACCGGCAGGACTTTCGAGATCTCGCTCGAGGAGTACGAGAAGTACGGCGGGCTACACCTGACCGGTGCGCTTCCGGTGGGTGGATGCTCTCTACATCTGGCGCCGGTGACGTTCTCGGGCGGGCGCCGAGTGACCGGGCCGGTGGCCAGTATCGAATACCCGGGTCGGTTGCGACTGCAGTACGCGGTCCGGATCGGCCGCGACGCAGGCGGATTCCCCACCACGGCCACCGTCGCCGTGCGTTCGGAGTACGACGTTCCGGGGTCGCCGTCATTCGTGTTGGTCAACAATCCTCAGCGGCTGCCGTTGAGTGCGCACGACGGTCAGCCGGTCGACGTGGCGCCGCTCAACGCGCAGGGGCAGCTCGCCGATCAGCCGTCCAAGCAGCTGCGCTGGACCGCACTGACCGCTTCCGGCGAGGGCGAACTCTGGGCCGCGAATGTCAGCGGCCTGCACGGGTGGATCCGGCTGTTCGTCAACATTTCCGACCCGATCCAATTGCGCACTGTCGCACTGCTGGACCCTCCGGTAGAGACTCTGCAGCTGACCGTGACGGTGCTATGACGACGCGGTACGGCCAGCTTGCCTACACGTCGTTCGATGCGGTCGGGACCGTCGGCGGTTGGCAGGTGAAACAAACCGGCGGTGACCTCACGCCCGCGGAGACCCAGGCGCTGATCTCCGGCGTCCGTACGATCTTCCGTCCGGTGGGCTCGGTGCCGGATTTCCCCACGCCGGAACAGCTCGAGCAGGGCCCGCGCCGGCTGGCCTACCGTCACCTCGGCGACGGTGCCGGCTTCTGGCACACCTGCCCGGCCGGGTCGGACAGTACGGGCCGTCCCGGCAACGTCTTCGCGCATGTGCTGTTGGACCGGGCGCCTGACACCCACCCGCGGTCGCGGGCCATCCAGTGGTGGCGGGCGCCGCACTGGCTGCAGCCCTACGGGCCGGCCGCGGTGGCTCGCGCGGAGTTGCCCGGCGAACTGCCCCAGTTGGGCAGCGCGGTGACGAAGGACAGCGTGGTGGCCTTTGCCCTGGACCCCACTGCCTGGCGACTGGCCACGCTGTTCGCCCTGCTCGACGCGGTGGCCGCGGCAATGGCCGGTGGCCCACCGGTGGTGCTGGGCGTGCATTCCCCGGATTCGGCGGCGCAGTGGATCGGCCTGGTGAGTTTTCTGATGTCGCCCGGTACCGCGGCAGGTCTGAGCTTTTCGACCTTTGATCGTGCCGAGCAGGTTGCGCCGCACAACGGCCAGGTGCTCAGTGCGGTACCGCTCGAGGACCTCGATGTGATCGAACCGGGCATGGTGGTGATCAGCGAATCCGAGCCGGTGTCGATGGGTGAGCTCGGTGGTGATCCACACTGCACCGCGGGCGGGCATCGCATCCGGGTGACCCGCTGGTCGGTGATGTCGCAGGTGGTGCTGCTCGATGTGGCGTCGGCGCGACGTGTGCTCGAGGACATCGACGGGTTGTCCAGCCAGGTCCGCGACGACGGACTGCATCCCGCCTGGCCGATGGCGATGGCGGTGGCCGCTCGCCCGGAATTCGCCGACGCGCACGTTGAAGCGCATGAGGTGATCGGCGCACATTCGCCCTCGGGCGCGCTGGTGGGGTCCGAGGCGGCGCACATCATCGCCGACGTGTTCTCGGCCGTGGTAGGTGTCACGACGGCCGACGCCTGGCGGGCCGTGCACGAGTTGCCGGACGGGGCCGGCGCGGCGTTCGCCGACGCCACGTACGTTGCCCGGGCGATTGCTGATGACGCGTGGTTGACGCAAAACGGTCCAATCCCATTGGGGCCGAGATTGTTTCACGGGAAACCACTACCTTCGGTGTTGCGGAAGGCGATCGGGCCGGCCCTGGAGCGTAGCCAGGACCAGGGGCCCGCCCGGCTGCTGCGGGTCGTTGACCTGCTGTTGCGGGCCGGGGTCGCCGATGACCGGCTGCGGGCGGCGCTGACCGATGGTGTGCTGCCCGGCCTGGCAGATCCGGGGGTGCGGGCCCTGATCGGTGCCGCGGACCGGCTGTCGCTGGCGGCGTGGTTGCTGCACGAGGGCGACGCCGAGGGCAGCGCGATCGATGATGACGTACTGGACTGGCTGGCCGACGCGGCCCCTCTGCCCGAGCGCGACGAGCTCGCGGGGGCCCGGCCGTGGGATCCGGTGTGGATCCGTGCGGCACTGCGCGGACTGCGGTCGCAGCGGCGCGGGCCGCAACGCACGGGTGATCTCGGAGCACAGTTGTGGTGGCTGCGGACGACGGCGCCCGGGCACTTCACCGCCGTCGCCGCGGCGTCGGTCTGGGATCCAGCGGATCTGCTGCTGGCGATCGGTACCGAGCCGCTGCCCAGGATGGCCGCGCTGCGCACCCTGGTGGGGGCTGCGGACTCGGTTGCGCTGCACCTGTTGGCCGGCAAGGTGATCGAGGACAACGGCGACAACGTGGCGGTGGCCTGTGCAGCCGTACGACACATCGAGCCGCGGGAGTGGCTGCATCAGCGTTACCTGCACACACACCAGAGTTCCTATGTGCCGCTGTGGGATCAGGTGTTGGCCGGTCTGGAGCCGGGGTCTGTGCACCAGGATTTCTCGGTGCGGCTGGTGGCGTTCGCGTTGTTGGGCGTACTTTCCGGTCAGCCGTATCCGCAGGCCTGCAATGGGTTGGTCGTCGAAAATGCTTGCGGCACACAGGCGGTGGCCCGAGTGCTACCGCTGGTCGAGGGCGGCCAGTTGGCGCCGGTGACGGTGGTGGCGATCGGCCTGTTGCGGACCGCGGTGGCCGAGGCCACCGCGCAAGTTCTCGACCCGGTGGATCAGCTGGCTGGGGTGCTGGCCGGACAGGTGGCGGCCACCATGTCCGGCGCAGACGCGGAATCCGTGGTGGTGTTGATGGCGCAGTTGTCGGGCGATTCCTCTGAGGGGACGATGCGCGGATACCGCAAAATGGTGAACAGGCTGCTGACGCGGCGGGGTGAGCAACCGTCGCTGGCGGAGCGACTGAGGGGGAGCCGGGGCTGACATGAGCAAATGCCCGCGGTGCTTCACCCCGCTGAGCCCGAACAACCACCTGTGGACGCTGCCGGCCCAGGTCGGCGGCACCCGCTACCGCGACGACGTCGCCTCCGCCTACGTGGGTGCACCCGCCGATTGCGGCCCGCTGTACACCTGGACCCGCGCGGCCGGCTATCACGGCCCGCCGCCGCCGCCGTCCGAGGCCAGCCGGGCGCTGCAGGGAGCGGCGGTGGAGATCTGCCCGGTCTGCCATTTCACGCTTCCCGAGGGCTTCCGGGAAGGGCACGCCATCTGCATCGCGCTGGCCGGTGCGCGTGCGACGGGCAAGAGCCTCTACATCGCCGTGCTGATCAAACAGCTGGAATTGTTGTGCGAGAAGTTCGGTGTCGTGCTGGAACCGGTCACCCGCGCCACCGCACAGAACTACGCCGCCAACTACGAGGGCCCGCTGTATGTTCAGCGCGGTCTGTTGCCGCCCACTCCGACGGTGCACACGCAGGCTCCGAATCAGCGTGAGCCACTGGTGTTCTCGGTCGGTGTGTGGCACGGGGTGCGCCGGTTCCTGGTGCTGCGTGATGTCGCAGGCGAAGACCTGGAGAACGGTGACCTGCGGGCGCCGCCCTTTCAGTTCTTCGCCCACGCCGACGCGGTGTTCTTCATGTTTGATCCGTTGCGGGTGAAGTCGATCCGCGACCAGTTGCAGGATCTGCTGCCGCCCCAGCCGTTCATCGGCGGGGAGCCGCGCTCGGTGCTGGGCAATCTGCTGTTGGCGGTCAACCCGGGCCAGCCCAAGCTGGCGGTGATCCTGTCCAAGTTCGACGTGCTGCGCGCGCTGCGCGACGTGCAGGGTTCGGAGTGGGCGCTGGTCATGTCCAACGGCGGAGCGGCGTTCCTGCGCGACACCTCCGACGGCGAACACTACGACGATGTGGACGGCCGGCTGCTGCACCAGGAGGTGCGCAGCCTGCTGGTGCGCTTGCACGGCGGAGCGATCGTGTCGACCGTGGAGAACCCGTCGGCCGGTGCGCGGTTGGCCAGCCGGTTCTTTGCGGTGTCGGCGCTGGGGCATCCGCCCACCGGAAACCGTCTGCACGCCAGGGGTATTGCGCCATTCCGGTGCGTGGACCCGGTGCGCTGGGTGACCTCGCAGTTCGGCGTGTTCTAACCGAACGGTCCGGTTGGCGACCGCGTCGGTGAGCGGTTGAGGACGCGTGGCTATGGTGAGCTGACCGAGCAGAGAGGTGACAGGTGGGCAAGAACGAGCGCACGAAGATCGTCATGAGCGACGACGAGATCGCCGAATTCGTCGAACGCAGCCGAACCGCGACGATGGCCACGGTGCTGTCGAGCGGCCGACCCCACCTGGTGGCCATGTGGTACGCGGTGCTCGACGGTGAGATCTGGTTCGAGACCAAGGCCAAGTCGCAGAAGGCGGTCAACCTGCGCCGCGACCCGACGATCACGGTGATGATCGAAGACGGCGACACCTACAACACGCTGCGAGGCGTGTCGATCGACGGCACCGCCGAGATCGTCGATGACCCGGAAACGATTCTGCGCGTGGGCATCAGCGTGTGGGAGCGCTACACCGGGCCCTACACCGAGGAGATGCGCCCGTTCGTCGACCAGATGATGAACAACCGCATCGCGGTACGGGTGGTGCCCACTCGGCAGCGCAGCTGGGACCACCGCAAGCTCGGGCTGCCCGAGATGCCGGTGGGCGGCAGCACCGCGCAATACTTGAACGTCTAGCCCGAAGGGCGCGGGCGCGGCTTGAGCCGGCCATTGGGCAAGGGCGGTGCGGGTAGCCGCGCGATGTGGCCTTCGTACCCCTGCACGTCGCCGAACCGTGCATCGTTGGCCTGCCACAGTTCTCGGTAGATGGCGATGTCGTCGTGGCTGCGGCCGACGAAGTTCCACCACATCACCAGCTCCTCGGTGAAGGGTGGCCCGCCCAGCAGGATTGCCCGGGCCGGAGCGTCGCCGCGGTTGGCCAACTGCAGCTGCGCGCGCCCCGGGGCCTGGTAGGCCAGATCGGCGACCGCCAGGGTGGTACCGCACACCTCGATCGCTCCCTGGTCGAGCAGCACCCCGTGTTCGAAGGCCGGGTCGACATCCAGCGTCAGCACCGCACCCGGAACCAGGTCGATCTGCGCGCCCAACAGTGGCGTGAAGGTGTGCACCGGCGACGATGAGTCGGCAAGCTCGCCGAGGAACACCCGGATGGTGGCGCCGCCGACGGTTTGTGGCGGTGGTGCGTAATGGGCGAAGTCGCGGTCGGTGTCGCGGGCGACGTCGGGCAGCGCCACCCACAGCTGCACACCGTGAAGGATCGTGGTTTCCGGCGTCGAGACCTCCGAGTGGCAGATTCCGGCGCCCGCAGTCATCAGGTTGAGCTCGCCGGGACGCACCATGGCGTGCACTCCTGCGCTGTCGCGATGCTCGATCAGCCCGTCGAAAAGCCAGCTCACCGTTTGCAATCCGGTGTGCGGATGGGGCGGCACGTCCATGCCTCTGCCGGCGGTTCGGACGTCGTGCGGACCGTAGTGGTCGGCGAAACACCAGGCGCCGATCATGGACCGGTCCCGCTGCGGCAGGGTGCGACGGACGAGCATCGCGCGCGGGCCGCCCAGCGGTACCTCGCGCGGGTGCAGGACCCCGGTGAACTCCGAGTTGGCGCACGTGACTTCGGCAGGCGCCGTATCGGTATTGCTCATGAACCTCACGGTAACCGCGTTCAGCCGGGACCACGCGCGGTTAGCATGACCGGCATGACCGGGGGATTGACTGCCGAAGATGTTCGCGGCGCTGAGCTTTCGAAACCGCCGCTGGGTAAGCGGGGCTATGACAAGAAGTCGGTCGACGACTTCCTGGCGTTGGTGGCCCGCCGGCTCGACGGACGCGGACACCTCGATGCCGATGACGTCCGCAATATCGCGTTCCCCAAGCCGCCGCTGTTTCAGCGCGGCTACGACGAGGACGAAGTGGATGCTCTGCTCGATGCCGTGGTCGCCACGCTCGCGTAGGAGCCGAAGGAGAAGTTGGGGGACGGTGCCGTCACTGCGCCTCTCGGCGAGTGGTCGCTCGAAGCGACGGTTCTGGTGTGGGGCCCGGGGCAATGCCCGACACCGTCCCCGGGTGTAACGGCACACCCCGGGCCCCTATTCCTCCCCCAGTGGAAAACCTGTCCTTGCCCTGCCGTCCCCTCGAATCGGCAGGGCAAGGGCCAGACAAAAGTACTGGTGCTGCGCCGGCCGGAGGATCAGGCGGCTTCGTGGAAGACCAGGCCCAGCTTGCGCACGGGGTAGCCGTTGCGCTCGGCCAGCGATCGCAGCTGCTTCAGCGCGAAGCTGCGGCCCCGGCCCCCCTCGGGAACCGTGATGCCGGCCCAAAGTCCCTCAGCGCGGGGCAGTTCGCAGGCTTCGCGGGCGCACAGCCACCGCCGCGGGCATTCCCGGCAGATGACCTTGGCCTGATCGTCGGGGGTGGAGGTCCACCGCTCCGGGTCACTGGCGCACACGCCGAGCGGGATGCCGTTGGCCATGAGTGCGTTCATGCTGCTGCTCCTGTTAGGACTTTTGTTGCGGTGTGTACCGCGTTGCGGGGAACGCTATAGCAAGAACCGTAGCGATGCAACAGTTTGATTGAAACCGCAGCGGTGCAACGCTACGGAAATTTGCATTGGTAACGATGGCGGATCACCAGGGAAAAGTCCGGTTGGATCTAAAACCGCACGTCAGAACGCCGATAGGTACCTGTATGTACCCGTAGCGGGAGATCGATTTGTCCGGTCAAGAAGCCGTAGCATCGGAGTTGTTTGCTGTGGATGCGAAAAACCCAAGGTGTAGCGGTGCTTCGGTCTGGGGTTAGGATTGACGGGTCCCGGCAACCGCTTCAGCACTTCGGCTGAGGCTGAGCACATTGGCGAGGAAACAGCCCCGTATGACCGACGCTGAGTACGACCTCGCCACCGGCGAGTTCGATGTCGGACTTATTCGCGCTGGTGCTGCAGCTGCGGCCAGGCGTCGCGAACTCGACATCAGCCAGCGCAGCCTCGCCGCCGACGGGATCATCAACGCCGGAGCCCTCATCGCGTTCGAGAAGGGCCGCAGCTGGCCCCGCGAGCGCACCCGGCTCAAGCTCGAAGAGGTGTTGCGCTGGCCGCCGGGCACCATCGCTCGGCTGCGCCAGGGCGGGCCGGTACCCGATCCGGCGATGCCGGCACCAGCACCCGTGGAACCGCCGACCGTCGTCACCACGCAACCGCGGTTGACGACCACGCCACCGGCCAGCGACGAGGTACCGCTGATCGCCCAGGCGGTCCTGACGGCGGTGAACACCCTGGAGTCGACGATCGCCACGCTGCCGGCCGTGGGAGAACCCGAGTTCACCCCGCGGGTGACGTCCGTGCTGGCCGATCTTCGTCAGCTCGAGGCGGTGGCCGCTCGAGCCGCGCGGCTCAGCATGGTGACTCCGGCACTGATCAAGGCGCTCAGCGCGGTGCGACGCCAGATCGATGAGCTGACCACGCTGGCCGCCACCGCGCCCGGGGCCACCCTCGGGCAGCGCCTGTATGCCGCCCGTCGGCAGGCGAATCTCACGATCGGTGAAACCGCAACGGCTGCAGGTGTTTCAGAGGACACCGTGGCCCGCGCCGAGGCGGAATATCCCGTCGACGCCCCCGCGGTCCATGCTCTGGAGGCACTGATCGGCGCGATGCGCTGATCAGCGGACCGGCTAGCGGTCCCGCCGATCGTCGTGGGTCGGGAAGTGCTCGGCCAGTGCCGCGGCGATCTCCAGGAACCGGCGCCGGGTCGGGGTCGACATCTCTCGCGGATCGACGACGCCGCCGGGACGCAGATGCCCGTCGAAAGGCACCTCGATCACTCGCTGACCCTGACCGGAGAACTGTCCGGCCAGGATGGTGCGCGTGCGTTTGTCGGCGTGGCCGTCGGAGTCGTTGAGCACCACGACCGTGCGCTGCAGCAGGTCTGTCATCTCGTGGGCGGCCAGCCAGTCCAGCGTCTGGCCGGCCGTGGCGGCGCCGTCCACCCATGGCGAGGACACCACGATCAAACCGTCGAGATCGCGCAGCACCTCCTGGGTCACCGGCGAGTCCATGGTCGAACTGCAGTCCACCACCGAGATTGAGAAATGCCTGTCGAGTCGTGTGGTGGCCTCGCGATAGATGGCCGCGTCGAGCACCCGGCGACGGGCCGGCGTGCCCTCGCCGGCCAGGACGAACAGCCCGGCGGCGTTGTTGCCGACGCGACTGCGCACATCGGCGAACGAATCCAGGTGTTTGTCGTTGGCGAGCTCCCAATACGAGCTCTGCGCCTGGGGGTCGACGCGGCTGCCGAGCTTGCCGAAGGACGTGTCGGCGTCGATGGCCACCACGCGATCGTCCTGGCGCAACTGGGCGAAGATCGATCCGACGCTGGCCGAGACGGTGGTCTTGCCCACCCCGCCCTTGCCCATCACCCCGACCTTGTAATGGCCGCGCAGGAGCCCCTTGATCTTGGCCTCCAACTCGGCCTGACGAAGGTCTTCGGGTGACGGGCCGGGGTTGACCAGCCCGAACGTCGCCCGGTACACGAACAGTCGCCAGCCACTGCCCGGCGGCTGCCGCTTCGGCGGCACCAGGTCGTTGACCCGGATGCGGTCGGCGTAGGAGCCGGTAGGCAGTGGCGGTACGCCGGGTGCGCCACCCGGATCCGGCGCGAATCCGCCTTCGGTAGGCCAAGGTTGGCCGGGCGGTGGTCCGTAGGGCTGCTGCGGCGGGCCCCCGGGCCCGGGCGGACGCTGGGACGGAAGCTGCCAGCCCGGCGGGTGCTGCTCCCACGCATCGGGTCGGGCATCCGGATGGCCCATGTTGGGCGGAGCCTGGTTCGGCGGTGCTTGGTTCGGCGGTGCTTGACGGACGTCGCGTGGCGGCGGGGGTGGTGCCGGCGGCGGGGGTGCCTGCTGCTGTGGCTGAGCGGGCGGTGCCTCCCGGAACGTGCTGCGGGCGCGCTCGGCGTCGGGGTCGGTCGGTACGCCCTGCGACGGCCCGGATTCGTTGGGCTCAGTGGTTTCCGCTGCCTTCGACGGCACGAAATTGACCGGAGCGCGCCCGGGGATCGATGGCGGCTCTGGCGGCTTGCGTCGGGTCGGACGGGTATCGGGTTCGAAATGAGATTCCTCCGGACCCGTCCAGCCGAGCTCTCTACGCAAGGTGTCGTCGGGGTCGGGCACGCCTGAATCTCCTCCGGAACGCAACACAAGGGAACTTTGACCGTGCTCAAGTATCGACCACAACCAGTCCGGCTTGCATGATCCGCCCGCAATCGGCCCGAAGTTACGCTGCAGCAAATTCGGGTGGCAAACTCGGCGCGCACCAAAAGCGAGGGGGAATCCGCGCCGGCAGGCATGGCGAAGTGCCCCGGCATCGCCACACCCCACACCCCGCGCAGGGATGGTCCGCACCCGGTTGGACACCTCGGGGAAAATGCTTTCCCAACTGCAATAAACCATGGTCCGAGGGGGTTCCGGGGCCGCTTGTCCGGCGCCGTCGGAGGGCTGAAATTGGTGCGCTGACCGGGTCAGATGCGCTGGTAATCTCTGTTCCGGCGAAGGGGATACGGGGCATGGGACTGCTGGGCGATATTGCCGAGTTCGGCAAAGGCGTGATCGAGAACAATCTGAAGTGGACCGAGCGCGCCGCCAAGGTCGGGGAGTTCATCGCCCGCAACACCGTGGGTGCCGAACTCGAGCAGGTCGCCAAGTTCGGCGGCCAAATCGTCGCCCTCAGCCAGAACGCCGCCAACTTTTTCGGATCGCGGATCGGCCGGCGCCTGATCAGATCGGCCCGGTCGCCCATCCTGGCCGCCGGTCAGCAGACCATCGCGTCGATGAAGAAGAGCACCGGAGTCGGCGATCCGGAGGACGGACAACGCTTCGGTGCGGGCGCCGACACGATGGGCGCGGTCGGACAGGTGCTCGTGTCGGCATTCCCGGATGACAGTTGGAACAGCGGTGGCGCCAGCGCCTACGCCGGCCGCAACGCCGAGCAGGTCGGCCGGGTCCAGACCATGCTCGGGTTGGACACCATGGTCGCCGGGGTGCTGTCCGCCGAAGCCGGCCAGATCGCGGGCACCCGCGACAGTCTTGACGGGCATTCTGACTGGCTGGGCGCGATGAGCCTGCTCACCACGAGCGCGGGCATCATTCCGGGTTTCGGTCCGGCGGCCCAAATGTCGGCCGAATTCGCGATGGTGGCCAAGGCCGTTGGCGACTCGAGTGGCGATCTGAAGGCCCTGTGTGGACATATCGATCAGAACGCCGCCGTATTGCGCACCGCAGCAGCGCAATACGAGGCCCTGGCGGGTGGCGCCGCCGCTACTGGCGCGGAGTTCGCGCCCGCGGCCGGCGACCCCGAGGCGTCCGCCGCGCCGGAAGATGCCTGCCCCGGTGCATCGGAAGGTCCCTGGGTCGCGGCTCCCGCTGGCTCCACATCCGGTGGAGGAGGAGACGCCCCGAGCGGTGGCGGCGGTGGCGCACCCACGAGCTCGTCGGGGCCGACGGCAGCCCCCTCGATGCCGTCGAACATGCCGGCCACGGGGGCCGCACCGTCCGCAGCTGCGCCGTCGGCACCCGCGGCCTCCGATGTCGCCGGCGTGCTCGGCGGAATTCTGGGCTCACTGATGGGCCCGCTCAGCGGAATCCTGGGCGGCGTGTTGCAGGCGGCCACCCAGGCAGGGACACAGGCGGCCCAGATGGCCGGGCAGGCGGGTGGCACAGGCGCCGACGCCGCCCAGCTCGAGAAGGTGTCGGGAGGTGCGGGCTTCGACGTTGATGACAAAGATGACGAAGACCGCGAGAAGGACGCCGAGGACGAGAAGGCGGACGAGAAGGACGGCGAGGACAGGGGGGACGGGCCCGACGAGGGACAGGCAGGAGGCCCGTCTGACGCGGATTCTGCGGGTGGACCGGCTGATCCGCTGGACGCCGGGCGGGATGACAAGCCTGCCAAGACACTGCCGCCTGACCTGGAACCCGTGGCTGCCGGCGGCGGCGTGGCGGGTCCGGCTCCGGTGCATGTCGGGGTGGATTTCGAGCAGGGCCAGCTGCACATGGCAGCGGCGGCTACATTAGATCGCGGTGTACCCGGATCTGCGGCCGTGATCGACAGGTAAGAATCCGGGGACAGGGATCGAGGGGAATTTCATGGCGGGTGATTTGCGGGTTGCCACCGCGCATTTGTATGAGCTGTCGGCCAAACAAGGCCAGGCCGCGACCAGTCTGACTATCGCTACCGGGGTGGTCGATGGTGTCGACGCCTCGGTGCGGGTCACGCATGGGCCGATTTCGTCGTCGACGGCCACGGCCGTCGTGGCCGCGCTCAATGCGCGCCGAGCTGCCGGAACCGGTATGGCCAGTGTGTCGCGGAACCTCGGGGAAAAACTCGCCCGCGCAGCGGGTGGGTATGACCGGACGGATTCGACGATGGGCGACGCCATCTGTGGAACTGCTCGGTAGCGGCGGAGCGGACTCATGACCAATCCGTACAGCGCTGACGCGAATACGCAGGCGATCGACGATGTCGTCGGGGTCGAACTGACCATCGACGGGATCCTGGTGGTCGCCGACAAGCTGGGACTGACCGATTTCCCGCCGTCGATGGGAATCCGGCTGAACATTCCGCAACCCGACCTGCGCAAGACTGTGTGGGAACAGGTCGAGCGGGATCTCACGGCCCAGGGGGTGCTGGATGTCTTCGGCACCCCACACCCGGAGGTGGCCGCCATGCTCGACACCTTGAGCCGGCCTGACCGCACACTGGAGGGGCGCTGGTGGCGCCGCGATGTGGGCGGAAAGATGATCCGGTTCGTGGTGTGCCGCAAGGGCGGTCGGCATGTGGTCGCCGCCCGCGACAACGACATGCTGGTGCTGCAGCGGGTGGCCGCGCAGGTGGGTCTGGCCGGCATGGTGATGACGGTGCTCGGAGAAGGCATGCCTGCCAGTGTCGAGCCCTTGACCGGTGTCGCGGCGACGCTGGCCAATTGCCGGACCGCCGACGAGCTGACCGGTTACGGGATTCCGCCGACCTCGGCGCGGGTGTACGCGAACATCATCTCCGAACCCGAGAGCTGGGTGGAACTCGTGGTGTCCGAGCGGAATCCGGGCGGCACCACTGCTCAGGTCGACGTGGCCGCAGGTGTGCTCGATTCCAAGCAGGGGCGCATCGTGTCCATCCCGCGCAAGGTGAACGGGGAGCTCTACGGCAGTTTCCTGACCGGAACCAAGGACAACCTGCAGCGGGCCCTGGAAGGGTTGATCGAGTTCCTGCCGTCGGGTTCGTGGTTCGACAAGTCCGAACCGGATAGCTCCTACCTGCACTGAGAGAGGCCGCAACGGTGGGTGACTTTCCGCCACATCATCCGGACGACGATGACCACGACTATGACAACCGCTCGGTGCCGGAATTCTCGTACCCGGAAGAGGATTCGGACGCCGCGGGTCTGGATGCGCTCGGGACGTACGACGGCGACGGAGTTGTTTTTGGCGCTGCCATATCTGGCGGCGCAGAATCTGACGGTTTCGTCGACGAGGACGAGAATCTTGCAGTTCCACTGTTCATCGTCACCAATCCGCCCGAATCCGTCACGGTGACGGCGTTCATGGACGGCAGGGTGCATCGGATCGAATTGGCACCCAAAATCACCAACCTGACCGAACGGGATCTTGCCGAGGAGATCCTGGTGATCGCGGGCCTGGCAGCTCAACAGGCCAAGTCCGCCCAGTACTCGTTCATGCTCGCGGGAATGCGCGAGCTTGGGCACGACGACGCGGCGACCCGCGACTTTCTGACCCGCGACCTGGATCTGCTCACCCCGGAGCAAGCCGATGATGCTCGGGCCCAGGTCTTTTCGACTCGCTATGGAGGCGATCATGGTTGACCACCTCGCTGGGATGTTCGGCTCGGCCGTCGGGATGCTGAGCGGTTCTCCGGCGCGTTCACTCGAGATATTCACCGAGATCACCAATTACGACGAATCCGCGTGTGACGCATGGGTGGGCCGGATCCGCTGCGGTGACACCGACCGGGTGACGTTGTTCCGGGCCTGGTATTCACGCTCGAACTTCGGTCAGTTGGCCGGCTCTGCCGAGATCTCGATGAACGGTGTCGGCGCGCGGATCCCGATCGGCGGCATCTACGGGAAGGACATCTCCTACCCGATCAACTCGCCGCTGGCGATCACCTTGGGTTTCGCGGTGCAGGAGGCGTCCGAGGGCAACTACGCCGACGCCATGGAGGCGTTGGAAGATGCCCCGGCCGGCGGGTCCGAGCATCTGGTGTCCTGGGTCAAGGCAGTGATCTACGGTGCGGCGCAACGCTGGACCGATGTGATCGACCAGGTGCGCGGTGCCGAGCAATGGCCGGACAGTTTCCTGGCTGCCGCGGCAGGTGTGGCCCATGGCGTGGCGGCAGCCAACCTCGGGCTGTTCACCGAGGCAGACCGCCGCCTCACCGCCGCGGACGGTACGCCGGCCGCGGCCGCCTGTTCACGTGCCATCGCCTGGTTCCTGGCGATGGCCCGGCGCGCCCAGGGCAACGAAGAGTCGGCGCAGGTTCTCCTGGAATGGCTGCAGGCGAACTTCCCTGAGCCCAAAGTCACTGCGGCGCTGCGTGATCCGGCGTATCGACTGGAGACCACCACCGCTGAGAAGATCGCGGCCCGCACCGATCCGTGGGATCCGTCCAGCGTGGTGGCCGATACCTCGGGCCGCGACAAGCTGCTGGCCGAGGCGCAGGCCGAACTGGACAAGCAGATCGGCCTGAGCCGGGTCAAGGAGCAGATCGAGGCATACCGGGCGGCGACCCAGATGGCCCGGATCCGTGCCGCGCGCGGTATGAAGGTGGCCCAGACCTCCAAGCACATGATCTTCGCGGGTCCGCCCGGTACGGGTAAGACCACGATCGCGCGGGTGGTGGCCAACATCCTGGCCGGCCTCGGGGTCATCGCCGAGCCCAAGCTGATCGAAACCTCGCGTAAGGATTTCGTCGCGGAGTACGAAGGCCAGTCGGCGGTGAAGACGGCCAAAACGATCGATCGCGCCCTTGGTGGCGTGCTGTTCATCGACGAGGCCTACACCCTGGTGCAGGAGCGCGACGGCCGTGCCGACCCGTTCGGTACCGAGGCGCTGGACACCCTGCTGGCCCGGATGGAGAACGACCGAGACCGTCTGGTGGTCATCATCGCCGGTTACAGCAACGACATCGACCGTTTGTTGGAGGCCAACGACGGTCTGCGTTCCCGGTTCGCAACCCGTATCGAGTTCGACTCGTACTCCCCCGACGACATTGTCGAGATCGCCAAAGTCATTGCCAAGTCCAATGATTCGTGGCTCGACGATGACGCCTGCAAGCGGGTCAACGAGGCGGCCGCGTTGTTGAGTCAGCGCACGCTCAACAACAAGCCGGCGCTCGACATCGCCGGTAACGGTCGCTACGCACGGCAGCTGGTGGAAGCCGGTGAGCAGAACCGCGACATGCGGCTGTCCCGGTCGCTGGACTTCGAGAGTCTGGGTGTCGAGCAGCTCAGTGAGATCAACGGAGAAGACATGTCGGCGGCGATCGCGGCGGTGCACAGCCGCCTGAATATCGGCGAATAGGCGATGGCAGGCTTCCGGCTCACCACCAAGGTTCAGGTCAGCGGCTGGCGTTTTCTGCTGCGCCGGGTCGAGCACGCGATCGTGCGCCGGGACACCCGGATGTTCGACGATCCGCTGCAGTTCTACAGCCGTGCGGTGTTCGCCGGGATCGTGGTCTCGGTGCTGATCTGCCTGGGCGCGGCCATGCTGGCGTATTTCAAGCCACTCGGCAAGCAGGGCAGCGACCAGCTGCTGGTGGATCGCACCACCAATCAGCTCTACGTGATGTTGCCCGGCAGCAACATGCTGCGGCCGGTGTACAACCTGACCTCGGCCCGGTTGGCGCTCGGCAATTCGGGCACTCCCGCTGCGGTGAAGTCCGAAGAGCTCAACCGGTTGCCGAAGGGGCAGCCGATCGGCATCCCCGGTGCGCCGTATGCCACCCCGACGGGTGCGCCCGCATCGCGCTGGACGCTGTGCGACACCGTGGCCAAGCCGGACAGCTCGGCACCCAAGGTGGAGTCCTCGATCCTGATCCGGTCGCTGGCAACGGATGTCGCGGTCGGCCCGATGCGACCGAACCAGGGCATGCTGGTGTCGTTCGAGGGTGGCAACTGGCTGGTCACCGCGGAAGGCCGGCACAGCATCGACCTGGGCGACCGGGCGGTGAGTTCCGCGGTGGGTATCCCCGTCACCGCGAAGGCCAGCCCGGTCTCGGAGGGGCTGTTCAACGCAATGGCCAACATGGGCCCGTGGCAGCTGCCGGCGATTCCGGCCGCTGGTGCCCCGAATACCGTTGGGCTTCAGGAGAATTTGGTGATCGGGTCGGTGTTCCAGACGGCCACCGAATCCGATCCCCAGCACTATGTGGTGTTGCCGGACGGGGTGGCCCGGGTGAATCCCACGACGGCTGCGGCCCTGCGCGCCACCAACTCCTACGGACTCTTGCAGCCGCCGTCGGTGGAGGCCAGTGCGGTCGCCAAGATCGCGGAGCAGGTGTATGCCTCGCCGTTGCCGGACAAGCCGCTCGAGGTGCTGTTGCGTCAGGACTCGCCGGTGCTGTGCTGGGCCTGGCAGCGCGAGCCGGGCGATCAGGCGCCGAAGACCACCGTCATCGCCGGCCGCCGGCTGCCGCTCCCGTCGTCGGCGGTCGGCACCGGGATCGACCAGATCGGCGGCGACGCAACGGTGTACATCGAGGGCGGCCAGTTCGTGCGGCTGCAGTCGCCGGATCCGCGGGTGGGCGAGAGCCTCTACTACATCGACCCGCAAGGGGTGCGGTACGGCATCGCCAATGACGATGCCGCCAAGAATCTGGGCTTGTCCGGTTCGGTGAACGCACCGTGGCAGGTCGTCGGGCTGCTGGTGGAGGGCCCGGTGTTGTCGAAGGACGCGGCGCTGCTTGAGCACGACACGCTGCCTGCCGACCCACATCCGCGCAAAGTCGAAAGCAAGCAGGGCTCATGACCACCAAGAAGTTCACCCCGACGATCAAGCGGGGGCCGCGGCTCACCCCGGGCGAGATCAACGTCGCCGCGCCGGATGACCTCGGGATCGAGATCCCGCCATCGGGAATGCAGAAGGCCATGCCCTGGGTCATGGGCGGCTGCATGCTCGGCATGATCGCGATCATGATCTTCACGGGCGTGCGTCAGCTGTCGCCCTACATGCTGATGATGCCGTTGATGATGATCATGGGCACCGTCGGTGTGATGGGCGGCGGTGGTGCCGGCGGCAAGAAGGTCCCCGAGATCAACGCCGACCGCAAGGAATACCTGCGGTACCTGGCCGGGCTGCGTACCCGGGTGACGTCGTCGGCATCGGCGCAGGTGGCCTTCTTCGGTTACCACGCACCGCATCCCGACGATCTGCTCTCGATCATCGGCACGCACCGGCAGTGGTCCCGTCAGGCCAACTCGGACTTCTACGCCGCCACCCGGATCGGCATCGGTGCCGAGATCGCGGTGGACCGGTTGCTCAAGCCGAACACCAGTGGCGAGCTTGCCGGTCCGCAGGGCGCTCCGCAGCCGCACCTGGAGCCGGTCAGCCATATGTGGGTGACCAAGTTCCTGCGCACTCACGGCCTGATCCAGGATTGCCCGAAACTTGTTCAGCTGCGGACATTTCCGACCATCGCCGTGGGTGGCGACATCGATGGCGCCTCGGCGTTGCTGACCGCGATGATCTGTCATCTGGCGGTGTTCCATCCGCCAGACCTGCTGCAGATCCGGGTGCTCACCGACAATCCGGAAGATCCGAACTGGTCCTGGCTCAAGTGGTTGCCGCACGTTCAGCACCAGACGGATACCGACGCGGCCGGGCCCACCCGCCTCGTCTACACCCGCCCCGACGGCCTGAGCGATCTGACCGCGCGCGGCCCGCACAGCGCGGACGCCGCGCCCGGCGGCCCGTATGTGATCGTGGTGGATCTGACCGGTGGCAAGGCCGGGTTCCCGGTCGACGGCCGGGCCGGGGTCACTGTGCTGACCCTGGGTAATCACCGCGGCTCGGCTTACCGGCTGCGGGTCGACGCCGACGGGACAGCCGACGACAAGCTTCCGAACCAGAACTACCGCGAGGTGACGCGGGTCGTCGACCGGATGACCCCGGCGCAGGCCGGCCGAGTCGCCCGCAAACTGGCCGGCTGGTCGATCACCGGGACGATCATCGACAAGAACGTCCGGGTGCAGAAGAAGGTCTCCAAGGAATGGCATCACCTGGTGGGTGCCAAGTCGGTGGAGGAGGTGACTCCGGCGCGTTGGCGGATGTTCACCGACACCGACCGGGACCGGCTCAAGATCCCGTTCGGCCACGAACTCAAGTCCGGCGAGGTGATGAAGCTGGACATCAAGGAGGGCGCCGAGTTCGGTGCCGGCCCGCACGGCATGCTGATCGGTACCACCGGCTCGGGTAAGTCGGAGTTCCTCCGGACCATGATCCTGTCGCTGGTGGCCACCCACCACCCAGATCAGATCAACCTGCTGCTCACCGACTTCAAGGGCGGTTCGACCTTCCTGGGTATGGAGAAGCTGCCGCACACCGCGGCCGTCGTCACCAACATGGAAGAGGAAGCCGAACTCGTCGGACGTATGGGCGAGGTGCTCACCGGTGAGCTCGACCGGCGTCAGCAGATCCTGCGTCAGGCCGGTATGCAGGTGGGTGCCGCGGGTGCGCTCTCGGGTGTGGCCGAGTACGAGAAGCACCGCGAGCGTGGTGCGGACCTGCCACCGTTGCCGACGCTGTTCGTGGTGGTCGACGAGTTCGCCGAGCTTCTACAGAACCATCCGGACTTCATCCAGCTGTTCGACCGGATCTGCCGTGTGGGTCGCTCGCTGCGCGTGCACCTGCTGCTGGCCACCCAGTCGCTGAACACCGGCGGTGTCCGGATCGACAAGCTCGAGCCGAACCTGACCTACCGAATCGCGTTGCGTACCACCAGTTCCTCGGAGTCGAAGGCGGTGATCGGTACTCCGGAGGCGCAGTACATCACCAACAAGGAGAGCGGCGTCGGGTTCCTGCGGGTGGGCATGGAAGACCCGGTGAAGTTCAGCACCCTCTACACCGGCGCCAACTATGTGCCCGAGGTGGAGGACTCCGTGGACGGCGAGGCCAGACCGCGGGAGAAGCGGCAGACCCGGGTGCGGATTCATCAGTTCACGACGACCCCGATTTTTGATACGGCGGTGAGTTAGCGATGAGTACAGACGCCGAACCCAGGGTGTTGCGTGAGGTGGTCCTCGGGCAGCTGGGCACCGGTGAGAGCCGCGCCTACAAGATGTGGCTGCCGCCACTGACGGATCCGACGCCGGTCAACGAACTGATCGAGCGGGACCACCAGCGGCAGCCGCTGCGCTTCGCGTTGGGAATCATGGACGAGCCGCGCCGGCACCGGCAGGACATCTGGGGCGTCGACGTGTCGGCGGCCGGCGGCAACATCGCGATCGGTGGTGCACCGCAGACGGGGAAGTCGACCTTCCTGCAGACTCTGATGCTGTCGGCCGCGGCCACCCACACACCGCGGCAGGTGCAGTTCTACTGCATCGACCTCGGCGGTGGTGGCTTGATGTACATGGAGGAGCTGCCGCATGTGGGCGGCGTGGCCACCCGTGCCGAGCCGGACCGGGTCAACCGGGTGGTGGCCGAGGTCAAAGCGGTACTGAGGGCCCGTGAGCAGGTCTTCAAGCAGTACCGCGTGGGGTCCATCTCGTCCTACCGCGAGATGCGGGAGGACCCGAACAATCCGGCTGCCCAAGATCCGTTCGGTGACGTTTTCCTGGTGATCGACGGCTGGCCGGCTTTCGTGGCCGAGTTCCCCGATCTGGAACCGACCGTGCAGGATCTTGCCGGCCAGGGTCTGGCGTACGGCGTGCACGTCATCATCTCCACCCCGCGCTGGACCGAGCTCAAGTCACGTGTGCGCGACTACCTGGGCACCAAGGTGGAATTCCGCCTCGGCGACGTCAATGAGACCCAGATCGACCGGATCACGCGGGATATCCCGGCCAACCGGCCGGGCCGGGCCGTCTCTCTCGAGAAACACCATCTGATGATCGGAGTCCCCCGGCTGGACGGCGTCCACAGCGCCGCCAACATCGTCGATGCGATCTCGGCCGGCGTACAGGAAGTGGCCTCGCGCTACACCGACCAGGCACCGCAGGTTCGGGTGCTCCCGGAGAAGATCTACCTCCATCAGCTGGATCCGAACCCGCCGGGAGCCGATGCCGATTACCGCACCCGTTGGCAGGTGCCGCTGGGCGTGCGCGAGTCCGACCTCACGGTTGCGTACAACCAGATGAACATGACGCCGCATCAGCTGATCTTCGGTGCCCCGAAGTCGGGCAAGACCACGATCGCCCAGGCCGTGGCCAAGGCGATCTGCAGCCGGAACAGTCCCGACCAGGTGCGGTTCATGCTGGCTGACTACCGGTCCGGGCTGCTCGACGCGGTGCCCGAATCGCATCTGCTCGCTGCCGGTGCGATCAACCGCAACAGCGCCTCGCTGGAGGAGTCGATCAAGGCGCTGGCGGTCAACCTGAAGAAGCGGTTGCCACCGCCGGACCTGACCACCGCGCAGCTGCGGGCCCGGTCGTGGTGGACCGGTCCGGACATCGTGTTGCTGGTCGACGACTGGCACATGATCGTCGCGGCTGCGGGCATGCTGTCGCCGATGGCGCCGCTGGGCCCGCTACTGCCCGCGGCCGCCGATATCGGCCTGCACATCATCGTGACGTGCCAGATGAGCCAGGCGCACCGGGCCACGATGGACAAGTTCGTGGGCGCTGCTTATGGCGCCGGTTCGCCGACCTTGTTCCTCTCCGGCGAGAAGAACGACTTCCCGTCGCGGGAGATCATCGTCAAGAAAAGGCCGCCTGGCCAGGCATTTATGGTCGGGCCCGATGGCAAGGAAGTCATTCAGGCGGCCTACGTCGATCCACCCGCGGAATAAGTGTTCTCAGCACCCCAATAGGGCGGTTAGTATTTATCCAACGCACTCAGCAACGCTGGCGGCGGCCCGCCAGCAAAGGGATCGGGGGACAGATTCCTTGGCGACTTGGCAAACTTCATGCCAGGTCGATCTTGAGTGCTTGTCCCTGGTTATTTGCAATCGAAACAGGGGAGCAAGCAAATGGAACCGTTGATGCACAACCCGGGCGCCGAAGGTGTTGCGGCACAGGTGATCGCAAACGCAGCCCGTGGTTTGGCCGGTGGCACCACCGCCACTGCCGCCGTCACCGCGCTGGTTCCGGCCGGCGCTGACGAGGTCTCGGCGATCGCCGCCATGGCCTTCGCCAGCGAGGGTGTCGAGGCTCTGGCGGCGAACTCGTTCGCCCAGGAGGAGCTGACCCGGGCGGGCGCCGCGTACCAGGAGATCGCGGGCATTTACAACGCGGTCGACGCCGCCCAGGCGACCACGCTTTAGCAGGCACGATTCGTCGAAGTTAGGGTCATCCAGTAATGGTTGCGGTACCGCCCGTCCCACCGACCTGGTTCGCGTTGCCTCCAGAGGTCAACACAGCACGCTTGATGGTCGGTGCCGGCCCGGCACCGATGCTCCAGGCGGCCACCGGTTGGGAGGGCCTGGCAATCCTGCTGGAGACTCAGGCAGACGAACTCGCCGGGGCGCTGAGCACCCTGACGTCGGTGTGGAGCGGCGGGGCGAGTGAACGCGCTGTTGCCGCAACCATGCCGATGATCATGTGGCTGCGGACGATGGCATTGCAGGCGCAGAAACGGGCCTTGCAGGCCGGTGCGCAGGCAAGCTCGTACACGTTGGCCCTGGCGACGACACCGCCGATTCCCGAGATCGAGCAGAACCACGTCACGAACGCAGTCCTGAACGCCACCAACTTCCTCGGTATCAACACGATGCCGATCGGCCTCAACGAGATGGACTACTTCGTCCGGATGTGGAACCAGGCCGCCGACGCGATGGAGGCGTACCACGCCGAAACCACCATGAACCTGCTGTTCGAGCCGATCATGCCGATGACACCCATCGTGCTGCCCGGGATCGGCGAGACGACCGCGGCAGCGGCGCTGGCGTCGACGGCACCGCGGACCGCCATGGGCATGATGCGCAACGCGATGATCGAGGGCCTCGGCGCACTGGCCACCATCGAATCGGTGGGTTTGGTTGGCGGCAACGCCGCCGCGCAGGCCAACCATGCCGAGCAGCGGGCGGTCGGTGCGGCGGGCAAGGCCGAGAACGCCGGGCAGCAGGAGAAGGACCCGACTGAGAAGAACCCCATGCAGCAGGGCATGCAGATGGTCATGCAGATGGGGCAGCAGGCTGGGCAGATCGCGGGGCAGATCCCGCAGATGCTCCAGAGCCCGATGCAGGCGATGACGCAACCGCTGCAGCAGGTGACGCAGATGGTGAGTCAGTTCTCCAGCATGGGGGGCAGTGACCGGGGTATGCAGGTCGGGCTGATGGGGGCGATGCCGTTCTCGAACCATCCGCTGGCCGGAGGCGCGGGCCCGAGTTCGGGTGCCGGTCTGGTGCGCGCGGCGTCACTGCCGGGTGCGCTCGGATCTCCGCCGCGTACCGCGCTGTTGTCCAGCATGCTCGGTATCAGCGGGGAGGCCAAACCGGCCGTGTCCGCTGCCGCCGCGGGCGCAGCGGGTCCGATGGCACCGGTCGGCAGCGGTGCCGGCGGAGGTGGTGGTGCACCGGTGCACGCCGCCAAGAACAACGAAGAGAAGAGCGGCGAAACCAAGGACGGATTGGTCGCGCCGACCGCTCTCACATACGACCAAACGGAAGACGCAGACGACGATTGGTAGTCGTCCACGACAAGACTTTCCGGCCACCCGGCCGGAGGACTCGCCAAAACTTTTCTGGTGAGGACAAGGAAAAATAAGGGGAATCCAACATGGCACAGATGAATACAGATGCCGCCGTCCTCGCCAAGGAGGCTGCCAATTTCGAGCGCATCTCCGGTGAGCTGAAGAGCGTCATCGCTCAGGTCGAGTCGACCGGTGGCTCTCTGGCGACGCAGATGCAGGGCCAGGCCGGCACCGCCGCTCAGCAGGCACTGATCCGGTTCCACGAGGCTGCTGACAAGCAGATCCAGGAGCTGAACGACATCTCCAACAACATCCACACCTCGGGTACGCAGTACACCAGCACCGACGACGATCAGGCCGGAAACCTGGCCTCGTCGATGAACATCTGACCTAGCTGACCTCAAGAAACGGAGACAAGACATGACAGAACAGGTTTGGAATTTCGCCGGTATCGAAGGCGGAGCCAGTGAGATCCAGGGTGCCGTCGGCACCACCGCCGGCCTCCTGGACGAGGGCAAGGGTTCGCTCGCCTCGCTCGCCTCGGCGTGGGGTGGCTCGGGTTCGGAGGCCTACCAGGCCGTTCAGACCCGTTGGGACAGCACCGCCAACGAGCTGAACTCGGCTCTGCAGAACCTCGCCCAGACGATCAGCGAGGCTGGACAGACCATGTCCCAGACCGAGTCCGGCGTCGCGGGAATGTTTGCCTAGCAACGGGCAGCAACACGCATGCGTTTGGTGGGCGGGTGCTCGGTCTATCTGGTGATGGCCGAACCCGCCCACCGCTTGTGCTTGGGTGTAAAGATCTAATCATCTGTATTTGACAAATTGAGGGGTCCCCATGTCGGCCGACTATGACCGGCTCTTCCACTCGTCTGAACCGGGTAAACCGGTCGACGATGCCACCGCAATCGTGGACAGAGATGCCATTCTGAAGGCCGCCGCGGCCGCGCCGCCACCGCCGGTTCCGGTTGGGGAAACCAGTTCCACGGACGTTCCCGTGGCCCCCACTGCGGCAACCCAAACTCAGGCGGCCGCGCAGCCGCGGCATGCGGATACCACTCCGCAGATGCCTGCGCCGATGCCGCCGCCGCCGGCGAGCGCGCCGCAGTGGCCGCAGAACTCGATGCTGCGGGCCCCGCAGCAGCAGCAGTTCGGCCAGGGCGCACGCCACGAGCAGGCCCGCACCCTGCCCGGCCCGGCTCCGCGCGTCGCGCCCGGCCCGGCGCCATCACAGTTCGCTGACCTCGATCCCGAAGTCAGCGGCCAGTGGCGGGCAGGTCAGGCGATCCCGACCCCGGCCGCGCCCGGCCCCACCTCGGCGGCCTCGATGGGCAACCACCGTGCCATCGACGCGCTGTCGCATGTCGGGGTGAAAACCGGTGTGAAGATGCCGTCCCAGCGCGGATGGCGGCACTGGCTGTATCTCACGACGCGGATCAACCTCGGTCTGTCGCCCGATGAGATCTATGAACTTGAATTGCACGGCCGCATTCGGCGCAATGCCCGTGACTCGTACCAGATCGGTGTGTTCGGTCTGAAGGGCGGCGTCGGCAAGACCGCGGTGACGGTCGCACTAGGGTCGGCGATGGCCAAGGTCCGCGGTGACCGCATCCTGGCGATCGACGCCGACCCCGACGGCGGCAATCTGGCCGACCGGGCCGGACGGCAGTCCGCGGCGACGATCAACGATCTGCTCGCCGACCAGGAACTGTCGCGTTACAACGACATTCGCGCCTACACGAGCATGAACGGGTCCAACCTCGAAGTGCTGTCCTCCGAGGACTACAGCGGCGCGCAGCGCGAATTCAACGACGACGACTGGAAGGGCGCCACCTCCGTGGTGTCGCGCTACTACAACCTGGTTCTCGCCGACTGCGGCGCCGGCCTTTTCCAGAAGGCCTCCCGCGGTGTGTTGTCCACCGTGTCCGGCATGGTCATCGTGGCCAGCGCATCGATCGACGGCGCCCGCCAGGCCGCCATCACGATGGACTGGCTGCGCCAGAACGGATATCAGGATCTGCTCGGCCGGTCCTGCGTCGTCATCAACCACGTCAACCCGGGTAAGCCCAACGTCGACATCGAGGACCTGGTGCAGCAGTTCGAGCGCCACGTACCCCCGGGTCGTGTCATCGTGCTGCCGTACGACAAGCACATCGCCGCGGGCACCGAGATTCAACTCGAGTTGCTCAGCGACACGTTCCAGCGCCGCATCACCGAGTTGGCCGCTGCCCTGTCCGACGATTTCGACAGGCTTGAACGCCGTTGACCGCGACCGCAGCAACCGCTGATACATCGACCTCGGCGCCGAACAAGCCGTCCACCACCAGGGTCACGATCCTCACCGGTAAACGGATGACCGATCTGGTGCTGCCGGCAAGTGCGGCGATCGAGACCTACATCGACGAAACCGTCAGTGTGCTGGGCGATTTGCTCGAGGACACGCCGAAGGACACCCTCGCGGGTTTCGACTTCTCCGAGCAGGGCATGTGGGCGTTCGCCCGCCCGGGTGCGCCGCCGTTGAAGGCCGACGAATCGCTGGATGATGCTGGAGTGGTCGACGGTTCGTTGCTGACGCTCGTTTCGGTCAGCCGCACCGAGCGGTACCGCCCGCTGGTCGAGGACGTGATCGACGCGATCGCCGTGCTCGACGAATCACCCGTGTTCGACCGCACTGCATTGAATCGCTTTGTCGGCGTGGCGATCCCGGTGGTGGCCACGGCAATCACCGCGATGTCGTTGGTGTCCTCGAGCGGCGCCGGCCAGGGCTGGTGGTGGGCGGTGGCGCTGGGGTTGTTCGGCCTGGGCCTGCTCGGCGGCAGCTTCGCTGCCCAGAGCCGTTACGAGAACCTGGATCTGGCCGAGAGCCTGCTACTGGGCGCGACGATCGTGTTGGGCGGTGCCGCAGCGCTGGCGGTGCCGTTGCCCTACGACGCGGATTCCCTTGGTGCGCCACAACTCGCCGGTGCAGGCGCGGTGGTGCTGTTGGTGACGTTGGCAACCCGCGGTGGGCCGCGTCGTCGCGCCGATGTGGCTTCATTCGTCGCCATCTTGGCGATCGCGATCACCGGTGCCGCGATCACGGTCGGGTACGGCGGAGCCAGCTGGGTGCCCGCCGGTGCCATCGCGTTCGGATTGATCGTGGTGACCAACGCCGCCAAACTCACTGTCGCCGTTGCCCGTATCGCCCTGCCGCCGATCCCGGCGCCCGGCGAGTCGGTGTCCAACGACGAGCTGCTCGACCCGGTCGTCACGCCGGACGAGGTCGACGACGCCTCGCCCACATGGAAGGCGATCATCGCTTCGGTGCCGGAATCGGCCGCACGCCTGCAAGAGCGCAGCCAGCTGACCAGCCAGCTCTTGATCGGTTTCCTGTCGGCCGGTTCTCTGGTGCTGTCGGTGGGTGCCATTGCCGTTGTGGTGCAGGGGCATTTCTTCGTGCACAGCATGATCGTGGCCGCACTGGTGGCCGTGATCTGTGGCTTCCGGTCGCGACTGTATGCCGAGCGGTGGTGCTCCTGGGCACTGCTCGCGGCGGCAATCGCCGTGCCGACCGGTGTGATGGTGCGCCTGTGCCTGTGGAATCCGGGTAGCGCCTGGTTGGTGCTGGCGATCTACACGGCGGTGGGTCTGGTCGCCGTGATCGCGGTGGGGGCCACCGATAGTGGGCGTCGGGTGTCACCGGTGACCAAGCGAATTCTGGAGCTGACCGACGGAGCTGCCATCGCAGCGGTGATTCCGCTGCTGCTGTGGATCGCCGGCGTGTACGACCTGCTGCGAAACCTGCGCTTGCACTGAGTTGCGTCGATAGGCGGGGCTTGGCTCCGCCGGTTAGAACAGCGTGGTTGAGGTCGGGGTGAGTACGAATCCGTGTGCCCCGACCTGACACGCGGTCAGCCCGTCGTTGCCGGCCGCGCAGGTGATGCTCTCGTAAGTGATCTTGTGCATCGCTGGAAGGAACTTCGGTAGGTCTTCTTCGCGGGGCTGGTAGTCGGGATTGCCTGGTGCAGCGGCTTCTTCGATGGTGGCTGCGTGTTTGGTCGCGGCATCGACTGACCAATTTCCAACGCGGCCCGCACTCGGACCGATGCAGCTGACCACCTTGTTCTCGGCGTCTGCAAGGGAGTTCATGCTGTTGTGGTCACACGTTTGCCCGCCCGGCGTGCGGAAATTTATGCCGTTGAAGTACGGATAGCTGTCCCGGTAGTCCTCGGGGTTCACCGGGGTGAATTCCGTCAGGACAGGAAACGCCGCTGGGATGCTTGGCGGTGAGGTCGGCACGATTGAGGACGATGCGGTTCCGTTGTCGTTGGTGGCTTCGATGCTGGTGGTTGACCCCGCGCAGCCGGCCGACACGCTTACAGCCAGAGTGACGCAGAGCCACCAGAGGTAGAAAGCGTTGCACTTCATCTCAATACGCTCCCACTCCGGTCGTATCCGAGTTCTCAACTCGACGAATACTGGTGCCGTCAGGATTTCAGAGCGACGGAAGGGCGTCGATAGGTTCTCCGCGGAGCACGGTGACTGGCAGTACCTACAAGCGGGTGTGCGTCGGCCGAACCGCCGGCGCCGGGAGCCCAACAATTGAATGACGTGAATCAGAATTCGCCTGAGGGACAAGCCGTTCTGACGGCGGCGTCCACCAATGCCGATGGCCAACTCGGTAAGCCCGCTCAGATTGCGGTGGAGACCTTCAGGGCGTCGGAGGGTTGGGGATTCCTGTCCGCGCAACTCAAGAATCCCGACGGAAGCCCGTTCGACTATGCGGGGACTCCGCTGGCCGAGGCCGCGGCAAGCGGTGGCGCTTCGAAAGCGTACGTCGGACTGTTCCGGTCAAATCAAAGCGGCGGTTGGGATTTGGTGGCTAGTGCGGTGGGTGCCAGTTCGCTGGTGTGGGCAGAATGGGCCCAGCAGGATTCCGCACCGGCCGAGTTGTTCAGCTGAGGCGTCAGGCGGGCAGATCTAGGTAGCCCGAATCTTCCTAGAACGTTCGAGCAGACGGGAAGTAGTGTTCCTTCGGCGACGTGGTGCGCGACCTGGATCAAGTAGGGCGGGGCCGCCGGAAATTACTGTGCTTCCGGTGTGTGACAACGGGTTACGCTGGCTGGCCGAGGGATTCTGCGGTCGAGCAGAATCGGGGTACGACTCCGAGGGGATCACCAGAATGAAAATGGCGTCGAACGTGCGTGTGGGTGTTGCAGCGGTGGCGGTGGTTGCTGCGGGACTGGTTGGCGCGTGTTCTGCCAGCGTGGAGGTTGGAAAGACTGCCGCAATTTCCAAAGAGCAATTGGCCAAGTTGGTCAAGGAGAAGCTGGAAGCCCAGGTGGGTGAGAAGGCGGATTCGGTGACCTGCGACGGGGACCTTGAGGCCAAGGTGGGGGCAACGCAGACATGTCTGCTGACCGCTGGCGGCACGAAGTTGGGCGTGAACGTCAACGCCACATCGGTTGATGGCGACAACGTCAAGTTCGATATCAAGGTGGACGACCAACCTAAGTCCTGAGCGGCACATGGGATTTGGGGACTTTCTCGGCATCGGAAGTCGCAAGTCGCAAGTCGCAAGTCGCAAGTCGGAAACGTGACGTCGACGCCACGTCAACCAGATGAAGAATCGGTTGACAGATACCGTGATCGCATGCGGATGGATGTACCGAGGGTTGCTGTACCGCAATGTGCGAGGTGGACAGGTTTCATTGAAGCGCCGCTGAGCGACTGAGCCGACGACCAGAGGTGATGCGCAGACGGCATCGACCAAGACTGGTGGTGGCTGCGTATCGGTATGAGCAGACCGACCAGCAGGCACCGGCTGGTTCCAATGCCAGGTCGGCGGCATTCAACTGGAAGTTCGGGCCATCGATCCCGAGCGGTGGTGGGCCGACGGATGCGATAGGACACTTCGGACAGATGATGCACATGCCGACGGAGATGGCCTAACCGTTCGATCAGGTACCTATGCAGAGGACAGCGTCAGTCGCGCTACCGCTCGTTGGCGCGGTACCCGAGGAGGCGCCGCGGCCCGCAGATTACGTCGCAAGAGCGTCGGCGGTCGCCTGCCCGACGTGCTGCCAGTAAATGAACGCGTCGGCTGCCCTGCGTTGATCCTCGGGTTGTGCAGCGGCGTGTGCTTCGTAGAACGTGTGCTCCTGGGCGTGTACTGCGTACGCCAAGAATGCTTGCAGGTGTGCGTTGCCGCGGTTGGAAGCGCTGCTGCACAGCGGTTGCCAGACTCTGTCCCACAGCTCGGATCGTTGATCCTCGGGGGGATTCGAATCGGTTGGAGCCGGCGGCAACACGCTCACCAGATCGGCGTCACTGAACCCCGCGAGCCGGGCACTGATTTCCGGGGCGATCACCTGCAGGCGGTCACGGCCTGACATCTTGCCGCTGGCAGGGATGTCCTCAGGCGTCAAAATCACTTGGTGCACACCGGAATCGCCGCCAGCGAATTGCTCCTCGGTCCCGATGACGGCTCGCAACTCGGTGCCGTGATGTTGGGCCCAACGCTGGACGGCGACGATGGGGTAGGTTGCCCAGCTGCCGCGTTCAGCTGCCGGGATCGACTCGTCGGCGGAGGCCATCACTACCCGTTGGGGCAGGAGTACGTGCTCGGGGATGTAGGCCAGGCCGTAATTGTTGGCGACCACGATTTTGCCGTCTTTGGTGACTGCAGTGATCCAATGGAAGAAGAAGTCCTCTTCGGTGACCATGTCGGGAGCGTTGAGTGCGGCAGCGATCCGGCGCGCCACATTCAGCGGCTCGTGTTCGCTGATATTGCGGCGTGCCGCATTCTGGGCAGCATCACGCTCCGCTCGCGCCGCCGACACCGGAACTGGCGCGACTTGGGCGCCGCCCTGTGGCGTCGGTGCCGCTGCAACGGGTGGCGGTGCAGCGGCGGCGGCCGGGGGGACCGGCGCGGCCGGAGGGGCCGTGGGCGGCGCACCCAACGGCATACCGCCGCCCATGCCGCCACCTGGCGCCGCACCTGTCGCGCCGCCGCTGCTAGGCGCGCTGACCGGCGGGGCGGTAGCCGGGCCGCTGGCTGCCGATGCGGCTGGTCCGGTATGGGTGGACGCAGCTGCCGGCGTAGCGGGGTGAGGATCCGCGATTGACGGTGCGCTCATCGGCGATGAACTCAACGGGGACGTCTGCATTGGTGTCACAGGGGCTTTGGCGGCCGCCGCATCCGCAGCGGGACCCGCGCTTGCGGGTTGGACCGGTGGCGTTGCGGACGGCGTGCCGGACGCTGCTGCCGTCGACGCGGGTGCGCCTGAGGGCGCGCCGCCTGAAGGCGTTCCAGTCGGTCCCGATGCATTCGACACCGTCGACGCTGGGCTGCCCGATGGCCGCGGGGCTTGAGGTGTGGGCGCGATGGCACCTGGGTTTATGGCGCCGGGTGGGGGGTTCACGGGTGTTGTAGCGGTGACGGTGGTGTCGGCGCTGCCCGGAGTGCTGGTTGGTTCTGCGGGTGCGGGGTCCTGGGGGTTCGGAGCTACTTCGGCTGGTGCTGTTGCGGTCTCGGTGGTGTCGGCGCTGCCCGGAGTGCTGGTTGGTTCTGCGGGTGCGGGGTCCTGGGGGTTCGGAGCTACTTCGGCTGGTGCTGTTGCGGTCTCGG
>NZ_JBSGAQ010000006.1:0-138493 GCF_053600815.1 Mycobacterium sp. NPDC004974 | reverse complement strand
GGTGGTATCTGCGCCGCCGGGTGTGCTGGTTGGGATGCCAGATGGACCCTGTGCATTTGCCATCAGCGTTGAGATAGGCGTGTCCGGTGCAGCCCCGGGCGTGGCCGGGGGCTGCTTCTGGTTGAGCAGCTGCTCAAGGGCGTTGGGGGGCGATTGCCAGGTGTCGGCTGCAGGGATTTCGGCACTGGTGGCGGCAATCTCGCTGACATTGCGCCCGTGATAGGTGCTGATGACGTGACCGATCGCGATCAACTGGATTAGGGAATCTATGTAGGAACCGAAGAACGCAAAGTTCTTGATTTCTTTGATCTTCCCTTGAGCCTCAACAACATTGTCGGCGATCTTCGACTTGGCCTTTGCCACCAATCCGGCCACGTGGTTATTCCATGTCACCACACTGACAAGGTTGTTCTGCTGCGTGGCGAACTCCTCGGAGTGTATTCCTGCCTTACCATTGGCAGCGCCTGCGGCGTCACCGGACCAGTTTCCTCCGTCGAAAGTTTCGGATCGTTCGCGTTGCCATGGGTCGAATGCGCCGATTGTCAACTGCTGCAATGCCCGTGTGGCCTCAGAGGCAACTTCGTAAAGTTTGTCCTCGTCGGCCTCAGTCCACCCACCGGGCTCGGTGAGCTGCTCGACGTAGTCGCCGCCAGGCTTGCCCATCCCCATTGTTATTCTCCCGCCGCCTCACAGGCTCGGCCGTTGACGGCGACGGCGTAAATGGCGACATCGTAGATATATCTGTCGGTCGCCGAGTAAGTTGGCATTGCCTGGACGTATGCGCGGCGGTACTGAGCGGCTAGTTGCGCGAAGTCTTGGAAGACGGGATTGTCGCTGCGTTGGCCTAGCTTCTCGAGGGTGTCCGCTGATTCGCGCATCACTGGCGTCACCGCCTCTGCGACGGCTTTCTGCTCGGGTGACCACTGCCCGGCCGGGATGTTCACGTTCGTTTCCCTCCGCCAGTCAGCGGTGTCGGATTCGTACTGTTTCTCTGCCTCCACCCAATCCGGACATACCGAATCTGGGCTAGCAAGAAACCGCGTCGGATCGGCTGAGTCGCCAGCTGGTGCAACCGTCGCTGGCGTCGGTCCGTCTTGCACTAAGGGCGCCCGTGCCGCAGCCGATCCATATGTAATAGCGTCGCAGATCTTCGCGAGGGTGTTCGAGGCTTGAGTCGCAGTCCGGGCCAATGCGTTGGCAGGCTCGGTATAGGTGGGGATCTCGCGTGCGAAGGCGCGCGCGTAGGCCATGAACTGTTCGTAGAGCTGGCGCATCACCCGATGCGTGGTCAATTTGATTAACGGTTCGGTTTGGTCGGCGGCCGTGCGCATGGCCTGGCCGACCTCCTGATATTGGGTCCGCTGTTCGGGGCTCCAGACACTAGCGGGAATCGCCGGGTCCCTCTCACCCCAGTTGTTCGTCTTTTGGGCAGCAGCGAGTGTATTGAGAATGGGCACCCAGGGCGCGCACGAAGGGTCTCCAGTGATGATGGAGATGGGCCCAGTGTCGTTGGCGCTGGCGAATTCTGATTTGGACCCTGAACCTGCAGTAGCGGTTGGGCCGCTGTCGCCCTCGGTATCTCGGCCGCTGAGTGAGATCGTCACCACGGCGGTGATAGCGATGACTGCGAGCAGGGCGGTCCCGCCCAATACCCACTTCAACGCCCCGCTCTTTTTCGGTGGCGGTGGTGGAGCGAACTGTTGTTGGTAGTGCGCGCCCCACGACGGTGGTGACTGCATGGGGGGTTGCTGACCCGGTTGCTGCCCTTGCCAACCGTTCTCAGGTGGTGGAGGCAGCGGTTGATTACCCCATCCGTTGGGCGGCTGGGTCATCGCTTCACCTGCTCGCTAGAGCAAAACGTCACAGCAGTACCTCGGTAGGGGTCTTGGGGGTGGACTCGGTTCGTGGATGGACCGGCGGCGATTGCGGCGCGGCGTGAGATCCAGGGGCCTTCTCGGTTGCAGTGGTGCCGGCACCAGCATCGGTCGGCTGGCCGTCCTTGGCAGGTTCGGCGGTCTTGTTCTGCGTCTCGTCACGACGTTCGTCGGAGGTGCCTTCACCGGCGCCAGGCGACGGAGCGGCATCGGTGTCCTGCGGGGCGCTACCAGCGTCACCGGAGTTGCGTTGCTCGCCGTCCTTGCCCTGGTTCTCGCCGCTCATTTGGCTGACCTGCTGGACGGCCTGCATCACGGTTTGTGGGATCGAGGAGGCCATTCCGGCCATCTGCATCGGGACCTGCACGGCTTGGCCGGCCATCTGCATTCCCATGCTGATCAACTGTCCGAACTGGCCCAGACCGTCACCAGCGCCGCCTGTCATGGCGGAGGTGTTCCCGCTACCGGTCTGAGAGGCCCGGGCCGCCGCTTGGTCGAGGTCCTGGCTCTTGCGGCCGATGTCGTCGGCGGCTTGGCCGCCGGTCCCGGCGTAGGTGCTGGCGGCTTGGCTGACGTTGCCCGCGTACTTGGCGGTCTGTGCTTTGAGTGCGGGCAGCCCTGTGCTGACAGGCTCCATCACGTTGGGTGCTTGCCCGGCGATCGCTGTGGCGACCGGATCTGCACCCGGCGGAATGTACGGAGTCGGGGCGGTGGGAACCGTGTTCGCCGCGGTCAAAAAATTCTGGCCCGCCTTCGCCAACAGTGCGGTGTCCACCCTCAATGGTTTCGGTGTCGTCACGGGATCTCGTTTCTCATACGACCGCACCAGCTGGTGGCATGGTTATCGCTTCTCGACCATCCATGACCAAAGACGTGAGGCCTGTCTGTGCGGAATCAATCGCCGCCACCTCATCGAGCACCGAGCCCATCGCACGCCCCTCCCCTCGCGAGAACACCGCAGCGTGCACGGCTCGGCGCCTCCGTCACATCATTGTCGCGAAGTTTACCGGACCCCTGATGACCCACCTGTCACAAATTTGGAGCCCACAGGCACGCGCCAGCATGCTCGGACCGGCGACGAGGCGCACCGGTTGATGTCGTGTTTGAGGGTGAAGTTGCGGCCGCGCAGGCATCCGGGACCTCCTTGAATCTGCGACGACCGAGGGTGGAGTTTCGGGGCGGTCAGCAGCGGTCATTCGGCTCCTGGATTGCGGTGTCATCAGCGGTACTCAAAAGTGCTGGGGGACCACCGATGTGAGCCGAACCGTGAAGACACTGAGTTCCAATGCCGGAACCCGGGTACCCGCAAGGTGTTCCGCTCGGTACAGGCATTTCTTGGCGTACGCAGCACCCGCTGCAGAGTGGGCCGCCTGTGAGGCGTACGCCGCTGGAGATAAAGCCACTCAGCGCCGCGCCGCCTCCGACTCATTTATGGCAGCGGTGACCTCGAACCGCGGTCAGGGGCCCATACGGTGGCGATGTTTGGCATTCGGTCCGCTGAGACGAACAGGAACGTCTTTGCTGTGCCCGCGCCGGCGAGATACCGGGACACCAAAGAAGCGAAGTCCGCCCCCCGGGTTTGCCCTTATGATTGTCGCGAGAAAACGGTGGGGCGGGTCGACGGAGCGTCGGGGCTGTTTGGCCGACATTTTGGGTTTCGTCGCGGGTGCCTGCGACCGCCGGTTGGCGGGCATAGGGAGGATGACTAGCAGTGGCATACGAGGTGGGGTGGACGTCCGACGGGATGAAGCAGACGGCCGCGAAAATTGTGGAGTTTCCGGCGTCGGCGGCAAAAAGTGTATCCGAGCCGGGGCCACCGAATTCGCTGGATATCACCACCGCCGCGATAAACCAACTCAAGGTGTCTTCCGGGACGTTGAAACGAATTCTCGAAGCCGGCGATGCCGAGGCGTCCCGTATGGCATCGGCCCTACGCGCCGGGGCCGATGCCTTCGACAAAGTTGTCAGCCAGTCGAAGGAAGCATTCGACAAGCAGATGCACAGCGACCGCGCGCGGCCATCGCTGGATGTCGAGACGGTGGTTCCAAGCGCGGTAGATATGCTCGACGCGCCGACCATTGAACCTGCTGACTATCCCGCCTCGGCGGAATGGGACCTCTTCACCAATTGGCAAACAGCGGCGAAAGCGATCCACTCAGGGGATACGTCCGCGGCGGAGCTAAAGCGCTTTCGGAACGATTGGGACAGCTTTAAGAATTGGCTTCCGAAGCACGCGAAGGATTTCGTTGCGCCGAGTGGAAAGGGCACCGCTGCCGAAGCATACACGCAGGCGATGCGCCTCCTCCGTAGCTGGTGGGACGACATGGGCGAAGAGTGCGGGAGATTGGTTCAAGAGGCGGACAAGTTGATCACCGCGCACGAGAAGCTCCTCGAGAAGCACCCCACGATGGACGACGTAGAGACCTTCAATGACTTCAATTGGCTGATGGCATCGCCCGGGGCAAAAGGCTTGCAGTGGGCGTGGTTTCAGGGGCGTTCGGAGGTGGCGTTGAGCGAGTATGCGAACAGCACCGATCTCATGGAGATAAGGCCGGGCAAGCCGCCGTCAATTCGCGGGTTGCCATCGACAAATCCCGGCGATAAACCACCAGGCGTCAACCCACCCGGAGGCCCACCACCCGGAGGCGCACCACCACCGGGAGGAGCCGAGGTACCCAAGATGTCGATGCCTGAGGTGCCGTCGATGTCGCCAGCCAGCGCCGATCCGTCCGCCGGTCAGGGGTCGGGTGGTTCTCCGAGCGGTGGCGGCTCACCGAGTGGTGGCTCCCCATCCGGTGGTGGCGCGCCCAGCGGAGGGATGCCGAGCGGCCTGCCGAAGGGAAACGAGGCCATGCCGGAGATGCCTGGCCTCGGGGAACCCAGCCTGAAGCCCGCCAGTGCTGGCGGCGGCGGTATGGGCGGCGGCGGCGGGGGTATGCCGTCGATGCCGCTGGGCCCCGCCGTCGGAGCGGACTCGGTGGCGCCATCTCCCGCGGCCGCACGTGGCGTCGGCGGAGTCCCCGGCACCCCGGGCGGCACCGGCATGGGCGGCATGGGTGGCGGCATGGGTGGCATGGGCGGTGGCCACGGTCAGAATCAGGGCAAGGAGAAGCGCCGCAACCCCAATCTGTCGGAGGACGAGGATCTCTACAAGGAGGACCGTGCGTACACCGAGGCGGTTATCGGTCGTCGTGCACGCCCAGAGGCAAAGGACACCAAGAAGTAGCAGTGACGCCGGCCCGATGGCTCGCGTTCAACGGTCAACCATATCGGCTGGTTGGGGGTTCGGGGGTCGTCCCCCGAACCCCCACCTCGAAGGCCTCGCAGGACTCCCGCCGCCGGGTACAGAATCCAAGCTGCGCCGGCAGATCGAGGGGGTGTGTACAGGGTCTCTCTTGTGATGAGATCCCTTTAGCCCGGACCGAAATTCTGGCCCACGTCGGACTCAAAACGGGGCACTAAGCAAACGTCACAAGCCCTACCCGGCGATCATTCGGTTGTGGGCCAACTCCTGGGAGGAGTTCATCCCGTTCCTGGACTACGACGTCGAGATCAGGCGGGTATGGTGCTCTACCAACGCAATTGAGAGCCTCAACGCCCGCTACCGGCGGGCAGTACCGGACGTGGGCACTTCCCGAACGAGCAGGCGGCCCTCAAGACGCTTACCTGGTGACCCGGTCACTGGATCCGAAGAGTACCGGGCAGACCAAGTGGGCCGTACGCTGGAAACCAGCGCTCAACGCCCTGGCGATCAGCTTCGCCGACCGTATGCCGGCCGCCGAAGAACGCTGACGACAGAAAAATCCGAGAACACCACTTACACCGAATACGGACAGTCCCGCAGCCCCTACAAGTCTGGACTTATTCGGGGGTAGTTCAGTCCTGTTCCGTGAGGCGGGAGCTGAGGCCCACCACCGTGTGCGGTGACGTAGGCCATGGCTTGCTGAACTGTAGTCAATGTGGTGCGGTACCAGGAGATTTGATTGATCAGCTCGTCATTGGCAGATCGCGCCATCGGGCCAGTGCGCCGCTTCTCGAGAATCGTAATGATCTGCCCACAACGGGACGCCTCGCAGGCGAGCTCAGCGTACGGGACCTGCCACAACTGGACATGCTGCCAACGAGACCTGAACTCGGCCGATTCTTGAAAGAGTTGCTGTTCGTGTTCATCCTGTGGCCCTTGGTTACCGAACCTGTCGAGAATCCACGGCAAAACGATCACCAGGAAGAACAACACCGCACAAATGCTGAGGAGAAGCAGCCATTCGCCTGGCGTGTTCGGGGGGTGTCTCAATCCATCCTCGTTACGGTCAACTTACAGCCGATGGAGTGCGGTTCCGTCTGGCAATCGCACCGTTCTGGGGACTGCTCGGGGCGGGCATACCAGTGGACTGGATGTTGGTTGGTGTCCAACGAGAGCATCGTCACCATGTTTGACGCTAGCTTACAGTTGCTCAGGCTGGACGCGAGGAACGGCAACGACGCCGTGGTCAGTCGCATCGTGGCTGGGAAAGAGGGGGCCGCGCAGGCAACTTGATTCGGATCGAGGCCGGGTGAGGTATCGCCAGGAGAGGGCAGAAATGGTGCATCGACCGGATTGGGAGCGCTGTTAGGCTAGCCGGGTTGGGGAGTGGGAGGGGTTGTCTTGGCTATCAAACAGGCGATCGAAGTCATCTTTGCGGGCAAGGGTTGGTTCGATCATGTTCAAGGAGCCACGGATGAGAAGGCCAAGGTCGTAGACCAGGTGCTGGCGGGCGCGGGGCTTGGCGCGGATGCCGTCGGCACGGCTCAGATGGTGGCACCTGTGGCGGCGAAGCTTTACCCCAAGGTGGCACCCGTCGTGGAGGGGGCGTTCCCCAAGGCCGCGTCTTTCGCGTCGAAAGCTATCCCCAAGGTAGCGGCTCTCGAGACACCAATAATCGGATCCACGCTGCTTGCAATTAATGCTCTTTCCCTGACCTTGGGCATTGGTGATCCCGAAACTGGCCACCGCTTCGAACAGGGGGCAAGCAAGTTCGAGGGCGTACGCGGCACGCTGGAATCCGCAACACCGACTGGCCAGTGGGTGGGGGACGGATCTGAGGCCTATCGTCGGCAGAACGAACGGCAACAAGTCCGAGCCGAGCACATGCGTTCAACCGATGGCAAACTAAAAAGCGTTATTGCCAGCCAGGCCGATCAGGTCCTCATGGCAAGGCGAGTTCTCGACGGCGCGGCCACGGCGCTTACCGCGTGTATCCCGGCCGCGATCTCCCTTGGTTTGACTCCGGTTCCGCCAGTGGGCGTGCCCGCTCAGCTTTCCTTCGAAACCACCGTGTCGAACATTGCCCTGGTTACCTGCGGGGCAGCCCTGCAAATGTTGAATGCCGCAGTTCTTAAGAACGCCATGGACATAACGATGGCAAGTGGGGACTACGCCAAAGACCCGCACGCGGCGGCATCAGGGGCCAAGTCGGGTTATATGCGCGTCGCCACCGGGCACGTCCGAGCATTGTCTTCTACGCAGGGGCAAGCGAGAGGTCAGATTCAAGCCGCCTCAACCCTGACCAACGGTGTCAGTGCGTCGATGTTCGCAAACCATGGCATTGCCTGTTCGGCGGCTAACACAGCAGTCGCTATGGCGGACAGCCGCCGTGGCAGTGCATGTTCAGAAATGGCGACTGCGTCCGAACGTCTTTCGGACAAGCTGGGTATTGCCGCAGACCGTTACGACAGTGTTGATGCAGCGATGAGCGGTCGACTCGGTAAACAGATGCACCCCCGGTGATGCTGACGATTTATGCGCCGCGCTTCGGCTCAAATGCAATTCACAAAAGGATATGGCTGCAAACGATGACTGGCATTTACGACGAGTCCGATAGCGGCCACGACTTGGATGCGCTGGATTTCGGCGAGTCCCAAATCGTTGACGTTCCGTCTGATCTCGATGTCTTAGCTGAGGTATACACGCCGGAGGAGAATGGCTACGACCACGCTGGGTGCGACGACACTGAGTTGGACGCGATACCGGACAGTGCGCCCGTTCCGGAGCAGGATGACTGGGATCTGCTCAGCGGTCCCGAGGAGGCCGACGAGGAAGTTGTTCCGGTCATCCAAGCGATGAATACGCCGGGCACCGTGGCGTGCGCCGTCTTCCTTAGCGGGACGGTCTCTCATGTCAGCTTGGATTCAAGCGTATCTTCGCTCGACGAAGCGCAACTCGCTGAGGAAATCCGAGTTGTCGCTGACGTTGCCACCAAGAAGGCGTCAGCACTCCTCCATATCAACGTGGTGGAAACGCTCGTTGAACAAGGGTGGAACTTGCGAGAAGCTCGCGAATTTGTCGAGGCAAACGTACCGTTCACCACTCCTCAGCAGGCCTACGAAGCCGAACTAGCACTCGGTGCGCGGCATTCCGAACACCAGGAGTGAACCGCCCGTAAGTCAAGGAGAAGCGCCGCAATGTAGCGGTCGCGGAGGACGAGGACCGCTACACGGAGGACCGCGCGTACACCGAGGCAGTCATCGGTCGCCGTGCGCGCAAGGACACTAAGGACAGCAACACGTAACCCGACATCATGTAGACCCGAACTCGCCGGCGACGCAACCTGTTTCGTCGGCGAGTCCCGTTGTAGGCCATGGTTTCCGCAGAACGTGAAGCCATCGCCAGACCAGATAGGTCGGCCCGCCTCCTATCAGTGGAGGCGGGCCGACCTGTATGGCAACTCCGTCGATCTCAGCCTGGCTGCGACCCATCTGCCGTCAACTCCGCAACCATGGCATCGAGCCGTTCCCGGTCGGCCTCGATGGACGTTGTCGCTGCGGCGGTGGCCTTCTGGATCGCCTCGTTGAGACGCTGCTCGACGGCTTGGGCGCCGAGTCGCAGCAGTCCATCTTTGATGTACACGTCGATCAGATGATGATGCCCGTTTAGCGTGACTTCGACGCTCTCGGCTTCGTCTGCCGCCGTAAATGTTTCGGTGTTCATCTTGTGCAGCTGGTCATCCATGAGCGACTGCAGCTGCTGCGCTTGGCGCAATACCGCAGCGACCTGCGGATGCATCTCCTCTGTCATAACTTTTCCTCCCGACCTTTCTGGGACCCCTCTCCCAGGAAGCTTGATGTCATTGCTCCAACGCCATCTGGTAGCGGCTCTCTTCACGCGGATTGATCAACGTGATGGGCAGCTGCCGGTGTCGTGGTGTGTCAATGAAGTTGGGCCGCATGATCACTCGACCGACGCCCTGATGCGGGCCCAGGTAGGTCGTGGCGTTCGGCCACGCGACGCGCGGCACCCGCCCGACGCGGCCGTTGATCATCGTGGCGAATTCGCGGAACTGCGGCCCGAGGGTCACCACGGCGCCGGATGCGGCGGAGCGGATGACGAACTGGGTGAACAGTCGGGCGTCGCCGAGGTTGATGCTGACGTCGACGTTGTCGAACGGCATGTAAACCGGGTAGCGGTCCGAGGTCTCCCCGACGAGCACCCCGGCAGAGCCGATCGGCAGGTCGTAGTGCTTGTCGGTGACCGGCGTGAGGCCCTGAAGGGCCGCCCGCTGCCCGCCGTAGAGGCAGGAAAACCCTCGCGGCGTAGTCGGATTGGACAACGTCGTCAACAACACCGTCGACGTCGGAGCCGCCCCGGGACGAATCCGTACGCACGTCGTGGTGTGATCGGCGCGGGCCGACCACCAGACGTCCGGACCGCCGGGCGCGTTGTACGCCGCGGTGAAGGTACTGCGGCCCTTGATCAGCGACCAGGTTTCCTTCTCGAAACTGATCTCGGTGGCCTTGTCGTAATCGTCGAAACTGCGCGAGCACCGCGCGTCGATTCCGTTGCTGGCCAACTGATCCGCGATGCGGGTGGCTGACGCCACCAGGTACCGGGCCAACCCGGACACCCCGCTGTCGCGGCGCTGGGCCGAGCGCCGGGTCTTCTCCGGGTCGGCACGCAGCACGATCCAGGTGCGCCGGTTCGCCGGCGCCGGGTACGGGCCCACCACCTGCTCGTAAAGTGCCACGAGGCTGGCCGGTGCGGTCTTGCCGACGCGGTAGCCGGCCGACACGACATCGGCCTCCAGGTCGGGGCAGTGCGCCCGTAGCAGCTTTTCGACCAGTTTGGTGCTGACGGTGTCGTCAGAGACGGCATCGCCGTTGACGATCACCGTCGGCGTGAAAGGCCTTGGTATCAACTCGATTACCGCGACCAGGTAGTCGCCCTGCCAGCGCACGGCGACGTGATCGCCCGGCATGACGGTGGCCCCGACGGCAGGCTCCGAGGGCACATCGGGGGTGCTGCGGTGGCGCCGCCGCCACGAAAAGATCGCCCGGACCCACCCGGTGAGCCGGTAGCCGCGGATGGTGAGCACCGAGAAGATCGCGATCAGCACCGAGAGCGTGATCCCCAGCCACAGCAGGTTGAAGTGCATACACACCGCGATGCAGGCCGGGATCAGCGTGGCCGCCCAGATGGCGTGCCCCGTGGTGAATCGGAAACCGAAATGCCGCCGCAGGAAGTTCACGGGCGCCGCCGCAACGCGCGTCGGGTCATCGCAGCGATCCCGAGGATCAGTGCCAGCGCGACGCCCGCGACCACCACACCGGTGATCGGGCCGCGATCTGGCGGCGGAATGTACACCGGCGGTGGAACTTCCTTGACGCGGAACGGCGCCTTGGCCGGACCCTCGGGAACCTCCCATGTCAGGGCGGCCACCGGATCGACCACGCCGGCACCGACGTAGTTGTCGACCCCGCCGCCGGGATGGCGGGCGGTGGCGGTGATCCGATTGATGACCTGGGCCGGGGTCAGATCCGGGAAGCGCTGCTTGACCAGCGCTGCCAGACCGGAGACGAACGCGGCCGAGAACGACGTGCCGTTGAGCGGCACCGGGCCGTCCTCACCGGGGGTGGCATTGATCGGCTGGCCCTCATAGCCCAGCGCGGTGAGATTCTCGCCGGGGGCGGCCGCGCCCAACCACGGACCCGACATCGAGAAATTGCTCGGCTGGCCGTTCTGGCCGACGCTGCCGACGGTGAGCACCAGCGGGTCGTACCAGGCCGGGCTGACGATGGTCTGAACGCCCTTCCAGCCACGTGCATCGGCGGGGACCGACGGATCCGGCGCCAGGTTCTGGGTGCAGTCCTGGCCGGTGTTGCCGGCGGCGACGACGATCACCGCGCCCTTGACGTTCACCGCGTAGTTGATGGCCGCGCCCAGGCTGCTCTCGTCGATCCGGCGGGTCACCTTGTAACAGGCGGCCTCACTAATGTTGATCACTTGCGCGCCGAGGTTGGCCGCGTGGACCACCGAACGGGCCAGGCTGCGGATCGAGCCCGCGGTCTGGGTGGAGTTCGGGTCGTTGGGATCCTGACGCGAACCCTTGGGCTGGAACGCCACTGACGTCTGACGCAGCGAAATCAGTCGTGCATCGGGGGCCACACCGACGAATCCGTCAGTGGGGGAGGGGCGCCCGGCAATGATCGATGCGGTCAGGGTCCCGTGGGCGTCACAGTCGGACAATCCGTTGCCCGCGGCGTCGACGAAGTCGCCACCTGGCTCGGCCGGCACCCGGGGCGACCCGTTGACCCCGGTGTCGATCACCGCGACAGTTACGCCGGCGCCGGTTGCGAACTTCTGCGCCTCGGCCAGCTTCAGGTAGTCGGCCGCCCACGGCTTGTCGGCGAAGTTCGAATTCGGCATGACCGTCGGCGCCGCACAGATCTTGCGCTGTTCCGTCGGCTGATCGGGACCGGTTTCATCAGGTGGAAGGGCTGCGGCGTCGATCGCGGGTGGATCGATCGCAAACGCCGGAGGCGCACTGAATAGCGCCAACAAAACTGCCAGCAGCATCACGGCTAAGCGCTGCACGCCTCACACTCCCCCAATGACATCGGACATGTCTGCGGTGTGCTGATGCACTTTCAGCAAACAATATCCGGCCTGTTTAGAAACGCATCGTCTCACGTCAAGCCGTCCGGCTAATTGCACGCAGGCAATCATAAGGGTGCCCAGGTGAGGGTGATAACGCTTTGTGTCCGCGGTGAGTGTTGCACGCGGCAAGGCGGGGGCCACAGCGGGTTCGTTGCCCGTCAATTTGGTGTCTGGGGGCACGGTTGCTGCGGGATAACATCACTAGCTGAGGGGCAGCCGTGAATGAACTGTCGGCGCAACTATGGGGTCAAGCTGGACAATCGGAGCCAGCGAGGGGAGTGCCGGGTTGAGCCGTTCGGTTGAAGTCGTTGTCGCGGAGCTGACTCTGGCGGCCTCTCGCCTGCAGGACGCGGGCCAGCGTTTGCAGGATGGCTTGTCAGGTGTGGATCTGGAAACCCGCGAGCTGCTCGGCTCCGGGTGGAAGGGGGAGGCCGCGTCGGCGTTTGGCAATGTCTGGGAGCAATGGCATGGCGGCGCTGGCCAGGTTGTACGTGGGTTGCAGACGATGTCACAGCTGTTGATGGTTGCTGGCAACGAGTACGCCAATACCGATGAGCAGGCGGCCGGGGCGATCAGTTCGTCCAGTCAAGCGATCGATAGGCAGCGATAGCGATGCTCATGGTGGATCGGACTCATCTGCGGTCGGTTGCCGACCACGTAGCGGCGTTCGGCCGGGTGGTCGAGGAGTGTTTGGGAGACGTCGAGCAGACCATGGCCGTGCTGCGGTCGTCGTGGCACGGGGATGGATCTGAAGCGCAGGCACAAGCCCAACAGCAGTGGCAGGACGGCGCCGAAAAGATGAAGGCGGCAGTGTCGGCGTTACAGCAGATCCTGGAGGCGGCGCACCAGAATTACTCCGACGCGGTCGACAAGAACGGTCTCATGTGGCAGGTGTGACGGCGCCCGACGGAGGGTTTGGGGCGTCAGGTGACCGGTTCGAGGTCGATCCGGATGCGTTGATCCGTGACGGCCAGGAGTTGGGGTCGCTAGGGGCCCAGCTGGGAAGACTCTCGGATTCGCTGGGTGCAGCCCTGTCAGACGGGATTGCGTCGGGTACCGATCCAGCCGGCGCGAACTTCGGGCTCACCTATGGGGATTTGGCTCAGAATTTCGCTGACTACCTGGCGGTGGTTGCAACTGCGTTGAACTCGGTGGGCTTCATGTTGGAGGCCACGGGTATCAACTACCAGAACGCCGACGCGGCATCGACTGTGGGCGGGCCGGGCCCGACCGGTGGAGTCGGCGAGCCGCCGGACATTACGACGGCTGCGGATGCCTCGCTGGGGCCGAGTGCGACCAGGACACCGCCTCCAGGCCTGTGGCGTCTGATCGAACCGCTCGTGCCGTTTCCGTGGCCGTCGGGAGTTCCCGCATTGATGCGCGTTACCGCCGCGCAGTGGGAAAACTATGCCAACGGGTTCGCGGCGGTTCAGGCGCAGATCGATGGGGTGAAAACCGCTGTATCAGTTCACGTTCGACACCTGGCTGAAGCGCCGAAGATCGACGAGGCAATGCAGGCCCTGCATGACGGTGCCGCGCACCTCGCGGAACTAGCTACGGACACCGCAGACGCCGTGAAGGGTTTCGCCACGGGTGTCCAGGAGGCGCAAGATGCGATCCGCCGGATTCTGGACCGGATCTCAGGAAGCGGGTTGATCGACACCGTCAAGGGGATGTTCACTGGCGACGGGTTGAAGATCCTTCGCCAGGTCGCCGACGATGTGGACGCCGTCCTGAGGTACCTGCAAAGTCAGGTCAAGGCGATCGTGGGGTTACTCGAACAGCTCACCCAGGCCATCGGTGATGCGATGACAGGGTTGCAGAAATGGGTGCGACCAAAGCTGGAAGAAGTGTTCGGCAAGAAGTTGGGCCGAAACCTAGCCGCCCACTTCACGTTGCTGTCCGACATCAATGTCGGCACGACTACGGGTCTTGTCAAAGCAGTTTCGGGAGCTGTGTCGATGGCCGACCCCGACACATGGAAGGGCATGTACGAGGTAGGGATGTCGGTACTGGCCGATCCCTCGAAATTGGACGACGTGTTGTTGACGATGGCGAAGGAGTTCGGCGCGAACGACGCCCTGAATAGTGACCACCCCGGGCGGGGTATCGGGGAGGCCGGGTTCAACGTCGTTTCGTCAATCAATCCCGGTGGTGTGGCATCAAAGACCGCACTGGCGGCCAGAGTGGCGAAGGGAATCAAGGGGCTGGGCGAGGACGGAAAGCTCAGCAAGCTAAGCGATTTGGCCAAGATGGGATCCGGCAAGAACAAGCTGGACGGGTTGGACAGTCCCAGCGGGTCCAAGACCCCCGATTTGACGGAATTCACGCCAGCGCCCCGCATCCCCGAGTCGATAATCGGTCCAAAGGGGCCTGACGGCTTTGGCGCCCCAGTGGGCCGGCCAGGCCACGAAGTGGGTCCCGCCGACTCGCCGACTCCCCGCGCCTATCACGGAGGCAGCGGAGATGGCCCGCCCGACCCGCCGGGACGCGCAACCGGGCCGTCGGAGTCTGGACCGGCGCATTCGGCCGAGCCGTTTCCGCACTCCGCGACTGGTCAAGGGCCGGGCAATCCGGCTGACTCCCAACATTCGCGCGGACCCACTTCAGGCGATCCTGTCTCGCCGACCACCAGCCACGTACCGGAACCGTCCAGTCCGCCAAACACTCCCGAACCTTCGGCTCCCTCAGGCCATCACATTGCTGAGCCCTCCGTGCCCGAGCATGTGCAGCCGCAGGCCACTCACCAAGCACCGAATTCGGAGACTCACAACAACGCGAACTCGTCCGAAGGCCAAGGGCGCAGCCCTGGTGGTCGCGAGGATCCGGGACGTGATCCGTTCGCTAATCGCACACCGAGCGAGACGCATTCGCCTGGTCCCGGTGAACAGGGCGGACCACAGGATCAACGACCGCACACACCCGCGGATCGTCAGCCCAGCCTGCCCGAGACCCCAAACAACGGACATGAACCGGCTACGCACGACGGCAATCATCCAGGTGAACCGTCGGATGATCCGCATTCTCACGACGCGTATACGGATCACGATGGCGTCGCACCCGACGATTTTGCGGCAGAACATCCGCTGCTACACCGCGATGATCCGTACGCGCCAAAACACATGCTCGGAATGTTCGACTATGAGACTGACCCGGATCATCCTCGAAATCTGTTCGCGGGTCAAAGTGTCGAGCGCTGGCCGCCGGAAAAAATTGAGCAGCACCGAATCGTCGTCGATCAGGACGGCCTTTTGCGCCACATTGACGGCCGCCTTTTCGATACTCGAGAAGCGACGATATGGAATGCGGAGGGGGGTAAAGCGATATTTACCATGGATACCCATGGGAACTTTTACGCGTCACTCGAACAAGATCGTGGTCGAATTCACCACTCTACACTCTCAAGTGGCCGACCAGTCGCCGGCGCCGGAGAGCTCGAAGTAATAGACGGCCGCCTGATGGAGATAACAGGAAACAGCGGGCACTATAAGCCGCTTCGCTCTAATACGCAAAGCGTTCTCGATGAATTCAATAGCCGCGGGGTCGACCTTAGCTCTGTTTCGATCGACTGGATAGCACCGGAAGGAACGTAAATTGACTACAAAGACGTGGCGCGGTGGCATAAACATGATCGTGTATCACATGCAATTTATCGAGGATTTAGGTGCGGCTAATGCTGAAATGCTTGCCGACGCTTTCATAATGTATCGGACCTTTGGTCAGGGTCCTCAATATTTTCTCGACGCTATTGAAAGTGCACTGGCAAGCGATGCGGTGATCATGACCGAGGAGTGGGCGGAGCCCCCGTACGGGCGCGAAGAGCTCCGGCGCACAGAATCGGATATGCGCCGATTCTTGGCGATGGTCGGTGATGAACTGCGTCGCCGCCAACCATGGCCGCCCAAGCCCGAGCGGAGGCGCTGAGGACTGTGCGAATGGGTGAGTGTGAATTAGCGACTTCGAATTTTGCTGTATATCCATTCTTCTTTGATAGAGGCAGGTGATTGTCACCATGTGGTGGCATGGCGCGATTGCCCAGATACTTTATTGTCTACAGTACGTGCAGATCTTGGATGGGCGCGGTACATTCGAAATGTCGCACGCGATAGTTGCACGACGGTGCCTTGCATACGGTCCTCAATCTTATCTTGAGGCAATCGATGAGGCTCTCGCACAGGGCGGATCAGTTCGTGTGGTAACGACGCCACATTCTGAAGCCGATATTAGGCAGTTTCTGCAGGCATTGGCGTGGGAGCTACGACGCACCTATCCTTGGCCGCTGCCTCCTGTTCTGGAACTGCGGCTGGAGAACTGGAATCAACTATTAGGCGCGGCCGAACCCATCGCACGAATTAAACTGCGTCAGCTTGAAGTGAGCCAACGTCTGGGGTTCGATTTCGGTGACATTCCGGGCAGGCAAGAGCCTGGGTTGTTGCTTCGGTTGGAGTCCGGTGCCGTTGTGGGATTCTTGGCCCCGACCAAGCTGAGTGACCCAGGGGTCGCGCTGGTGGTCAGCGGTGAAATCGAAGCCCCACAGATCATCGATCAGATCAGCCGGATGTTGGCACTGCGGCCGACCGAACTGACCGGACTCGACCAGGCAGGGAACCAGACCCCACCACCGATGCAGCAGGCCCGCACACTGCAAGCGCGTCTTCTGCCAGATCTCGAACCTCAACAGTCTGGCGTCGAGCGATGGCCCGCCGAGCGGATCGAACGGCATCGGGTCGTGATCGACAAAGAAGGGCGATTCAGGACCATCGACGGGGGTGTCTTGGACACCCGGATGGCTTCGGCATCATGGCGTCCGAATGCTGAGCTCGCGCTTTTCATCATGGATCCGCACGGCAACTTCTATGTCTCGCTGAGGCGGGTTGTCTCGCGGATCCACCACTCCACGTTGTCCGGAGGCGGCCCGGTGGCAGCGGCAGGTGAACTCCGCGTTCGCGAAGGACGACTGCTAGTGCTGACCGACCACAGCGGCCACTACCCACCAACGCGAATCGGCAACCAGATCGTCATGAGCGAGCTGCAACAGCGAGGCGTAAGCACGGCGGACGTCCTATTCGATTTCGCGGCAACAGAATAGGCCTGACAGGCCCCAGCTACGCGTCCAAATCCTGTTCCACCAACCCCGCCACAGTGGCCAACGCGTCAGCGTCGTCGGATTCCACGGTCACCTGGGTCCCGTTGCCGGCACCCAGCGTCATGATCATCAGGGCCGAACCGGCGTCGACGGGTTCGCCGCCGTCCATTGACAGGGTGACGGGCACTCCGGCGTTGACCACGGCCTCCGCGATGATCGCGGCGGGGCGGGCGTGCAGGCCGATGGCCGAACCGACGGTGACAGTCTTGCTGGGCATGTTTTCTCCTTAGGGTTGTGACTAGAGGGTTGTGACTTAAGTGGTGGCCAGCGCCGGAGTTTCCGGCGTGGTGACAGCTGGTTTGGCGAATTGCTTGGCCATGATGACGGCCAGGGCGGCGACGATGGTGCCGGCCGCGAGGGCGACCAGGAACCACAGCAGGTTGCCGATCGCGAAGAACACGAAGATGCCGCCGTGCGGCGCCTTCAGCGTGACGTCGAACGCCATGATCAGCCCGCCGGTGACGGCGCCGCCGAGCATCATCGACGGAATCACCCGCAGCGGATCCGCCGCGGCGAACGGGATTGCCCCTTCGGAGATGAAGGACGCGCCGAGAAGCCATGCAGCACGGCCATTCTCACGCTCAGGCTCGGTGAAGAGCGCTGGCCGCAGGGTCGAGGCCAACGCCATCGCGAGCGGCGGCACCATGCCGGCGGCCATCACCGCGGCCATGATGCGGAGAGTGGCGGGGTCGGCGACGTTGAGGCCCGCGGTGGCGAATGCATATGCCGCCTTGTTGACCGGGCCGCCGAGGTCGAAGCACATCATCAACCCGAGAATCACCCCGAGCACCATGACCGAGGTTCCGGTCATGCCGCTGAGCCAATCGGTCAGGCCGGTGGTCAGCGCGGCCAACGGCCGGCCGAGCAGCAGGAACATCAGCAGACCGACGATGAGCGACGCACCGAGCGGGATCACCACCACGGGCATGAGGCCCCGGAACCACTGCGGCACCTTGAAGGAACTGATCCACTGTGCGGCGAACCCGGCGATCAAACCGCCGACGATGCCGCCGATGAACCCTCCGCCGACAAACACGGCCACGGCTCCCGCGGTGAAACCCGGTGCGATACCGGGCCGGTCGGCGATCGCGAAGGAGATGTAACCGGCCAGGGCAGGCACCAGGAACATGAAGGCCAGCCCGCCGAGCGTGAACAACACCGCCCCGAGATACTGCGTCAGCCCACCCGGCGGCAGGTCGGCCAGCGTGTTGGTGACGGCGATGTGGTGGCCCAGCGAGTTCATCCCGTAGGCCAGTGGTTCCGCGCCATCTGGGGTATTGCCGATGTCGTACCCGGCGAACAGGAAGCCCAGCGCGATGAGCAGACCACCGGCCGCGACGAACGGGATCATGTAGCTCACGCCGGTCAGCAGGATCTGGCGGGTGCGGGTACCCCAACCCACGTCGCCGGCCGGAGCCGAAGAAGAAGCGCTCGCCTCGGCTGAGCCCGTCACCCGCGGGGCATTGGGATCGCTTGCCGCACTGACGGCTTCGGAGATCATGGTGTCGGGCTCGTTGATGGCGCGTTTGACGCCGGAGGCGATGACGGGCTTGCCCGCGAAGCGTTGTTTGTCCTTGACACCGACGTCGGTGGCGAAGATGACGGCATCCGCCGCGGCAATGGTGGCCGCGGACACGGGCGTGCTGCCGGACGAGCCCTGGGTCTCGACGGTGAAGTTGACCCCGGCGGTCTCGGCGGCCTGCTTGAGCGCATCGGCCGCCATGTACGTGTGAGCGATGCCGGTGGGGCAGGCCGTGATCGCGACGATCGACACCGCTTTGACCGGCTCAGCGGCGGGTTCAGCAACCGGGACAGGCGCAGGGGCGGCAGGCGCCGGGTTCACCACATCGTCGACCAGCGTCACCACCTCGGAGACGCTCCCGGCGTCCCGCAGCGACGCCACGAAATCTTTGCGGACCAGCGCGCGGGCGAGGCTGGACAGCAGCTTCATGTGTTCGGGCCCACCGGATTCCGGAGCGGCGATCAGAAACACCAAATCGGCCGGGCCGTCCGGGGCGCCGAAGTCGACCTTGGGGGAGAGTCGGGCGAAGCCGATTGTGGGCGTATCGACGTAGGGGGAGCGGCAGTGTGGAATCGCGATGCCGCCGGGCAGTCCGGTGGCGGATTGGGCTTCGCGGGCCATCGCCGCGCCCACCAGGCCTTCGGTGTCGCTGGTGCGGTTCGCGTCGGCGAGTGCGCCGACCAGACGCGTGATGACCGCTTCCTTGTCACTGCCCGCGTCAACATCGAGCAGGACCAAACCGGGGGTGATGATCGGCTGATTCATAGCGACACCTTCATGGGGTGGGTACGGACTGCGTCGAGGTCGAGTTGGGCGGGGCCGGGCAGGGCCGATCCGGGCAGTGCGGCGGCGGCACTGCCGTAGGCGACCGCCATCTGCAGTCGCTGCGGGGCTTCGGCACCGGCGACGACGGCGCGCAGGTAGCCGGCCAACGAAGAGTCGCCTGCGCCGACGGTGCTGCAGGGCACGATCGGCGGCGGCGTCGCGAGCCAGGCGCCCGACCCATCGACCAGTACCGCGCCGGCGGCACCGAGCGTGGCCAGCACGGCGCCGACACCTCGCCCGACGAGTGCACGAGAAGCGGCCACCACCGGCGACATATCACCCTGGGCGGCAGCGTCTTCCAGATCGACAGCCGCCACCCCGGCCAGATCGGCCAGCTCTTCGGCGTTGGGCTTGATCAGATCCGGCGCGGCCGCCTCGAATCCGGCGGCCAGCGCGGCCAGCGGTGCCTCGGAGGTATCGACGGCCACGCGGCAGTCGAGCGGTGCCAGCAGCGAGACCACCTGCGCGTACCAGTCGAGCGGTATCCCGGGCGGCAGCGACCCGGACAGCACCACCCACGACGCACCCTGCGCCTTGGCCAGTACGCAGCGGGTCAACGCCCCGAGTGCGTCAGCGTCCACAACAGCGCCACGTTCGTTGAGTTTGGTTGTGGTGCCGTCGGATTCGGTGATCGCCAGGTTGGTGCGGACAGGCTCTGCGATCGGAACGTTGGTGAACGGCACACCAAGCGTCAGCAGAGCACCGAGAAGAGGATCAGAGTCGCCCGCGGGCAACACGGCCTCCGCGGCGACGCCGGCCAAGGTCAAGGCCCGGGCCACGTTGATGCCCTTGCCGCCCGGTTCGACGGTGACGGAATCGACGCGCTGCACCGCTCCGCGCGTCAACGGCGATCCCAGGGTGACGGTGCGGTCCAGGCTGGGGTTCGGGGTGACGGTGATGATCATGCGATCACCACCTCGACGCCGTGCTCGGTGAGCTTCGCTCGGTCGGTGTCGGAGATCTCGTCGTCGGTGATCAGGGTGTCGACGCTGTCGATAGGGGCGAAGCTGACAAAGTCCTCTTGACCGACTTTTGACGAGTCCGCGACGACCACGACGTAATTCGCGGCCTGCACCATGGCCCGCTTCACCGCTGCTTCCTCGGTGTCGGGGGTCGACAGTCCGTGCCGCACGCTGATGGCGTTGGTGCCGATGAACGCGACGTCCAACCGCAGGGTTTCGAGCACTTTCAGTGCGTGCTCGCCGACGGCGGCCTGGGTGAGGCCGCGGACCCGTCCGCCGAGCAGCTGCAGGGTGACGGTCGGCACCGTGGCGAGGAAGCCGGCGATCGGGACCGAGTTGGTCACCACGGTGAGTTCCCGATCCGTCGGTAGTTGGGCGGCGACGCGGGCGGTGGTCGTCCCCGCGTCCAGCAGCACGCTGGCACCGCTGAGGGGGACGAAGTCGACAGCGGCCGCGGCGATGGCATCTTTCTGCGCGGCGCGGGTGGTGTCGCGTTCACCGACGCCGGCTTCGACGAGATGCAGCATCTGCGCCGGTACCGCCCCGCCGTGGACGCGGCGCACGACGCCGGCTTTGTCGAGCACGGCCAGATCGCGGCGGACGGTCTCGGTGGTGACGTCGTATGTCTGCGCCAGTTCGGCGACTGAGGCGCGGCCCCTGCTCATGACCAGCGCGGCGATGGCCTGCTGGCGCTCCTCGGCGTACATGAGCCTCCGTTTGTGTGGGTTCAAGCGCGATCAAATGTTGATATGTGTTGTTTTACGCTTGACTGTGTTGACTTGTCAACGCATTCTTGTAATCTGTCTCACATGGGCACTACATCGTCGGTGGCATCACCCACCGTCTTCCGTGGGGTTCCGGTGGTCCCGGGTGTGCGGTACGCACCTGTGATCCGGGTCAGCAGGCTTCCGGAGATTCAGGTTCCTGACGGCGACGTCGATGAGGCGGACCGGCCGGCCGAGGCCGAGCGTTTCGCCGCCGCGGCGACGGAGGTCGCGACCCGGCTGCGAGACCGGGCCGCGCACGCCACGGGCGCCGCCTCAGAAGTTCTCGCGGCCACCGCGACGCTGGCCCAGGACCGGGCCTGGCTGGGGGCTGCCGACAAACGGATCGCCGCCGGGGCGCCCGCGGTCCGTGCCGTGACCGAGGCCGTCGACCAGTTCGTGGACCTGTTCACGCAGATCGGCGGGTTGATGGCCGAACGCGTCACCGATCTGCGCGATATCCGCGACCGGGTGATCGCCGAACTGTCCGGACTGCCGGAACCTGGTGTGCCGCTGCCGGATATCCCATCCATCCTGTGCGCTGAGGACCTGGCGCCGGCCGACACCGCGGGGCTGGACCCGCAGCTGGTGGTCGGGCTGGCCACCACGCTCGGCGGGCCGACCAGTCACACCGCGATCATCGCCCGTCAGCTGGGGATTCCGTGCGTCGTGGCGGTGAGCGGGCTCGATTCCGTCACCGCCGGTGCCATGGTCCTGCTCGACGGCACCGCGGGCACCCTGACCACCGACCCGGACCCATCCATTGCCGCCGAAGCGGTGGCCGCCGCTCAACGCGATGCCCAGGCGGTCCGGGAGTGGACCGGTCCCGGTGCGACGGCAGACGGTCACGCCGTCGCGATCCTGGCCAACGTGCAGGATGGCGCGGCCGCCAGGACGGCGCGGGAAACCCCTGCCGAAGGCGTCGGGTTGTTCCGTACCGAGCTGTGCTTCCTGAACCGGGACACCGAGCCGACCGTGGCGGAACAGGCCAAGATCTACGGGGAGGTCCTGGAGGCCTTCGCCGGGCAGAAAGTCGTGGTCCGCACGCTCGATGCGGGCTCGGACAAGCCCCTGAAGTTCGCCGGGCACCCCGAAGAGGCGAACCCCGCACTCGGCGTGCGTGGCATCCGGATCGCCGAGGGTAATCCAGGCCTGCTGGAGCACCAGCTCGAGGCGGTGGCCGCCGCCGCCAAGGCGACCGGCCAGCAGCCGTGGGTGATGGCGCCCATGATCGCCACTGCGGCCGAGGCGAAAAGCTTTGCCGCCAAAGTGCGTTCGCATGGGCTCAGCCCCGGCGTGATGATCGAGGTGCCCGCCGCGGCACTGTTGGCCGACAAGATTCTCGAGCACGTCGAGTTTCTGTCGATCGGCACCAACGACCTCGCGCAGTACACGATGGCGGCCGACCGGATGTCGGCCGACCTGGCCGCCCTCACGGATCCGTGGCAGCCCGCGGTGCTGGCCCTCGTGGGGTTGGCCGCGCGGGCGGGAGCGGTGGCGGGCAAGCCGGTCGGAGTGTGCGGTGAGGCCGCGGCGGACCCATTGTTGGCCGCCGTCCTGGTGGGGCTCGGGGTGACGTCGTTGTCGATGGCGCCGGCGGCGATCGCCGCGGTGGGCGCGCGGATTGCGCAGGTGACGTTGCAACAGTGTCGCTCCGCGGCCGAGGCGGTCCTGGACACCGAGTCGGCTGCCGAGGCCCGCGAGGCCGCCCTGGCGGCCCTCGCCTGACCAGGGGAAAGATTCCTGAGGAATAATCGGACCGCAGTCCGGTTATACCTGGCATCAGACTACAAATTGGAGGTAGGAGATGCCAGCCATCACTGCAGACACCTTGACCCTGCCCCGCATCGCGGCAGCTCAGGCGTCGGACACCGAACGCCCGGTCCGCTCCATCACGACCGGCCCGCGCGGATTCGAAGGCGAGGGATTCCCCGTCGTGCGTGCGTTCGGTGGAGTCAGCGCCGCAGACCTCGACCCGTTCGTCCACATGGACCAGATGGGTGAGGTGGAATACCAGCCCGGCGAGCCCCGGGGCACCGATTGGCACCCGCACCGCGGGTTCGAAACCGTCACCTACATGATCGACGGCCGTTTCGCCCACCAGGATTCACACGGCGGTGGCGGCCTGATCACCGACGGCGCCACCCAGTGGATGACCGCCGGATCGGGCATCCTGCACATCGAGACCCCGCCGGCCGAACTGGTCGAGAACGGCGGCACGTTCCACGGCATCCAGCTGTGGGTGAACCTGCCCAAGAAGGACAAGTTCGCGACCCCGCGCTACCAGGCCATCGAGGGTCCCGACGCCAAGCTGCTGTCCTCTCAGGACGGCGGATCCTTGGTCCGGATCATCGCCGGTGAGATCGACGGTGCTCAGGGACCGGGTGCGACACACACCCCGATCACCCTGGCGCACGCCACGATCGAACCGGGTGCGCAGCTCAACCTGCCGTGGAACCGTGATTTCAACGCGCTGGTGTACGTGCTGAGCGGACGCGGCAGCGTCGGCCCGGTCGGCCACTCGATCCATCAGGGCCAGCTCGCGGTACTGGGGCCCGGCGACCGGATCACGGTGTCGGCCGAGGGAACCCAGGACTCGAACCGGCCCGCGATGGAAGTTCTGCTGCTGGGCGGTCAGCCGATCCGGGAACCGGTCTTCCACTACGGCCCCTTCGTGATGAACTCGAAGTCCGAGCTCATCCAGGCGCTGGAGGACTACCAGGCGGGCAAGTTCGGCCAGATCCCGCCGAATGCCCTGATGCCCCACCGGCCTTTGAGCTGACGGGCTAACCCACGGACTCGGCGGGCTGCGGGTACAACAGCTCCAGCTCGCCGAGATGCGCTGCAGCCGCCACCAGCGGCAGGGCCGCCGAAACGGCAAGATCCGTTCCGGCGGCCTCGGCGCGCAACGACACCACGAAACTCTCCCCGATCGGCACCAGCACCGCGGTGGCGTCGGCGCCGGTGAGCCGGGCGCAGATGGCCGCGGCGTGCTCCTCGATCACTTCGCGGGTGCGGGCGTAGACGCCGAGCGGCGGCGGCACGACGTCGGCGATCAGCTCGGCCGCGGCCCGCACCCGGTTGGCCCGGTTGGCTGCGCGCACCACCGGGGCGCGTTGGTCGCTGGGCCCGCCGTTCTCCGAAAGATACTGGCGGACAGCATCATCAAGGGTCCGGGAGGCCGAAAGCGCGTCGTGGCCCAGGGCGACGACGCGGTCGGTGGCCTGTTCGGAGGCGCCCCGGGTCACGCGAAGAACGGCGTACTTCAGGAACCGCGCACCCACCGCGCGGGCCTGATCGATCGCCTTCGACACCGACGCCGTCGCACCCCGTGGCCACAACAGCAGCGACACCACGATCCCGACCATCGCGCCGACGACGACGTCCTCGACCCGGACCAGCCCCACGCGCCAGCCCGTCGGCACGATCAGGTTGAAGTTGATCAGCACCATCATGGTGAACGCCGCCTGCCCGGCGATGAACGATCCGACCTCGGGCACGTAGGCGGACCCAAATGCCACGAGGGGCAACAGGATCCACAACACCACGGGGTCCACCCCGACGAACTCGATGAGCACCGCGCCCAGCACGAATCCGATCGCGGTGCCGGCCACGGCCCGCAGCACCCGCGTCCCGGTGGTCAGTGCGCTGCTGCGCAGTACCGACATCGCGCCAAGCACCACCCAGAATCCGTGTTGGACCGGGAACACGTGCGTGACGGCCACCGCCACGGCCAGTCCCAGTCCGGTGCGCAGACTGTTGCGCAGCACCACCGCCCGCGTGGCCACCAGGCCCTTGGCGATGGCCGCCACCGCGACAGCCTCGGGCATCACCCAGTCGGCGGCGCCGGTCTCGGGCAGCCGCCGGCCCAACACCCGGGCCCACACCGGGCGCGCGTCGGCCAGTGCGGCATTGCCGATCACCCGCCCCGTGACCGCGATGGTGGCCGAGATGGTGCGCCGGATCAGCAGGCCGCGGCCGAGTTCGACGGCGGCCGCGTCATCGGCGGTACCCAGGATCTGCGTGATGTCGTCGCGGTAACTGCCCTGGGCCACGGTGCGTTGCTCGGCCAGTGCCGCGCGCAGATCGATTCCGCGCGCGGCACGTTCGGCCCGATCATGGATCCGCAGCAGCGCGGCGCTGTCACGCAGCACGCGCACCGCCGGGGCGCGCATGGCGCCGAGCAGTTCCCCGGTGTCATCGGTGACCTGGTCGCAGATCCAGCCGAGGTCGTCGACGACGCGCACCAGCGCCCGGCTGCCCGCGCTGAGGGCGACGGGCCGGTAGTCCGCGCCGAGGAAGCTCTCGTACAGCTTGTTCATCGCGCGGGTGACGTCGCGGGCCGAGGCCTGGCCCTCGAGCCGGTCGGCCAGCAGCCGGCATACCCGCGCCGAGTAGCGGCGCAGTTCGTCGTGATGCTTCGGCCGGAACAGGAACAGCGCGGCAGGCACGCAGATCACGAGCGCGATCAGCCAGCCCAGCAGCCGGTCGGGTATCGGGCCGACGGGCGTGCACAGCGGCAGAACGAACAGCAGCAGCGTGGCCCGTTGCCCGGCCGCGATGATCTCGCTGAGCACCCCGGAGAACGACACCACCATGCCGACGACGAACATCGCCGCCACGCTCAGCCACGGATACGGGGCCAGCACGGTGCCCAGCACGATCAGTACGGCGCCGTTGACGGCCAGGCCGCCGTACGCGACGGCCCGGGCCGGCCGGTTGCCGGGGAAGTCGGCGGTGATGAGCAGGGAGACCGCGCCGAAGATCGCGAACAGCGGAGTCTGGGAGTCACCGCCGACGGCGAATCCGACCGCAGCGGCGATGGGAAGGACGATGGCGGCCCGCAGGGCACGGCGCAGCGCATCGTATTCGGGGTCCCTGGCGCGCAACGAGTCACGCAGGCGGTCAGCTGCCCGGCGCCAGATCTCGGCCGGGGTCAGCATGTTCGCCGATGTTAGACCGGTTGGTCCGATCCGGCGGCCGGAGTGAAGCTGCCCGATTCCAGCGCGTCGCGCATCTGCGTGGTGATCCACTGCAGGGCGTCGACGTCTCGCGGCAGGGTGCTCTGCTCGAAACCGACGATCAGATAGACCCCCCAGGCCGCGAAGTACCGGGCGTTGCGTTCATCGCCGATGAGCTCGAGCGCGGATTCGAAGAGAATGTCGAAGCGCAGCTGATCCACCACGGCCTGGACGGTGTAGACGTCGGGATCCAGCGAGCTCCACACCCGGATCGCCGCCTCGGCTCCGTAGGGCAGGTCCAGTGTCTCGCCGATCAGGGTTTCGATGCGGTGGTGTGGATCGTGGTCGGCGCGGACCATCTCGACCACGCGCAAGGTGCGGGCCTCCCGCCAGTGCGCGATCAGTTCCTTCGTGTAGGACGCCCAGTTGGGGAAGTAGTGATAGAACGACCCGGTCGTGACGCCCAGCCGGTTGCACACCTCCGCGAGTTTGAGCCCGCCGTACCCGAGATCGGACAACACGTCCAGACCGATGTCGAAGTACGCCTCCCGTGAAACAACCCCCGCCATGACGCACCACGCTAGTTCGTCGTCGGTTTTCGGGCGCGCTGGGGCTTTGCTGGTCAGCCGCATATAACGCACACCAACATGACGGCATCGGGACTCTCAGGTGACGTGTGGCACAATTTGATCGTGGCCCACACAGCGAGCCGAGGACCGGGACGTCCTCCCGCAGCAAAGGCGGCGGAGACTCGTGAACGCATCGTGCGTGCTGCCCGTGAAGTTTTTAGCGAACTTGGCTACGACGCAGCTACGTTTCAGGCGATAGCGATTCGCGCCGATCTCACCCGCCCGGCAATCAACCATTACTTCAGCAGCAAACGTGTCCTGTATCGGGATGTGGTCGAGCAGACCAATGCGAAGGTGATCGCCGCCGGCATTGCCAAAGCCCGGGACGCCACCACTCTGCTGAACCGGATTTCGGCGTTCTTCGCCGCGGCGATGGATGCGGAATCGACTGACCGGTCGGCGGCCGCGTTTCTGGTCACCTCGGTCCTGGAGGCCCAGCGTCATCCCGAACTGATTTCCGAGGAGCACGACGCGCTGCGCAGCTCGCGGGAGTTCGTCAAGTGGGCGGTCGACGAGGCCATCCAGGGCGGTGAGTTGAGCACCGACACCGACATCCCGGCGATCGTGGAGATGCTGGTCGCGGTGATGTGGGGCATGGGCTTTTATGCCGGTTACGTGGGGCATCGCGACGACGTGGCCGTCATCGTGGACAAGTTCGAACTCTTGATGGCGAACAAGCTCTGGCAGCTGCGCGACTGACGCATCGGCACCGTGAGGTGCCCCACATAGCCGTATAGCTCGGCTAAGTTCTTCGGTAGCATTGTCTGGCAAATGACTGATCTGAGCGATGTGCGGCCGGGTCGGGCCGAGGGCGACAGTTGGGACGTCACCGAGAGCGTCGGGGCCACCGCGCTGGCAGTGGCCGCCGCCCGTGCTGCCGAGACCGTACAACCCGATCCTTTGATTCGTGACGAGTTCGCCTTTCTGCTGGCGGCGGCGGCCGGTCCCGCGTGGGCGCAGTTGGCCGGTAGCGAACCGCACTGGATCGGCGACAATCCGGAGGCCCACCGCATCCACGTCATGGCCCGCAACTACCAGGCCGTGCGTACCCACTACTTCGACGACTACTTCACCGAGGTCACCCACGACGGCATCCGCCAGGTCGTCATCCTGGCCGCAGGACTGGACTCGCGCGCGTTCCGGCTCGACTGGCCGGCCGGCACCACGGTGTATGAGATCGACCAGCCCAAGGTGCTGGAGTACAAGTCAGCAACACTGGAGGCGCACGGGGCCGTCGCCCAGGCACAACACGTCCCGGTGCCGGTTGACCTCCGCGACGACTGGCCCGCAGCCCTGATCGAAGCCGGATTCGACCCGGAGCAGCCGACCGCGTGGCTGGCCGAGGGTCTGCTGCCGTACCTGCCCGGCGAGGCCCAGGACCGGCTGTTCGAACTCGTCGGCGCCCACAGCGCACCCGGCAGCCGCCTGGCGGTCGAGGATTTCGCCATGGATCCGGCCCGTTACACCCCGGAGAAGCGCGCCGCGCGCCGGGCCCGGGGCGAGCACATGCGGACCTCGCTGGGGCTGGATATCGACGCTGACGCGCTGATGTACACCGATGACGAGCGGGCCGACGCCGCCGAATGGCTTGCGGCACACGGCTGGGATGTGGACGCGGTGAACAGCGCCGACGAGATGGCCCGGTTGGGCCGGCCGGTCCGCGCCGACGAACTGGCTGAACTCGGCTTGGACAGCGTGCTGTTGCGCGCCCGACTGGATGGAGAATCCCGATGAGCTCACTGCGCAGCCACGACGACACCTGGGACATCGCCACCAGCGTGGGCTCGACGGCCGTCATGGTCGCCGCCGCCCGGGCCGGGGAGACCGGCCGGGAGAACCCGCTGATCCGCGATCCGTACGCGGCGATCCTTGTCGCCGGTGCCGGAACCGGCGTGTGGGAGTCACTGTTGGACGGCGACCTCGTCGAGAAGATCGGTGCTGTCGATACCGAGGCCGCCGCGGTCTTCGAGCACATGGGCAGTTATCAGGCGGTGCGCACCCATTTCTTCGACGCCTTCTTCGCCGATGCCGTCGACGCGGGTATCCGTCAGATCGTCATCCTGGCGTCGGGCCTGGACTCCCGCGCCTATCGGCTGGAGTGGCCGGCCGGCACCACGGTGTTCGAGATCGACCAGCCCAAGGTGCTGGAGTACAAGTCGGCGACATTGGCCGAGCATGGGGTCGAGCCCGCCGCGCAGCGTCGTGAAGTGCCGGTCGATCTACGCTTCGACTGGCCGACGGCCTTGCGGGAAGCGGGTTTTGACGCGCAGCAGCCGACCGCGTGGCTGGCCGAGGGCCTGTTGATGTATCTGCCTGCCGATGCCCAGGATCGTCTCTTCGATCTCGTCACCGAACTGTCGGCGCCGGGTAGTCGAATCGCGGCCGAGACCGCGGGCGTGACGGCTCGCGAACGACGTGAGGAGATGCGGGAGCGCTTCGAGCGGTTCGCGGCCACGTTCAACATGCAGCATGCGCTCGATGTCCAGGAGTTGATGTACGACGACCCGCAGCGGGCCGATGTCGAGCAGTGGCTTGCCGAGCACGGCTGGCGTTCGGCCGGGGTGCACTCCCTCGACGAGATGCGCCGCCTGGGCCGCTATGTCGAAACGATCCACCGTGACCCGGCCGGCTTCTCGACGTTCGTCACAGCCGAAAAGCTCTGATCCCGACCTCTGACACAACGAAAGGGGCGCCCCGATTATGGGGCGCCCCTTCCTTTTTCGTTGTCGATCAGCGGTTGGGCATCGCGTTGGTGCGAGTCACGTTGGTGTGCTTGACCGTGGTGTCGACCTGAGGAGCGGTCGCCTTCTGGTGCATCTGGTGCACCCAGAGGTGGTGGTCGACTCCGGCGGAGGCGGGTGATGCCAGGCCCAGAAGGGCGGTGGCCAATCCGCTGACGAACAATGCGGTAATTCCGAACTTCTTCATTTATTTCTATCCTTTTTGGGAACACATTCCGCGTAATTTCAACCGGCGGACCTCGGGGTTTATTCCTGTTAAACCCTGCCGGACCTCGTGACAGTGGTCACTGGACCCACCGGTTCATCGGCACTTGTTCGCGTGCCTCGTCTGTGATCCCGGCGACGTCTCAGTGGCTCTGGTGCACGGTGGTGTCGACGTGCGGCACGGTCACGTGCGGGCCGATCTGATCCAGCCAACCGTGGTGGGACACATCGGCGGAAGCCGGGCCGGCCAGGCCCAGGACGGCGGCGGCCAGTCCACTGGCGATGACTGCGGTGAATCCGAACTTCTTCATTTCCTCTGCCTCTTCTCGATTCTCTTTCTTGACTAGTTCAACTAAAGCCGGGCGGGGTTGATTTCCGGATCCGCGACGTTGGCGGCAATTGACCCCTCGATGGCAGAAACATGTCGGCCCAGCCCGATTGAGTGCTAGCCGACCCGGTTAACCGGCAGTTATCCGCCCGCCGTATACAGGAGGGGAGCTGAGCCGTTTCGCGGCCCGTTACCGAGGAGGAATCCCCATGCCAGGAGTGCAGGACCGTGTTGTCGTCGTCACCGGAGCCGGTGGTGGTCTGGGCCGTGAATACGCCCTGACGCTGGCCCGCGAGGGCGCCAGCGTCGTCGTCAACGACCTGGGCGGCGCCCGCGACGGCACCGGCGCCGGCCACAACATGGCCGACGAGGTTGTCAACGAGATCAAGGCCGCCGGCGGGCGCGCCGTCGCCAACTACGACAGCGTCGCCGAGTCCGAGGGCGCCGAGAACATCATCAAGACCGCGATCGACGAGTTCGGCAAGGTCGACGGCGTCGTCTCCAACGCCGGCATCCTGCGTGACGGCACCTTCCACAAGATGACGTTCGAGCAGTGGGACGCGGTGCTCAAGGTGCACCTCTACGGCGGCTACAACGTCATCCGTGCGGCGTGGCCGCACTTCCGGGAGCAGAGCTTCGGCCGTGTCGTCGTCGCCACCTCCACCAGCGGTCTGTTCGGCAACTTCGGTCAGGCCAACTACGGTGCCGCCAAGCTCGGCCTGGTCGGTCTGATCAACACGCTGGCCCAGGAAGGCGCCAAGTACAACATCAAGACCAACGCGGTCGCCCCGATCGCCGCCACCCGCATGACCCAGGACATCCTGCCGCCCGAGGTGTTCGAGAAACTCACCCCCGAGTACGTCGCCCCGGTGGTGGCCTACCTGATGACCGAGGAACTGCCCGACACCGACTCGGTGTTCATCGTCGGCGGTGGCAAGGTGCAGCGCACCGCACTGTTCCAGAACGACGGCATCACCTTCACCGACGTGCCCTCCGTCGATGACATCGCTGCCAAGTGGGGCGAGATCACCGATCTTTCCGCCGCTCAGCAAGCCAGCTTCAAGCTGGGCTAGGACTGGTGAAAGCGCTTGTAGCGCAGGCACTTACCGGTACATCCGGGCTGGCGTACGTCGACGTCGATGATCTGGCCGGTAATCCCGCATATGCGGGCACCGTCATCATCGACGTCGGCGCCGCCGGCGTCTGCTTCCCCGATCTGCTGTTGCTGCGCGGTGAGTACCAGCTGCGGCTGGAACCGCCGTTCACGCCCGGCATGGAGGTGGCCGGAACGGTGCGCTCGGCACCCGAGGGCTCCGGGTTCACCCCGGGACAGCGGGTTTCGGCGTTCTCGATGATCGGCGGGTACGCCGAGCAGGTCGCGGCGGTACCGGCCAACGTGATCCCCACCGCCGACGGTCTCGATGACGGTGAAGCGGCATCGCTGCTGGGCAACTACTACACGATGCAGTTCGCGCTGGCCCGTCGCGGCGGGCTGGTTCCGGGGGAGACCGTCCTGGTCCTCGGCTCGGCGGGCGGCATCGGTGCCGCATCGATCCAATTGGCCAAAGCCATGGGCGCCAAGGTCATTGCGATGGTGCACCGGTCCGGGGCCGAGGAGTTCGTGTCGTCGCTCGGCGCCGACGTGGTGTTGCCGCTGGCCGATGGCTGGCGCGAGGCCGTGATGGAAGCCACCGACGGCCAGGGCGTCGACCTCGTCGTCGACCCGATCGGCGGCGACGCCTTCGACGACGCGATCCGGGTGCTGGCCCCAGAAGGTCGGCTGCTCGTCATCGGTTTCGCCGCGGGCGGCGGGATCCCGACGGTCAAGGTGAACCGGCTGTTGCTGCGCAACGTCAGCGTGGTCGGTGTCGGCTGGGGAGAGTTCGTGCGCCGCCACCCGGCCGCCCAGGCGCAGGTCGGAGCCGAGCTGACGAAGTTGGTGGCCGCCGGGTTGCGTCCGCCGCCACCGGTGCGGTTCCCGTTGTCCGAGGGTGCGGCTGCGCTCGATGCGCTGGCCAACGGTTCGGTACGCGGGAAGCTCGTCCTGGAGCCATGATGCGAGCTCTGGCCTTCGATGTGTTCGGGACTGTCGTGGACTGGCGGTCCAGCATCATCGGTGAGCTGGAAGCCTTCGGCGAAAGCCTTGGGCTGCAACGGGATTGGCCGGAGTTCGCCGATCATTGGCGGGCCGGCTACGCCCCGGCGATGGACCGGGTGCGCCGCGGTGAGCTGCCGTGGACCAGGATCGACGATCTGCATCGCGCGATCCTGGTCGACCTGCTCGGCGCCGCGGGCATCCGGGCCGGGGACGCTGAGATCGACCATCTCAACCGGGCCTGGCACCGCCTGGATCCGTGGCTGGACTCGGTGGTCGGGCTGACCCGGCTCAAGCAGCGCTACCTCATCACGACGTTGTCGAACGGCAACGTCTCACTGCTCACCAACATGGCCAAACATGCCGGGCTGCCATGGGACTGCGTGATCTCAGCCGAGCTGTTCCGGCATTACAAGCCGGACCCGGAGGCCTATCAGGGCTGCGCCCAGCTGCTCGACATCGAGCCCGAGGAGCTGACGCTCGTTGCAGCCCATCCCTCCGACCTGCGGGCCGCCCGCGCGGCCGGGCTCGGGACCGCATACGTGGCCCGGCCTCTGGAGTACGGGCCGGATCGGGCTCCGCACGACGTCACGTCCGATGACTTCGACATCGTCGCGACGGATTTTGTCGACCTCGCCGACCAACTCGGTGCGTAGCGTAGAGGTGTGGACACCGCATCGAGTGGGGCATTGCGCAAGGCGCTGGACCTCCTGATCGATCCGCCGGCCGAGCCGGAAGTCAGCAAGGGGTATCTCGATCTGCTGGGGGACGGGAGCGACGCCCCCAAAAATGCGGGATTCATCCAGAAGATGTGGGCGTCACCGGTCGGGTCGATGCTCTATGACGGTGCCCAGGGGATCGGGCGCAAGGTGCTGACGGCGTGGCAGGAGCCCACCGAATGGCTCGACATCCCGCCCGGCGGGGTCGCGCTCGATGTCGGCAGCGGTCCGGGGAACGTGACGGCCGCGCTGGCACGGGCGGCCGGGCTGGACGGGTACGCGCTCGGTGTGGATATCTCGGAGCCCATGCTGGCGCGTGCGGTCGAGGCCGAAGCGGGTCGGCAGGTCGGTTTCGTGCGCGCCGACGCTCAGAAGCTCCCGTTCCGGGATGGCGTCTTCGATGCGGTGACCTCGATTGCGGTGCTGCAGTTGATCCCCGACGCCGAGGCCGCACTGGCCGAGATGGTGCGGGTGCTGCGCCCCGGCGGACGTATGGCGATCATGGTGCCCACGGCGATGACCCGGGGGCCCGCGCGGCTGCTCTCGAAGGGCGGTGCCCGCTTCTTCGCCGAAGATGAGCTCGCCGATCGGTTCGAGGGGCTCGGCCTGGAGCGGGTACGTTCCAAGACCATGGGCACCATGCAGTGGGTGCGCGGGCAGAAACCGTGAGCACACTCGGAATTGTTCTTGTCGCACTTGTAATCGCCGTCGGACTCATCGGCATCGTGCTGCCCGTCCTGCCTGGCGGCGGGTTTCTGGTATTCGCCGCGATCGCGGTGTGGGCCGTCGTCGAACACACCACGGCGTCGTGGGTGACGCTCGGCGTGGCGGCCGTGTTCTTCGTGACGGCCGAGGTGATCAAGTACGCGTGGCCGGTCCGGCGGATGCGGGCCGCCGAGGTGGGGATGTGGAGCCTGGTGGCCGGTGGGGTCCTCGGCCTGATCGGCTTCTTCGTCATCCCGGTGATCGGGTTGGTGATCGGCTTCGTCGCGGGTGTGTACCTGGCGGAGTTGGCCGCACGTCGTGACTACCGGCGGGCCTGGACGTCAACTGTGCACGCGCTCAAGGGAGTTGCGCTGTCGGTCGGTGTCGAGCTGACCGGAGCCCTCCTGGCGACCATCACGTGGGTGGCGGGTCTGGTGATCGCGTCGTGACGCAGTGGAACCTGGGCCCCGACTCGGGCGAACTGCTGCTGCGTACCGGCGTGACGGGGAGTGCGTCGCGGATGGGCCATCGGTTGACGATCGCGATGCGCTCCTGGCACGCGACCGTGGAATGGGATGGCGAGGAGCCGGCGGCGGTGGAGGTGACCGTCGACCTCGATTCCCTGGACGTGTTGAGGGGTGAGGGCGGCATGACTCCGTTGTCTGGTGCCGAGAAGGTGCTGATCCGATCCAATGCGCTGAAGACGTTGCGCGCGAAGCGATTCCCCCTGGCGATCTTTCGATCCACCGAGATCGTCCACGAAGCCGACACTTATCGGATCGTCGGGACCCTTGAGATCTCCGGTGACAACGCCCACCAGGCTGTCGATGTCCGGGTTGACGCGGACGGCGACTCCTGGCGCATCTCCGGTCAGGCCAACGTGCGGCACAGCGACTTCGGCATCAAGCAGTACTCGATGCTGATGGGCGCGATGAAGGTGGCCGACGAGGTGCGCGTCACGTTTGCTGCCACCGTGGCACGTGGCGCCGCGTAGTCCGGCGGAAGCTGCTGCGTCCCGGTCTGGCAAGTTCCTGTCAGGTTTGCCCAACCCAGGTGTAGAGCGCGGGCTGAGGGGGTAGTTGTTGATTCGGTGAACGTGAGGAGTCCGAATCATGAACATCGTCTCAGGCGCCGTCCAGGTGGTAAGCCGGACCGCTGACGCCGCCACCGCGGCTGCTGGAGCAGTAGGCGGCGCAGCCGTCAGTGGAGTGGTCGGGGGAATCAAAGGGGTTGGCGCCGGTATTCGCAGTGGGGTGAGCCAAGGCAGCAGATCGCCTGCCGCGGCCGCACTCACGCTGGCCGCGGTGGGGGCGGCAGGCCTCGTCGAATGGCCGGTGCTGTTGACCGTCGGCGGGGCGACGCTGGTCGTACACGAGCTCAATCAACGCTCAGGGAACGGCCGGGCCGGGGCAGCGCCCCGCGCGGAATCGGCGCCCAAGCGTTCCTCGGCGCCCAAGTCGTCGTCGACGACCAAGCCTTCTTCGGCAACCAGCGCAGCCAAAGCCGCGGGTCGCCGCTCGACGGCTCGACGTACTGGGGCGGCGACCCGCTCTAAGTGATCACCGCGATCGGCCGGATCATCAACGGCGCAGCCGCCCTGGCTGCGGCACCTTTTGTGCAGCCGGTGCAGACGGTTCTCGCGGCGGCAGTGGAGATGGTCGGTGGTGCCCCCGCCCGCCGGTGTTGGCGCGGCACCGACCGGTGCTGGATCGAGGTGCGCGGGCTGCAGACCGAGGGCGGCCGGCGGATCGGGGCCGTGGTGTTGCGCGAACTCCGCGCCCGGCCCGAGGTGCGCTCGGCACAACTGAACTATCCGCTGTCGCGCGTGGTCATCGAGCTCGACGACATCGACCCGGACGGGATCGACCTGCCCCGGCTGTGTGGCATCGTGGCCGACGCTGAATCCACGGTGGGGACCCCGACGTCAGGACCGCGGCCCAACGACCTGCCGGGCGACGGAATTCTGCTGGTCCTCAAAGGCGTCGCCGCGGCGGCGAGCGGTATCGGCATCGGTGCCGCGGTATTGGGCCGCACGCTGATGCTGCCGAGGTTGCCGGACGGCGTGATGGCGGCTATCAGCGCCGTCGACTACCAGCCGAAGGTGCGGGCGGTGATCGAAGCCCGACTCGGCCAGCAGGGCGCCGACGCTGTCCTGAGCATCGGTGCCGCCACCGTGTATGCGCTCACCCAGGCTCCCGCGGCGGTCACCGTGGAATTCCTCCGGCACCTCTCCCAGCTCGCCGAGGCGGTCGCCGCTGCCGACGCCTGGCAGGCAGTCGAGCCGCGGCTGGCGGCGCACGCCGACTGTCGCACGGTGGTGCCCGTGAGGCCACGTCCGTGCCCGCTGCCCGACGGGGTGGTGGAGCGGTATGCCGAACGTTGCGGTCGGGCGCAGGCGGCAGCCGCTGCCGCCGTGGGCGTACTGACGCGAGATCTCGGCGCCGCCGCCACCGCTACCGTCGTGACCGCGCCCAAGGCGGCGCGCAACTCTCGTGAGGCTTTCGCCAGCACGCTCGGTCGTGGCCTGGCCGACCGTGGAGACTTGGTTCCGTTGCGGCCCAACGCATTACGCACCCTCGACCGAGTCGACGCCGTGGTGGTCGACCCCCGGGTGCTGACCACCGAAGAGCTGCGGGTGGGGCAATTCCGCGATGTCGCCCAATCCGATCGTGCCGCGGTGTGGCAGTGGGCCCAGGACCAGCTGCAGGCGGGTCAGCTCTCCGCCGGCTGGCACCCGGTGACACCGGCCTTCGCCGGAGCCGTGCGGAACGGCAGGTCACGGGGGCGGGTGCTGGTGTGCCACAGTCACGACCCGCGCGCCCACGGTGTGCTGGCCGAGGTCCGTCGCGCAGGCGCGCAGGCGGTATCCCTGGATCTCGATGAACTCGGTGACCTGCGTTCGTCGTTCGACGATCTGCACCAGGCCGACACCGACATCGATTCGGCTCTGGCGCGTGCGGTCGACACCCTGCAGCGCGACGGTCGCACCGTGGCCGTGCTGTCGGTGGACGCGGCCCGCGCGCTGTGTGCCGCGGATTTCTCGGTCGGGTTGCTGAGCCGGCACGCCGGCACCCCGTGGCAGGCCGACGTCCTGGCCGCCGATCTCTCCGGGGTGTGGCGTCTGCTGCATGCCATGCCCGCCGCGCGTCGGGCCAGCGAGCGTGGTGTCGAACTCGCTACCGGAGGGACGCTGCTCGGTGCGCTCCTGATGGTGCCCGGCGTTCGCGGCCGGGGTCCCGGACCGGTGACCGTGGGTGCCGCGGCAGGCCTGGTCAATGGATTCTGGCTGGCACGCAGAATCATGCTGGATGCCGAACCCAAGGCGGAATCCGTCGAAGACTGGCACGCGATGACACCCGGGCAGGTACTCGGTCGAGTCGCCGAAGATACTGGCTCACTGGGTGGTTCGCGCGGGGGTGAGTCTCAAGAGGCGCGAGGGCACCGGAGTGCCGTACCTCGGCAGCTGGTGGAACTCGTCACCGCCCTGCGCGCGGAGCTCTCCGATCCTCTGACCCCGGTGCTTGCCATCGGCTCGGCCGCCAGCGCAATGCTCGGTTCACCGGTGGACGCGATTCTGGTCGGGTCGGTGCTGACCGGCAACGCCATGCTTGCGGCCACCCAGCAAGTGCGGGCCGAGCGGCTGCTGAGCCGGCTGTTGGCGGTTCAGGATCCGCCCGCTCGCCGAGTTGTCGGTGACCGTGATCGCGACGGCTACGAGAGTGTGGCAGCAACGCTGCTGCGGCGCGGAGACGTCATCGAGGTGCGTCCAGGGGAAGTGGTGCCGGCCGACGCCCGGATCCTCGAGGCGATCGATGCCGAGGTCGATGAAGCCTCGCTCACCGGCGAATCGCTGCCGGTGCCCAAAGAGGTCGAGGCCACTCCCGGCGCCGTCCTCGCCGAGCGTTACTGCATGCTTTATGCCACAACGACATTGGTGGCCGGAACCGTGGTCGCCGTGGTGACCGAGGTGGGCGATGCCACCCAGGCACGCCGTGCTACCGATATCGGGCACGGCGCCTGTCCGGCGGTCGGCCTGCAGACGCAGCTGCGCGAGCTCACCAACCGGGCCCTGCCCTTCAGCATTGCCGGTGGCGCCCTGGTCAGCGGGCTGGGCCTGCTGCGCATGCAGCCGCTGCGAAATGCGGTGGCCAGCGGTGTGGCGGTCGCGGTGGCCGCTGTGCCCGAGGGGCTGCCGTTGGTGGCGACCTTGGCCCAGCAGGCATCGGCGCGACGGCTGACTCGCGCCGGGGCGTTGGTCCGCAGTCCGCGGTCCGTGGAGGCGCTCGGCCGGGTGGACGTGGTGTGTTTCGACAAGACCGGCACGCTCAGTGAGAACCGTCTTCGGGTTTCCCAAGTACGGACGGTGGGTGGCGCGGCTTCTGAACAGCACGTGCTCGATTGCGCCGCTGCGGCCACCCCGCCGAAGAACGGCGACCGCTACGAACACGCAACCGACGCGGCCGTGGCCGAGGCGGCTACTCGTCTGGCGCCCAACGGGATCGGCACATATCTGGCGTTCCGCTCCGGCCGAAAATTCTCGGCCGTGCTGCTCGGAGACGAGCTGGCTGTCAAAGGCGCACCCGAGGTGGTGCTGGCCGCCTGCGGTGAACTGGACCCCGCCGTCGGGCGCGCGGTCGACGAGATGGCGCGAAGTGGACTCAGGGTGCTCGCGGTGGCCCAACGCACGCTGACCCCGTCGCAGGCCGAACGGGGCCGAGCCGATGCCGACCAGCTGGCTGCGCTGTGTGCCCGGCGCTTGCGGTTCGTCGGCTTGGTGGGATTGTCCGACACGCCCCGGGCTGAAGCGGCCCAGGTGTTGGCATCGTTACGGGAGAGCAAGATCGGCGTGCGACTGATCACCGGGGATCACCCGGTTACGGCGAACGCGATCGCCGCGGAATTGGGCCTTTCGGTCACCGCGGATCAGGTCATCAGCGGTGAGGAATGGGTGGCGATGCCACGGCGCAGCCAGGAACGCGCCGTGCGGGAACGCCGGGTCTTTGCCCGGATGTCGCCGGAGCACAAGGTGCAGATCGTGCAGACGTTGGAACGCACCGGCCAGGTTTGTGCCATGGTCGGCGACGGGGCCAACGACGCCGCAGCCATCCGGGCCGCCACCGTGGGTATCGGGGTGGCCGGGCGCGGCAGCGACCCGGCCAATAGTTCGGCCGACGTGCTGCTTCTCGACGGGCAGATCGGTTCCCTGATCGATGCGCTGGATGAGGGCCGCCTGCTGTGGCGCCGGGTTCAGGCTGCGGTGGCGGTACTGCTCGGCGGCAATGCGGGCGAAGTGGTGTTCTCGATCATCGGCAGCGCCCTCACCGGCCGGTCGCCGCTCAACACCCGGCAACTGCTGCTGGTGAACATGATGACCGATGCGCTGCCGGCCGCCGCGCTGGCGGTCAGTTCCACCACCCGATCGACGCCGGGCGCCGGCCACGGGCCCGACCGGACCGAGTTGTGGCGAACGGTAGCGATACGGGGTGCGGCGACGGCGGGCGCGGCCACCGGGGCCTGGTTGTCGGCGGGCTTCCCGCTGGCACCCCGGCGCGCCTCCACGGTCGGGCTGGTGGCACTGGTGTCCACCCAGCTGGCCCAGACCCTGATCGACTCGCACAGCCCCCTGGTGATCGCCACCGCGGCCGGCTCCCTGGTGTCACTGGCGGCGGCGATCAGCACACCCGGGGTCAGCGAGTTGTTGGGCTGCACCCCGCTGGACCCACTCGGATGGGCGCAGGCGCTCACCGCGGCGGGGGTGGCCACCGGCATCGCCGCGGTCGCGCCCCGGCTGGTGTCGAGGTTCACCCCGCTGTGGCAGGAGCCGCCTCAGTCGTCGATGTCGAGCACCCCGCAGCGCCACAGCACCGCATACAGCTCGCGCAATGGAACGGCCAAGACCCGGGAAACGGCGTCGGTCAACGGATCGGCGGGCGCACCGGAACCTGATGTACTCACGCCTCTCACGCTGCGAAGTCGACAAGTCGAGATGTCGAAGTCGACGTGACCGAAAGGTGACCAATGACAGAAAATTCGAAATCGGCAAAAGGACACCGCGACGCGGTGCGCACCGTGCGCGATGCCCATGGATTCACGATGACGTTGCCGGTGGTGGGCCGGGTGAAGGTGCCTCACCCTGAGCAATTGGCCTACTACGGCGCGCTGGGGATACTGGCGGCCGTCGAGATCATCGACTGGCCGGTGGCGGTGCTGCTCGGCGCCGGACACATGCTGATGCACAACGAGCACAGCCGAATCGCCGAGCAGCTGGGCGAAGCGCTCGAGGAGGTGTGACCGGCCTAACCGAGCAGGTTTGACCGCAGCGCGGCCACCTCCTGCGCCGATACCGCGGCCGCCTCGAGGAAACCTCCCACCGAGCCGTACGCCTCGTCGAGCTTGCGCCATGCCGCGGCGAGGTACTCCTCGCGCACACCGAGCACCTCGTCGGTCAACCGTGCCTCGGCAAAGGTGATCACCTCGGGCGTGCCCTCGGACCGGGCGCGCACGTTCTCCAGGATCCGTTCCCGCAGCGGCGCAATCGCGTCGTTGCTACGCAGGAAGTCCGCGATCACCAGGTCGTGGTCGACACCGGCGGCGTGCAGCACCGTGGCGACCGTGAATCCGGTCCGGTCCTTGCCGGCGAAGCAGTGCGCGATCACCGGACGCTCCTGGCTCAGCAGGGAGATCACCTGGCGCACAGCGAGATGCGCGCCGGGCAGGGTGGGAAACTCCTCGTACACCTCGGTCATGTAGCGCTTGGCCGATTCGCTGACGTCCTCGTCGCCGGGTGACTCGGACATCACCCGCTGGAACGTCGACTCGTGCGGCGCTTCCTGATTCGACGAATCGTCGGGGTGGAACGGCAGCAGGTGGATCGACACGCCGTCGGGCACCTGGCCCGGTCCGTGCCGTTGCACCTCCCGGCCCGAACGCAGATCGGCCACATCGGTGATGCCGATCCGGCGGAACTCCTCACGGCCGACGTCGGACAGCCGGCTCAACTCACTGGAGCGGTACAGCAGTCCGGGCCGGGTTCCGGTGATCTCGGCGACGTCCCGAAAATTCCACGCCCCCGACAGTTCTCCGAGTTGGGCGGTCACTGCGCAGTCACCGCCGCTGCTGCCAGAGGTGACTTCTCCCGGCCCAGCTCGGCTCGGGCGATGGTCCGCATGTGGACCTCGTCGGGACCGTCGAACAGTCGCATGGCGCGGTGCCACGAGTACAGCCGGGCCAGCGGGAAGTCGTCGCTGACCCCGGCCGCGCCGTGCACCTGAATGGCTCGGTCGATGACATCGCAGGCGATCTGCGGGGCCACCGACTTGATCTGGGAGACCAGCACGTGGGCAGCCTTGTTGCCTTCCTGGTCGATCATCCAGGCAGCCTTCTCGCACAGCAGCCGGGCCTGGTCGATCTCATTGCGGGACTTGGCAATCGACTCGCGCACCACACCCTGTTCGGCCAACGGCTTGCCGAACGCGACGCGCTTCTGCACGCGGTCGACCATCAAGGCCAGGGCACGCTCGGCGGCACCGAGCGCGCGCATGCAGTGATGGATCCGGCCCGGGCCCAGCCGGGCCTGGGCGATCGCGAAACCGCTGCCCTCCTCATGGAGCAGGTTCTCGGCCGGCACCCGCACGTTGTCGAACACGATCTCGCAGTGCCCGTGCTGGTCCTGCCAGCCGAACACCGGCAGCGAGCGCTGGATGTCCACCCCGGGGGTGTCGACGGGCACCAGGATCATCGACTGCTGGGCATGCGAGGCGGCGTCGGGATTGGTGCGGCCCATCACGATCAGGATCTTGCAGCGCGGATCGGCCGCCCCGGTGATCCACCACTTGCGGCCGTTGATCACATAGTCCGCACCGTCGCGCAGCATCGTGGTCTCGATGTTGCGGGCATCCGAGGACGCCACGGCGGGTTCGGTCATCGCGAACGCGCTGCGGATCTCACCGGCCAGCAGCGGATCCAGCCACTGCTTGCGCTGTGCCTCGTCGGCGAACAGGTGCAGGGTCTCCATGTTCCCGGTGTCCGGGGCCGCACAGTTGAGCGCCTCGGGGGCGATCTCCAGGCTCCACCCGGACAGTTCGGCCAGCGGCGCGTACTCCAGGTTGGTCAGGCCGGACTCCGAGGGCAGGAAGAGATTCCACAGCCCGGCAGCCTTCGCCTTGACCTTGAGCTCCTCGACCACCGGCGGCACCGTGTGATCTCCTGCGCCCTTCTCGTCGCGATAGGCGTGGTACGAGGCTTCGGCGGGCAGAACGTGCTCCACCATGAAGTCGGTCAACCGGGAGTGGTAATCAGCCGCTTTGGCCGACATCGCGAAGTCCATGCCAGCCACGATAGCCACATGGTTAGACAGGTAGAAAGGTGGCATGACCGAGACCCGCCCGCCTTTCCCGCCCTTCACTCTGGAAACAGCCCTGCAGAAGGTTCAGGCCGCCGAGGACGCCTGGAACACCCGCGACCCGCAGCGGGTCAGCCTGGCCTATACGCCGGACTCGCAGTGGCGCAATCGCGACCTGCACATCGTCGGACGCGAACAGATCGTGGAGTTTCTGACCGCCAAATGGGAGCGGGAGCTGGACTACGTTCTGCGCAAGAGCCTGTGGGGGTTCCGGGAGAACCGGATGGCGGTGCGGTTCCAGTACGAATGGCACGACGCGCAGGGCCAGTGGTACCGCAGCTACGGAAATGAACTGTGGCAGTTCACCCCGGAGGGCCTGATGGCCCGCCGCGAGGCCAGCATCAACGACGTCCTCATCGAGGAGTCGCAGCGGCGTTACTTCGGTTTGCGCCCTGAGTCGGAGTACGGCCGGGACATCGAGCTCTGGTAGTTGCGCGGCTCGCCGGGGTGGTGGCCGCCGAGCGTGCAGGCCAACACCCCGGCCAGCACTGCCAGACCCATTACAGTGCCGGCCACGGCCGGCCACCCCGCGGCGTCGAACGCCAGCCCGCCGACCCAGCCGATCAAGCTGGAGCCGGCGTAGTAGAAGAGGTTGTACAGCGAGGACGCCTGCGCCTTGCCGTCACCGGCGGCCGCGCCGACCCAGCCCGAGGCGATCGCATGCGCGCCGAAGAACCCGGCGGTGGCGATCACCAGCCCGATCAGCACCACGATCACGTTGCCGGCCAGGGTGATCGCGACGCCGGCGATCATCGTGGCGATCGAGCCGATCAGCACGGTCTTGCGGCCGAACCGGGTGGCCTCGGCGCCGGCCCGGGCCGAGGCCCAGGTCCCCGAGAGGTAAGCCAGGAACACCAGGCTGACCACGGTCTGCGGCAGGTGAAACGGTGCGGCCATCAGCCGGAACCCGAGGAAGTTGTACATCGCCACGAACCCGCCCATCAGCAGGAAGCCCTGGCTGTAGAGCACCAGTTGACGAGGTGAGCGCAGGTTCTCGGCCAGTCGCCGGGCCAGGTTGCGGCTGCGGGTCGGGGTGAAGCCGCGCGCGGGCGGGGCGAGTTTGACGAATGCGAACGCCGACAGGCCGCACAGCACCGCGACCACCAGCACGCCGACGCGCCACCCGGCGAACTCGGCGATGGGCCCGGTGACCAGGCGGCCGGCCAGTCCGCCGATCGTGGTGCCCGCGACGTAGGTGCCTGCCGCGCGGGCGGCATGTCCGGCCTCGATCTCCTCGGTGAGGTAGGCGATGGCCACCGCGGGCACCCCGCCCAGCATCAGCCCTTCGAGAAGCCGGCCGGACAGCAGGAGCGGCGCACTCGGGGCCAACGGCACGATGAGCCCGAGAACGGTTGCCGCACTGATGGATATCGTCATCGCCTGGACCCGGCCGATCCGGTCGGCCAGGGCGGACCACGGGATCACGCCCAGCGCCAGGCCGACCGTGGCGGCCGAGATGGTCAACGCGGCGTGGGCGGCGCCGGTGCCCATATCGCGGGCGATCAGCGGGAGGACGGCCTGGGGCGAGTACAGCTGCGCGAAGGTGGCGACCCCGGCGCAGAACAATGCGGCCAGCAGGCGCCGGTACTCGTTCGAGCCACGTGAATGCCCCTGCCAGTCAACGGAGGTCAGGGAGGTGGACACTCAGTCGACGGTAGGGCGCCCGCAAAGATGTGTCCAATGCATGAGACTAGTCAATGTCATGCACGTCATGCATGACGAATTCGGCCAACCGGGCCGCGGCCGGCGGCAGTTCGCGGTCCGCGTTCCAGGTCAGGCCGATCTGGCGTTTGGCGGAACTCTCCGACAGGGGTATGTACGCGGCGCCCGGCTCGGCCCGTTCAGGCCGCGGCACCGGCACGACGGCCACCCCGAATCCCGCCGCCACCAGCCCTTCTATGGTCGGGATCTCCATGGCCTCGAACACCACGGGCGGCGAGATCCCGGCCTCGGCCCACAGCTCATCGGTGAGCTGGCGCAACCCGAAGTCCGGCGCCAGCGCCACGAAGGGTTCGGCGCCGGCGTCGGCCAGCCGGATCCGGGACCGCCGGGCGAAACGATGCTCACGCGGCACAGCCAGGCACAACCGCTCCATGTGCAGCCCGCGCCAGCGGAAACCCTCCGGGCGTGGTGAGGTGATCGCCAGGTCGGCCTCGCCATTGGCCAGGCGTTCGACGATCTGGTGGGCCGCACCCTGGAACAGCTCGAAGCGCACCAACGGAGCCTCGGCGCGGAACCGTCGCAGCAGATCGGGCACGAACCAGCCGGCCTGCGAATGCAGGAACGCCAGCCGCACCGTTCCGGTATCGGGATCGCGCGACTCCGCGATTCGCTCAGTGGCCGTACGGATTTCGCTGATGCTGCGACGTGCGTGCTCCAACAGGATGCGACCGTAGGCATTGAGCCGAAGCCGTCGATTGACCCGATCGAACAGCGGCACCCCCACCTGCTCCTCGATCCGGGCCAGCGCGCGTGACAAGGTGGGCTGGCTGATGCCGAGTTCGGCTGCGGCGTCGGTGACATGCTCGGTCTCGGCAAGCACCACGAACCACTGCAGCTCGTCCAGATGCATACCGCCGACTCTAAACGCGCTGATCACCGACCCGCGCTGTGCCATGCTGTGGCGCATGGCCGAAAAGGTGCGGGTGGTGGTGGGCGACGACCACCCGATGTTCCGCGAAGGCGTGGTGCGCGCCTTGATCTCCAGCGGCGAGATCGACGTGGTGGCCGAGGCCGACAACGGCGCCGACGCACTGGAATTGATCAGAACCCATCAGCCACAGGTGGCCCTGCTGGACTACCGGATGCCGCAGCTCGACGGGGCCCAGGTGGCCGCCGCGGTGAGCCGCGACGAGCTGCCCACCCGGGTGTTGCTGGTCTCCGCGCACGATGAGTCGGCCATCGTCTACACCGCGCTGCAGCAGGGGGCGGCCGGGTTCCTGTCCAAGGAGTCCACCCGCAGTGAGCTGGTGAACGCCGTGTTGTCGTGTGCCAAAGGCCGTGACGTGCTCGACCCGAACCTGGCGGCCGGGCTGGCCGGCGAGATCCGTCGTCGCAACGAACCCGATGTCCCGGTGCTCAGCCCGCGTGAACGCGAGGTGCTCGACCTGATTGCCAAGGGCCGCTCCATCCCGGCAATGGCCAAGGAGCTGTTCCTCGCCCCGTCGACGGTGAAGACCCACGTGCAACGTCTGTACGAGAAACTCGGTGTGAGCGACCGGGGCGCGGCGGTCGCGGAGGCGATGCGCCGCCGGCTGCTGGACTGACATGGCCAGCGGGCGCGTCGTCGAGTTCTTCACCACTCAACCGGTCCGGGTCTCGGCGCTGCTGCGGCTGCCGCTGATCGGCCTGATCGTGGTGCTGGTCTCGGTATGGGATGTCGACCACTGGCTACCGGTCCTGTACGCGGTGATCCTGAGCGTGTACACCGCCGTGGCAGTGCTGTGGCTGGTGGTGGTGTTCCGCGGGCCCATGCCGCCGTGGGCCGAGTGGGCCTCCACCGCGGTCGACGTGCTGGTGCTCGTCGCCCTCTGCGCGGTGTCGGGCGGTGCTACCGCGGCGCTGCTGCCGGTGTTCTTCCTGTTGCCCATTTCCGTTGCGTTCCAGGATCGTCCGTGGCTGACCGCGCTGCTCGGTGGCTGCACCGCACTGGGCTACCTGGCGGTGTGGATCCTGTATTCCGAACGTGACGACAACGTCGGTCTGCCCGACATCGTCTATATGCACGTGGGATTTCTGGCCTGGCTGGCGGTCGCGTCGGCGGCGTTGTCTTTCGTGCTGGCGCGGCGTTCGGCGCGGGTGCGGACGCTGATGGAGGTACGGCGCCAGCTGGTATCGGAGTCCACCCGGGCCGATGACCTGCGCAATGCCGAACTGGCCGAACATCTTCACGACGGGCCGCTGCAGATCCTGATGGCCGCACGCCTGGAGCTCGACGAGATCCGCGAACGCATCCCTGACCCTGGGCTGGACCGGGTCCACGCCGCCCTGCAGGAGACGGCGGTCGGCCTGCGCTCCACGGTGACCGCGTTGCATCCCCAGGTTCTGGCGCAGCTGGGGCTCACCCCGGCGGTGCGGGAACTGTTGCGCCAGTACGAGACCCGGCCGGATATCACGGTGCGGGCGGACCTGGAGGACGTCGGGCACCCCGAAGGTCAGGCCCTGCTGTACCGCGCCGCCCGCGAGTTGCTGGGCAACATCAACAAACATGCCGGCGCGAGCACGATTTCGGTCGGCCTCTACCGGTCGGGCGATCGTGTCGTGCTCACCGTGGCCGACGACGGCAAGGGATTCGATCCGTCGACGGTGGCCCAATCGGTCGCCGAGGGGCACATCGGGTTGGCCTCGCTGCAGGTACGAATCGAGGCCATGGGCGGCTCGATGGCGATCAGTTCGGAAGCCGGATACGGCACCCAGGTCCGGGTCACGCTGTAGCCGCGGCTATTTGACGCAGGGAATGCCGGAGACCTTCATCTGGCTCAGGTCGGTCGGAGCCGCGGACTTGGTGCCGGACGCGGTCGCGGCCACCGTGGTCACCGGCGTACTGGCGGTGGTTTCCTCCGCCGCCTCGTCGGACGAGCCCCACGTCGAATCCGACTCAGACTCCGAGGAACTCGCCGAGGACGAGTCGTCCGATCCGGTCATGTAGTCCTCACCGGGAAAATCGGTACCCAGCGTCAGCTGTACCGTCCCGGCGGTCACCTCGGAGGACGGGGTGGCGATCACTTTCAGCTCGTCGGCCAGCGACTGGGCGGCGGCCTCGGCGCCGGTCCCGTAGTCGATGGTGGTGACGGCGGCCAGAGATTCCGCATCGCCGATCTGACCGGGGGTGAATCCATTTGCGGAGAAAGTGGTCTCGAGCTGTGCGGCCAGTCCGGAGTAGGTGGAGGCGTTGACGACGTCGAGCACCGCGCCGTGGCCTTCGAGTACGTGCGCCGGTGCTGCGGGGGCGTCGGTGGTGCCCCCAGGTTGGGCGACCAGGTCACGCACGATGGCCCGGATGGCGTGGATGTCGACGATGTTGATGTCCTCACCCAGCGAGTTCTGGCCGAACTCCTTGATGGGCAGGGTGTAGAGGGTGGGCGGCGCACCGGTCAGTGCCGACGCCCGACTGGCGAATTTGGCCAGATCGAACCCGGAATCCAGCGCGACGTTCTGCTTCGTGACGTTGAGGAGATCGCGCAGCATCGTGGGACTCGAGAGGGCGCCGCTCTTGCCCAGGGCCGATACGAGTGCGGCGATGAAAGCCTGCTGGCGTCGGGTGCGGTCGAGGTCGGTGAAGTTCTCGTCATTGATGTCGCGGCGCTGACGCACGAAGGCCATCGCCTGCGCGGCGTCGATCTGCTGCACGCCCCTTCGGAAGTCGGCGCCGGAGTACGGATCCGCGGTGTCGGCGTTGAGGCACACCGTGATCGGCGCCACAGCCTTGGCGATCTGGAAGAACGCGCCGAGGGTGACCTCCACGAAATGGTCGATCGGGATTCCGAGCAGATTGCGTACGGTGGCGATCTGGGCCCGGCGCCCGGCCTCACGGGCCTGCTGCTCATTCGCCGACGGATCTTCGGACGAGGACTCCAGCGACTCCATCTCGCGCTGATAGGCCCAACCGTAGGCCTGCTTGACCTTGCCCTTGCACGGGTCGACGTCGCAGCCGGCCAACTCGACGTAGTCGTCGCGGGGGATGGAGAACGCGGTCGGCGGGCCGCCGTTGCCGGGCAGGTGCACCACGATCAGCACGTTGGCGTTGTAGCCGCCGACGGTCTCGTCACCGGCGTGCAGTGCCTCGTAGACGTCCTGCGGCAGCGGGTTGCCGTGCTGATCCAGCCTGCTGTCCAGCCCCATGATCAGGATGTTCTCGGTGTCCCCGGAAGAGACGGGGCCGCCTTCCAGCGCGTTGGACGTGGTGATGCCGTCCAGCGCGCCGTGGTACGACACCCAGCCGGCACCGGTTCCGGCCAGCACCGTTGCCGCTATCAGGCCGACGGCCACCCGACGGGCAGCCCGCACGCCGCGGCGCGGCATACGGTGCCGGGGGGCGCTGGCGGAGTGGGCGGGTGCGTTCATGGCACCTGCCATTATGGGGCCGTTCGCTGAGACTCCGTTCACCGGGGAAAACGGCTGGTGGACATCGGCGCCTCGGCATTAGCGTGCGGAGCATGAAATTGCGCATCGCCGTGGGCGTGCTCGTGCTGGCCGTGGTGGCGTTGCTGCTGAACGAACTGGTCGTGACCAGAACGCATCGCCAGGCCGAGCCTTTCGCCGGCGGACATGTGCTGGAGCTCGACGGCCCCGATCTCAACGTGCGGGAGTACGGGCCACCGGGGGAGCGCGCGGTGGTGTTGCTGCACGGGTATTCGGCTTCCATCGAGTGGTGGGAACGGGTGGCCCCGCAATTGGCCCGCGATCAGCGGGTGATCGCCATCGATCTGGTCGGCCATGGCGGCTCGGAGGCACCCAGCGCCGCCACTGCGTATCGCTCGGCCGAGCAGGCCAAGGCGGTTCACAATGCGCTGGTGCAGCTCGGCGTCCAGCATGCGGTGCTGATCGGGCATTCGATGGGTGGCGCGGTTTCGGCCGAACTGGCCCGGCAGTATCCGGATCAGGTGGAGCGCGTGGTGGTGTCCGATACCCCTGCGGCTGACGATCTGGTCGCCATGCCGCTGCTCGGAAAGATGGTGTGCTGGCCGGTGATCGGCCCGGCGCTGGACCGGTTCCGGACAGTCGATGCCATCACCGAGAGCTCCCTGCAGACCGGATTCGCCGCGGACTACCCGGTGCCGGACTTCGCGTACCGCTCGTTGAAGCGCCTCACCTACGCCGGGGTGTGCGACTCCACCGAGGGACCGCACCCGGTGGTGGAAACGCTTGCCGCACTGCACAAGCCGGTGCTGGTGCTGTGGGGCGACCAGGACGTGCTGACCCCGACGGCACCCAATGTTGAGCGTTACACCGCGGCCGGGCTGACGCCGGTGGTGATCAAAGGTTCCGGACACAGTCCGATGGTCGAACAGCCAGATCAGTTCCTGGCTACGGTGACGGAGTTCCTCAAGAGCCCAGTCCCCGCGAGATGACCAGGCGCTGAATCTGGTTGGTGCCCTCGAAGATCTGGGTGATCTTGGCTTCGCGCATGTACCGCTCGACCCGGAAATCGCGGGTGTAGCCGACACCGCCGAACACCTGCACGGCATCGGTGGTGACCTTCATGGCGGCGTCGGTGGCGATCAGCTTGGCGACGCTGGCCTGGGTGGAGTAGGGCAATCCGAGGTCGCGACGCCGCGCCGCATCCAGATAGGTGGCCCGCGCGCTGACCACTGCGGCTGCCATGTCGGCCAGCAGGAACCCGAGGCCCTGGTGGTCGATGATCTTGCGGCCGAAGGTGGTTCGCTCATTGGCGTACCGGACGGCCTCGTCCAGGGCGGCCTGGGCGATACCGACCGCGACGGCGGCGATGCCGAGCCGGCCGGAGTCCAGCGCGGAGAAGGCGATCGAAAGACCTTGTCCCTCTTCCCCGATCAGCCGGTCGGCGTCGATGCGGGCATTGTCGTAGAACGCCGAGGTGGTGGGCACCGCGTGCAGACCCATCTTCTCCTCGGGTTTGCCGAAGCTCAGCCCCTCGAGATCGGCGGGGACCAGGAAGCAGGAGATGCCCTTGCTGCCCTCACCGGTGCGGGCGAACAGGGTGTAGAAATCGGCCTTCCCGCCGTGGGTGATCCACGCCTTGGAGCCGTTGAGTACGTAGGCGTCGCCGTCCCGGGTGGCCTTACAGCTCAATGCGGCGGCGTCGGAGCCGGCCTGCGGTTCGGACAGGCTGTAGGCACCGATCTGCTCGCCGGAGAGCATGCCGGGTAGCCAGCGCTTCTTCTGCTCCTCGCTGCCGTAGGCCAGCAGCGGGTGCGAGGACAGGCTGTGCACGCTGACCGCGACGCCGACGGCGGCCCAGCGCGCGGCGATCTCCTCGAGGACCTGCAGGTAGACCTCGTACGGCTGGCCTCCACCACCCCACTGCTCGGGCTGGGGCAGGCTCAGCAGCCCCGCCGCGCCGAGTTGGGCGAAGACGCCCTCGGGGTAGGTCTCGGCTTTCTCGTGCTCGTCGACGATCGGATCGAGCACCTTGTCAGCGACATCGCGGGTCAGTGCGATGAGCTCACGAGCTTCGTCAGTGGGCAGGAGGCGGTCAACCGGCATAGTTGCACATCCTAGTTTCTCCGCGAGCCGGGGCGACGAACCCGGATTCGGTCCGGTCAAAGCCAGCGGAAAATCCCGTCGTATGTGGAGAACAGTCCGCTGCCTGCCCACAATGACAGCGCCAAGTTGGAAACGCCGGACTTCCGCCACACCTCTTGCCCCGTTGTCCCGTCAATCGCCACAACTTCGTCGTTGTGTTCGGTGTAGGTGCCGAACAGCATGCGTTGACCGTCGGACCCGAGGAACTTGAAGTACGTGCCCATGCTGAGCTCCGTCGGTGCCTCCACAAACGGGTTGTCACTGTCGGTCTCACACGTCTGGACCTTCACACGCACGACACTGTCATCACGCAGGATGATGAAACACGTGGTTCCGTTGCCGTATGCCGCGATGCTGCGGGTTCCGTTCTGACCAACGTGCCGGGTCCACAAGGCGCGGCCGGATGCCGGGTCGAAGGCACGCAGGTCGCCGCTGGCCTCGTTGTAGGCCAATGGGTAGTAGAGGCCCGATGATCCGGAGGTTTGCAGATTCATGCCGACCGACCAGCGGTGACCGTTGGTTCCGAACCCTTCGACAAACGTGAAGCCCTCACTCGGAACGGATGCGGTCTTGGTACCCCCGAAATCATAGAAATCGAACGTCTGTCCGTCTGACAACGCAAACCCCGATGCGAAAGCAGCGCTTCCGAGTGCGCTCGCACCCTGGAGGATGGGGTTTCCGGTGTTGGCATCGAGAACTCGGCCGTCCAGGGCTACGACGATGCCCTGATCGCCGTAAACTGCCACATTCTGGTGACCGGTCGACCTCGGATCCACTTGCTTGTCGGGGGTACGCCAACCCACCGAGCCGTCCGCTCGGTAGCCCACCACCTCATCTTCGAGCACGACGACGAACCCGTCGCCGGCGCTGTACATACCTCGGATCTCTCCCCAGTAGGTCCCGGGCACCTTCGTGCTGTTCTTCTCGGCGCCCGTTGCTGTGTCGAAAAACACGAGCCCAATGCCTGTGTCAGTGGATTGGACACCGTCACTGAAGGCACACCCGATGGTCGTGGCCGCCCGGTCAATCACGCATTTCGAGAACATGTAGTTGAGGCTGCTGCCCGCCAGGCTGGCCGGCATCACCGGCTTCGGCCAGCGCGGCTGGCCATTCCCGGCATCTACTGCGAGCACACCTCGGCCTTGTTGGTTGTCAACACTGACCACGAGGGTGTAGGCATCGCCGCCCAAAATGTGGTTGGAGACGCTGTCCGGGCGATAGTTCCAGCGTGGTTTGTCGAGTGGCTGTTCGAGCGAGGGCACCAGTTGATCGCGTGGTGGTCGCAGTGCACCCAACGGCGGCACGGACGTCGGCAGCGGCGACGCCGTGGCCGGGCTGGTTGCGTCACGGGTATTCAGATGCCACAGCAACGCTCCGGTGCCCACTGCCGTGACGACCACGGCAGCCACCACTGTGATCACCAGCCACCGCTTGTTGCGGCGCGGCGGCTCCGGCGTGGGAGCGCCCTGCCCGTATCCCGCCTGAATCACCGGAGGCTGCCAGCCACCTGCCCCGAACGGACTGGGGGCCGACGGTGGCAGGCCTGCGTGCTGGAACGGGTCGGGGTTCGCCGGCGTAGGCATTCCCTGGAACGGGTCCGGGGCCGAAAACGGTCCGGACGGCGGCGGAAATCCCGCGGGCGGGTAGGTCATTGAACCCCTCCATCAATCACCAGGCCAGCAATCTCAATCACCCTATAAGAGGGTGATCGCGGGCCCGCGACCCAATTTGCGGGAGAAGAAGTCGGTGGTGCGCACGTTCGACACAGTGCCCCCCGAGGGACATTGCCGAGGGCGGGAGGCGGTCAGCGCATCCGCGCGATGATCTGAATCTCGACCAGCGCACCCGGCACGGCCAGCTCGGTGACGCCGACCGCGGTCCAGGCCGGGTACGGCGCGGGCACGAACTCGTCTTTGACCTCGCCGAATACCTGCACGTGTTGTTGCAGGCCGACGTGGTAGCTGGTGATGTCGGTGACGTCGGCGAAGGTCAGCCCGGCCTCGGCGAGCAGCCCGCGCAGGTTCTCGAAGGCCTGGGTGAACTGTGCCCGGGGCTCCTCGGCAACGCTCATGTCGGGGTGGATCCCGATCATCCCCGAACAGCGCACGTGATCGCCGTCGATGACCGCGGGCGCGAAGTGGTGGGCGTCGCACATCGGCTGCATCCACTGCGGGACAACTATTTTCATGCTTGGCTCCTGGTTCAGCGCAGCTTAGCCGCACCTTGTCCCGCGAGCAGACACAAAACTGCCCCTTCTCCGAGGAAAAGGGGCAGTTTTGTGTCTGCTCGCCGGAGAAATCCGGCGGAAGAAACTAGACGTGCTCCGCCACGGGCAGCGCCGCGAGGATGTCGTTCACGCGATCGCGGGCGTCGCCGAACAGCATCTGGGTGTTGTCCCGGAAGAACAGCGGGTTCTGCACACCGGCGTAGCCCGAGGCCATGGACCGCTTGAACACGATGACGTGGTCGGCGTTCCACACCGTGAGCACCGGCATGCCGGCGATCGGGCTGCTCGGATCCTCGGCCGCGGCCGGGTTCACCGTGTCGTTGGCGCCGATCACGAGCACGACGGAGGTGCCGTCGAAGTCGTCGTTGATCTCGTCCATCTCGAGCACGATGTCGTAGGGCACCTTGGCCTCGGCCAGCAGCACGTTCATGTGACCGGGCAGGCGGCCGGCGACCGGGTGGATGCCGAAGCGGACGTTGACGCCGCGCTCACGCAGCTTGCGGGTCAGGTCGGCGACACCGTACTGGGCCTGGGCCACCGCCATGCCGTAGCCGGGCGTGATGATGACCGAGTCTGCTTGGGCCAGCAGGTCGGCCGCACCCTCGGCGTTGATCTCGCGGTGCTCGCCGTAGTCCTTGTCCTCGGCGGGCCCGGCCTCGATGCCGAAGCCGCCGGCGATCACGGAGATGAACGACCGGTTCATCGCCTTGCACATGATGTAGGACAGGTACGCACCGGAGGAGCCGACGAGGGCGCCGGTGATGATCAGCAGATCGTTGGACAGCAGGAAGCCGGAGGCGGCCGCGGCCCAACCGGAGTAGCTGTTGAGCATCGAGACCACGACGGGCATGTCGCCGCCGCCGATCGAGGCCACCAGGTGCCAGCCCAGCAGCAGCGCGAGGACGGTGACGGCGACCAGCAGCCACAGGTTCGGGGAGATGACGAACCACACGGTCAGTGCGACGAACAGCACGAGCGAACCGACGTTGAGGAAGTTCTTGCCCGGCAGCATCAGCGGCGCGGACTTCATGCGGGCCGACAGCTTGAGGTTGGCCACGATCGAACCGGTGAAGGTGACGGCACCGATGAAGACACCGATGAACACCTCGGCCGAGTGGATGCCGAGCATCTTCTCGCCGACGAGCTTCACGGCTTCGTTGCCGCCGAGGTCGTTCTCGACGTGCAGGTAGCCGTTCCAGCCGACCAGGACGGCGGCCAGACCGACGAAGCTGTGCAGCAGCGCGATCAGTTCGGGCATGCCGGTCATCTCGACGACCTTGGCTCGCCACAGGCCGATCGCGGCGCCGACGAGCATCGCGCCGACCAGCAGGGCCAGGCCCAGTGGCTCGATCTCGCGGTTCCAGGCCAGCGCGATGGTGGCGATCAGGGCGACCGCCATGCCGACCATTCCGAAGGTGTTTCCGGCCCGCGACGTCTCATGCTTGGAGAGGCCGGCCAGAGCGAGGATGAACAGCAGGGCGGCGACGACGTAGGCCGCGTTCGCCACGTTGGTGATGGTTTCTGCGTTGAACATGAATCCGTTCCAAAGGTTTCTGAGGTTCGCAGGCTCTAGCTGCGGGAGAACATGGCCAGCATGCGGCGGGTCACCGCGAAGCCACCGAAGACGTTGATGCTGGCGAGCAGAATCGCGACGCCAGCCAGGGCGGTGATCGGGGTGTTGTGATGCCCAATCTGCAGCAGGGCGCCCACCACGATGATTCCGGAGATCGCGTTGGTCACCGACATCAGCGGGGTGTGCAGCGCGTGGTGCACGTTGCCGATGACGTAGTAGCCGATCACGATCGCCAGCGCGAACACCGTCAGGTGGACCTGAAGCGCTGCCGGCGAGGCCGCGATCAGGGCGAACACGGCGGCCGCCGCGGCGAAGGTGACGCCGAGCCTGCGCCCGGTCGACATCGGCCGCTTCTCCGGCTTGACCACCGGAGCGGCGGCGGGTTGCGCGGCCGGCGCGGCGGAGACCTGCACGGGCGGCGGGGGCCAGGTGGTCTCGCCGTCGCGCACCACGGTCATCGAGCGCTGCACCACGTCGTCCCAGTCGAGGACGACCTTGCCGTCCTTCTCCGGGGTCAGCAGCTTGAGCAGGTTGACCAGGTTGGTGCCGTACAGCTGGGAGGCCTGGGCGGGCAGGCGGCCGGCCAGATCGGTGTAGCCGATGATCGTCACGCCGTTGTCGGTGACGATCGCCTGGTCCTTGACGGTGCCCTCGACGTTGCCGCCGTTGGCCGCGGCCATGTCGACGATGACGCTGCCCGACTTCATCGAGGCGACCATCTCGGCGGTGATGATGCGCGGCGCGGGCCTACCCGGGATCAGCGCGGTCGTGACGATGATGTCGACGTCCTTGCACTGCTCGGCGTACAGCTGCGCCTCGCGGGCCTTGTAGTCGTCGTCCATCTCTTTGGCGTAGCCGGTGGCGGAGACTTCGGCCTGCTCGTTCGCGACGGACAGGTACTCGCCGCCCAGCGAGGCGACCTGATCGGCGACCTCGGGGCGCGGGTCGGTGGCCCGCACGATGGCGCCCAGGCTGCCTGCGGCACCGATCGCGGCCAGGCCGGCGACACCGGCACCCACCACGAGCACCTTGGCCGGGGGCACCTTGCCCGCCGCGGTCACCTGGCCGGTGAAGAACCGGCCGAAGCTATGGGCGGCCTCGACCACGGCGCGGTAGCCGGCGATGTTGGCCATCGAGGACAGCACGTCCAGGGACTGGGCCCGCGAGATACGCGGCACCGCGTCCATGGCCAGCACCGTGATGGGCCGAGTGGACAGCTTCTCGACGAGCTCGGGCTTGAGCCCGGGTGAGATCAAGCTCACCAGCGTCGCTCCATCGCGCAGCTTGCCGATCTCGGCATCATCGGGCGCGTTGACCTTGAGCACCACGTCGGCGTCCCACGGCGTGCCGATCTCGGCACCGGCCTCTACGTAGGCGGCGTCGGAGAAGCTCGAGGCAGCACCGGCGTCGCTTTCTACGACTACCTCGTACCCGAGCTTGATAATCTGTCCGACAGTCTGCGGCGTGGCGGCGACGCGCGTTTCCCCTGGTAGGGACTCGCGCGGGATCCCGATGAGCATCGACTCCGCTCCGTTTCTTTCTGGTAGGCCTCTTCGTTCAGCCTGGAAGAGTGTCGCATTTGTGTTCAGATAACGCCCATGCCCCTTTTGGGGGATGTGATCAAAGGCCCAGCTCGGGTTACAGCCAGTCCCGGCGTTTGAACATCACATACAACAGGATGACCAACGCAACAATCAAAATGCTGCTGGCGATGAAGCCGACGACGGTGTTGATTCCCGGGTATATGACGTTCTGGCCGTAGAACCCCGTGATGGCCGTCGGTACCGCGATGATGGCGGCCCAGCCGCTGAGTTTCTTCATCACCGTGTTGAGCCGCGCGTCCTGCAGGGACAGGTTGGTCTCGAACACCGTGGTGACCATGTCGCGCAGGGATTCGGTCCACTCCGAAGCCCGGAGCACATGGTCGTAGAGGTCGGCATAAAGTGGATCGAGCGCGGGTTCCGTTGACGAGTCGAGCCTGCGGTGCTGGATCGTGCTGACCACCTCGCGCATGGGCAGCACCACCCGGCGTAGTTCGACGAGATCCTTGCGCAGCTGGAACGTGCGCCGTTGCAGGCCGTGACGCGGACCGCCGTCGGCGAACAACTCGTCCTCAAGCCCTTCGATGGCATCGTCGAGCGCCTCGACGGCCTCGAAGTGCCCGTCGACCACGACGTCGAGCAGCGCGTGGACCAGCGACCCGACGCCGTACCGCTGGCCGCCGAGGTCGTCGAAGCGCCGCGACACCTTGCTGATGTCGAACTCGGTGGTCTCACCGTTGAAGCTGGGCAGCCGGACGGTGATCAGGCCGCGCGGCAGGACGAATGCCGAGATGCGATGTTTGACCAACAGCGATGTGTCGGGCGCCGCGTCCGCCTCCGGCTCCCGGGTGTCGACCGCGTACACCGTGAAAAACGTATGGGTCTGGTACACAGACGTTTTCGTGCGTTCCTTGGGTGCGACGGCGTCCTCGACCGCCCACATGTTGAGCCCGAGCTCGGTGGCCAGTTCACGAAGTGCCTCGTGATCGGGGTCGTAGATGTCGGCCCACAGCAGGGTGTCCTCGTCGGTCAGGCACTCCGAGATGTCCGAGAACTTGAAGCCGTCGTCGACCGGCTGTCCGGCGCGCCAGACCCGTCCCTGCACCTGCCTCACGACGCGGTCACCATCGGCAGCAGGTAGGTGCGCACGTAGTCGCGGGTGTCTTCCAGGCTGGTCAGTTTGATGCCGGTGTGCGGAGTGACGATGAACGACAACGTAAGTCGGGTGTGCAACTCCGCGACGGTACGGATGTGGCGTTCCTGTGCCGGGGTGGTTTCGGACGTCCCGTACAGGTCGGTGCGCAACTGTGCGGCCGAGTGCTCGGTGGCGAAATCGATGATGGCCCCGGCATCGAGGGTGAGGCTGGGCAGGATCGTCTCGGGTTCGGTGCGCAGGAGCTTCTTGAGCAGGGCGTGGTCCCGCAGGAAGGTCACCGTGAAGACGGTGCCGTAGACCATGCGGTCTTCCAGGGTTTCGGCGTGGGCCCGGGCCTGCGCGCTGCCCTCGAGGTAGCGGCGCGCCTCGGACAGCACGAGGGCATCGATGAGGGCGTCTTTGGTGGGAAACCGCCGGTAGAGCGTGGCACGGCCGACACCGCTGCGGCGGGCCACATCCTCCATCGTGGTGCGCCGGATTCCGACGAGTTCGGCTTGTTCGAGCGTTGCGGACAAGATTCGGGTGCTGATCGGGTCGGGCTCGCGCACGCGGGCCAGCACCGCGGGATCCGGTTCGGCGAGGCGTCGCACGAAGTCCGCCGTTCGCGTGGAAGTCACGGAATCCCTCCTTGCTCGTGCGTCCCGACGGCTGTAGCGTAACCAACGAGACTGGCGAGACAATAAACATATCTATGTCTCACACGTCTCATCATAGTTGTCCGAGTCGAAGAGAGGGAGTTCATGAGCATCGGATTGTGGACCCGTTGGCTGGCGCTGCACGCCGTGCCGAAGACGTTCATGTCGTTTCAGGCCCGGGTGGGCAATCCGATGGGCGCGCTCATCTCCAGCCACGGCAAGGGCATCGACTCCTATCCGCTGATGGAGGAGATCAGGCGCCGCGGGCCCCTGGTGAAGACGCCATTTGTCTGGGTGACCGTCGATCACGCCGTCAGCCGGCAGATCCTGCGGGACAAGCGGTTCGGTGTCACCCCGCCCACCGGAATGGGGATGCCGAAACCGGTCCAGCAGCTCTTGGACCGGACCGATCCGAAGGTGGCCAATCCTGTCGAGCCGCCGGCGATGGTCATCGTCGACCCGCCGGACCACACGCGGTACCGGCAGCTGGTGGCTCGGAGCTTCACGCCACGCGCGATCGACAAGCTCGACGACCGCGTGGCCGAGGTGACCACGGAACTCGTCGACCGGCTGGCAGGCACGCCTCGACCCGATCTGATCGCCGATTTCGCTGCCGCTCTTCCGGTCGCCATGATCGCCGAGATCCTGGGCCTGTCCGGCGAAAACCATGCGAAACTGCTCGAGTGGGGTCACGACGGGTCGCCACTGCTAGATATCGGGATCCCCTGGCGGACCTACCGGCGCGGCCTCGACGGGCTGCGTGGTCTCGACAGCTTCCTCGCCGGCCATTTCGACCGGGTCCGGGCTGGAACGGCGGAGGACAACCCGTTCACCAAAATGGCCGCCGACCACACGCTGAACGACCACGAACTCGCCGCCAACGCAGCGCTTCTCATCGGTGCCGGATTCGAAACCACCGTCAACCTCATCGGCAACGGGATCGTGCTGTTGCAGCAGCACCCCGACCAGTTCGCTCTGCTACGCGACGACCCGGACCTGTGGCCCACCGCGGTGGAAGAGATCCTGCGCATCGAAAGCCCGGTTCAGATGACTGCGCGCACTGCGAAGTGCGACGTCGAGATCGCCGGGCAGCGGCTGCGGGCCGGAACCGTGGTTGTGGTGCTGTTGGGTGGTGCCAACCGCGATCCGCGGGTGTTCAGTGAGCCGGCACGCTTCGACATCACCCGCCCCAACGCCCGCGAACACCTGGCCTTCGCCTCGGGTATCCACGCCTGCCTCGGCGCGGCGTTGGCCCGCATCGAGGGTGCCACCGCACTGCGGGCGCTGTTCGAGGCGTATCCCGACCTGCGGCTGACCGAGACTCCCCGCCTGCGTGGGCTGGTCAATCTGCACGGCTATGTGACGCTGCCGGCCATGCTGGGGACCCGGCGGACTGAGGCGGCCGGCCTGGTCTGCTGAGCTCGGTACTCTCGGTGGGGACCTGCCAGATCTTGAACGCGAGGCCCACACTCCCCATGACGGATTCCCCACTCGACGGACTGATGGCGCGCGTCGGCGGTGTCAGCGGCATGGTCTATTCGGCGCTGCCGGTGACGGTGTACGCGACGGTCTCGGCGTTGTCGGGGCGCGTCGCGGCGATCATCGCCGCTCTGGTGACGGCGGCCGTCGTGTTCGGCTGGCAACTGTTGCGCCGCGAATCCGTCAGGCCCGCGCTGTGGGGATTCGTCGGTGTTGCGGGTTGCGGGCTGCTGGCCCTGGTGACCGGCCAGGCCAAAGACTTCTACCTGCCCGGTATCTGGATGTCCTTGGCCTCGGCCATCGTGATGACCGCCTCGATCCTCGTCAGGCGCCCGCTCGTCGGGGTGATCTGGGCCTGGGCCACCGGCCGCGACAGCACCTGGCGCCAGGTCCCCGGGGTGCGGCTGGTGTTCAACATCGTCACCGCGGTCCTGGCGGCGGTGTCCTGGTCGCGGTTCCTGGTGCAGAACTACCTCTACGACACCGGTCAGGACGGACTGCTCGCGGTGGCACGCCTGGCCATGGGCTGGCCGTTGTTCGTCGTCACCACCACACTGGTTCTGCTCAGCGCCCGCTACGCGATCCGGGCGCTGTCGCGCTCGGCGACCTGACCGGTGTCCATCGTCAGCCGTTGCCGGGAATCAACCCGTATTCGGCCAGGAGCTCACCCACCTCGTTGTCGGTGACCTTGCCGATCACCCGTTTGCGAATGATCTCTGGGATGGGCAGATCCACCTCCTTGCCGTCGCGCAGATGCACCGTTCCGGAGATCAGCTTGCGGACGTCGTAGGTGGAGTTGAACACCTCCGGTACCCCGCGCTCGACACCTAGCAGCTGGTAGGCGGCCTCCATGCCGGTGCGCACCGAGTACTCGGTGGTGAAGATGCAGTCCCGAGTGGTCTCGGCGAACTGGCCGATGAAGGCGAAGTTCACCGCGTCTTGCGGGACGACAGCCGGGCGGTCGCCGGCCTGGCGTGGCATGAAGAACGCCGTCACGTAGGGCATCATCGACGGCACCGTCTTGGCGCCGGTGGCGGCCAGTTCGGGAATGTCGGCTTCCGGCACACCGAGGTGGTACAGCCATTCCTGGGTTATCTCCTCGCCGGTGCACTCACTCATCGGCTTCTTGACGTAGTCGCCCGGGGTGTCGACGAACAGTGCGTAGACCCACGCCACGATCTGGTCTTTGGGCTGTTTCTTGAAGTGTGGCTGGCGGTTGACCGTCCAGCTCATCAGCCACTTGGAGTCGCGGGCGGTGACGATGCCACCGGTAACCACCTTGCCGGCGAACGGATCCCGCTTGCAGATCTTCTGGATGTACTCGGGGATGCGAGGGTCGAGCGTGGTGACGGTGGCCGATTCCCACTTGGTTTCCGGGATGTGGCTGCCGAACACGTCGGGACGTCCGAACGACGGGTCCTTGGCGGCGATGCGGCGCCACAGGTCCCAGGCCGGCGCGGGCCCGGTGTTGAGCTTGGCCGGGGTGTGGTGATCACCGTTGTCGGAGTTCTCGGTCAGCGAGCCGATGGTGGTCAGCACCAGGTCGTCCGGGCCGAGGTCGACCCCGCCCGGCTGACCGTCCTTGATCCAGTGAATCCTGGTGGCCTGCTTGCGGTCCGGGGTGATGTCGAAGTCGATGTCGGTGACCTCGGTATCGAAGTGGAAGGTCACCCCCTGATCCAGGAGCCACTTGTGCATCGGCAGCACGAGCGACTCGTACTGGTTGTACTTGGTGAACTTCAGCGCCGACAGGTCGGGCAGACCCTTGATGTGGTGGATGAACCGGTGGATGTAGAGCTTCATCTCCAGCGCGCTGTGCCACTCCTCGAACGCGAACATCGTGCGCCAGTACAGCCAGAAGTTGCTCTCCAGGAAGTCTTTACCGAAGACCTCGTTGATGCGCTTGTTCTCCATCTCTTCGCGCGTCGCGAGGAACACCTTGACGATGTCCTTCTGCGCCTTGGCGTTGAGGGCGAATTTGTTGTCGGTGTGGGCGTCCTGGCCGCGGTTCTCGGTGGCCCGGCACAGGCTGGAATTGGGATCGTCCTTGTTGAGCCAGTAGAACTCGTCGAGCACGCTGGCTCCCTCGATCTCGAGCGAGGGGATGGTCCGGAACAGGTCCCACAGACATTCCATGTGGTCTTCCATCTCGCGGCCACCGCGGATCACGAAGCCCTTCTCGGGTTCCTTGATCCCGTCGAGGGCGCCGCCGGGCAGCGCCAATCGCTCCAGGACGGTGATCTTGTTGCCCGGGAGCTGACCGTCACGGATCATGAACACCGCCGACGACATCGACGCCAGGCCGGCTCCGACCAACCAGGCCGTCTTGTCTTCTACGCCCTCGGGTTTGCGGGGACGTGCAAATGCTTCGTAATTGCCACTGCTGTAATACATCTCGCCCACTTTCTCCTCAGTTGTACTTGTAGAAGCCCTCGCCGGTGGCGAGACCCAACTTGCCTTTGTCGATGTAGTTCTCTTTGAGCCAGGCCGCGAGCTTCTGCGCTTCGGCGTCCCCGTTGACCATGATGTTGTAGGGCGTGGTCAGGCCGATGATGTCGTAGATCTGGAACGGGCCGACGGGTGCGCCGGTGGCGATCCGCCAGGTGTCGTCGACCGCGCTCGGATCGGCGTAGCCGCCGGCGGCGAGCTCGGCGGCCGCGTTGAGGAACGGCACCAGGAGTGAGTTGAGTACGTAGCCGGCCTTCTCCTTGTGCAGTTCGATGGGCACCATGCCGATGGCCTTGGCGAACTCGACCACCGCGGCGAACACAGCCGGGTCGGTGTCGGTGGTCCCCATGATCTCGGCGGTGTTGAACTGCCACACGCGGTTTGCGAAGTGCAGCGCCAGAAACTTGTCGGGCCTCCCGGTGGAGTCCTTGAGGTCACTGGGCAGCAGTGTCGAGGAATTGGTGGCGAAGATCGTCTTGGCCGGCGCGAGTTCACCGAGCTTCTGGTAGGTCTCCCGCTTGAGATCGAGGATCTCGGGAATCGCCTCGATGACCAGATCGGCGTCAGCCACGGCCGCGGCCAGATCGGAGGTCAGCGTGAGCCGGCTCAACGCATCCTGGGCCTTGCCGTCACGGGCATCGGGTACCTCGTTGGCGTAGGTTTCGGCCAGCTTCTCGAAGCGGTCCTTGGCCGTCTCGAGAACCTTGTCGTTGATGTCGTACGTCGTGACGGTGAAGCCCTTGAACGCGGACTGGAACGCGATCTGGGAACCGAGCACTCCGGTTCCGAGCACGGTCACCGTCTTGATCGAGTCGGTCACGATGTTTCTCCTTCTCGTGGTGTTGTGGATGCCAGGAACCCCAGCACGATCTGGTTGATCTGCTGGAGCAGTTCGTGAGCACCGTCGGCGCCCCACTTCACGCCGGTCGACGGCTGGACCACCAACAGATGCAGGGCCGCGAAGACGCTTCTGGCGGCGCGGTCGGCGTTGGCCTGCAACTCGCTGTCGGTGTCGGGATCCGCTGCACGACAGTGCGTCAGGCGGGCGGCGATCGCGTCTTCGAGCCTCTTGACGTGTGCGAGGCCTTCGGCGCGGAAACGCTCGGTGGGGGAGCCGAACAGTAATTCGCGTTGGTATGCCGTCGCGTTGTCCGGCTGACGTGCGGCTTCGGTGATGACGGGCGCCACCATCGCGAACACGGCTGCGCTCGGATCGTCGATGTCGGCCGCGTCGCGCATGCCGGTCTCGATCGCCTGCCGGAACTGGTCGTTGTAGACCATCAGCAGGAGTTCGGCTTTCGATGACGCGTACCTGAACAAGGTGCCCGCGGCGACGTCGGCGGCGTCGGCGATCTGGGCCACGGTGACGGCCTCGAATCCGTGTGCTTCGAAGAGTGTGCTCGCCGCGGCGAAGATCCGCTGCTGTTTGTCGTGCATGTTGCGCGTCCGACGGCCGGTCATGATCACCTCACTAATGAGTGCGCTCATTAATGAACGTACTCATTAGTCGCGCGCCGTGTCAACCCGGGTGGCTAATAAACTCATCTCGATTTCAGACCTTCACCGCGGACGCGCTCGCCGGTAGCAATACCCGGGTGAACGGAATGCTGCCTGGTTGCTGTTGTTGCTGAAGCCAATCGCCACCCCTGCCTTCAGCAACAGAAAGCTGCCCCACAGTGTCTGTGTTCGTCGATATCGTCCCCGGCGAGGCCGAAGCCGGCCCGCCACGTCCCGTTGCGCCGTCGAACCGCTGGCGCACCCTGCTGACCAGGTCCGCGCTGCCGCTGCTGTCGGTCGTGGTGTTCTTCGCGGTGTGGCAGGCCGTCGCCTGGGCGGGCATCTGGAATCAGACATTCGTGCCCTATCCGTCGACGGTCTGGCGCGCGTTCATCGACGTCTCCACCACGCATGACGGGGCCCGCGGCTACGCGGGGTATCTGCTCTACGAGCACCTGTACATGACGCTGCGCCGCGTGCTGGCCGGTGTCGTCATCGGCGTGGTCGTCGGCGTCGCGCTCGGTCTGCTGATGGGCTCGGTCGGCTGGCTGCGCAGCGTGCTCGAACCCTGGCTGACGTTCCTGCGCGCCCTGCCGCCGCTGGCCTACTTCTTCCTGCTCGTGATCTGGCTCGGCATCGACGAGGCGCCCAAGATCACGCTGCTCGCGCTGGCCGCGCTGCCGCCGGCCGCGGTGGCCACCACCGCGGCGGTCGTGGCCGCACCCGTCGGGCTGCAGGAGGCGGCCCGGGCCCTGGGGGCAAGCCGGGCGCAGGTCATCCGCGACGTCGTGGTGCCCTCGGCGCTGCCGGAGACGTTCACCGGAATCCGGCTGGCCGTGGGCATGGCGTACTCGTCGGTGGTGGCCGCCGAACTGTTCAACGGCATCCCCGGAATCGGCGGATTGGTCAAGGACGCAAGCAATTACAACAACACACCGGTCGTGCTGGTGGGGATCTTCGCCATCGGGATCTCCGGCCTGGTGATCGACGGAGGTTTGCGCGCCGTGGAGCGGCGCGCTGTTCCCTGGAGAGGAAAAATATGAGAATCAAGGCGCTGTTCGCCGCGTCGGTGGCAGTGGCCGCCGCGACGTTCGGGCTCTCGGCCTGCGCGGTCGACCACTCCGGGGGAAGCTCCGAGAAGCCCACCATTCGCCTTGGCTACCAGTCCTTTCCGAGTGGGGACCTGATCGTCAAGAACAACAAGTGGCTCGAAGAGGCGCTGCCCGACTACAACATCAAGTGGACCAAGTTCGACTCCGGTGCCGATGTGAACACCGCGTTCATCGCCAAGGAACTGGATTTCGGTGCGCTGGGCTCCAGCCCGGTGGCCCGCGGATTGTCGGCCCCGCTGAACATTCCGTACAAGGTGGCGTTCGTGCTCGACGTCGCCGGTGACAACGAGGCTCTGGTGGCCCGTGACGGCGCCGGCGTCAACTCGATCGCCGACCTGCGGGGCAAGCGGGTCGCCACCCCGTTCGCGTCCACCGCGCATTACAGCCTGCTGGCCGCTCTGGCGCAGAACGGGCTGTCTCCCAGTGATGTTCAGCTGATCGACCTGCAGCCGCAGGCCATCCTTGCGGCCTGGGAGCGGGGCGACATCGCCGCGGCCTACAGCTGGCTGCCCACGCTGGACCAGCTGCGCAAGACCGGGAAGGATCTGATCACCAGCCGGCAGTTGGCCAAGGACGGCAAGCCCACGCTGGATCTGGCGGCCGTGTCCGACGAGTTCTCCATCGCTCACCCGGAAGTCGTCGACATCTGGCGCCAGCAGCAGGCGCGCGCGCTGAACGTCATCAAGAACGACCCGCAGGCCGCGGCCAAGGCGATCGCGGCCGAGGTCGGTCTGAGTCCGGAAGATGTTGCCGGACAACTCAAGCAGGGCGTCTACCTGACCCCGGCCCAGGTGGCCTCCCCCGAGTGGCTGGGTAGTGACGGCGCACCGGGCAACATCGCCGCCAACCTGCAGAGCGCGTCGCAGTTCCTGGCCGATCAGAAGCAGATCCCCGCGGCGGCGCCGCTGCAGACGTTCAAAGATGCCATCTACACGAAGGGGTTGCCGGATGTCATCGTCAAGCAGTGATGCCTCCGGTGCCCTGTTGATCAAGAACGTCGCGCACCGCTATGGGCGCGGTTCGGAGGAGGTGACCGCGCTCGGCCCGGTGGATCTCGACGTCGAGCCCGGCTCGTTCCTGGTCCTGGTGGGGGCGTCGGGGTGCGGCAAGAGCACACTGCTGCGCCTGATCGCCGGTTTCGAGACCCCGTCGGAGGGCGAGGTCGAGGTGTCCGGTTCCCGTCCGACGCCCGGGGTCACCTCGGGCGTGGTGTTCCAGCAGCCGCGGCTGTTCCCGTGGCGCACCGTCGGCGGCAATGTGGACCTGGCCCTCAAGTACGCCAACGTGCCTCGTGAGCGGCGCGCCGAGCGGCGCGAGGAACTGTTGGAGCGCGTGGGCCTGGAAGGCACCGCCAAGCGCAGGATCTGGGAGATCAGCGGCGGACAACAGCAGCGCGTCGCGATCGCGCGGGCGCTGGCCGCCGAGACCCCGTTGTTCCTGTTGGACGAGCCGTTCGCGGCGCTGGATGCGCTGACCCGCGAGCGCTTGCAGGAGGATGTCCGTCAGGTGAGCGCGGAGTCCGGTCGCACAACGGTTTTCGTGACGCACAGCGCCGACGAGGCCGCGTTCCTGGGCTCCCGCATCGTGGTGTTGACCCGGCGGCCCGGGAAGATCGCCCTGGATCTACCGGTGGAACTGCCGCGCACCGGCGTCGACGCTCACGAACTGCGCCGCTCGCCGGAGTACCTCAAGTTGCGGACAGATGTGAGCGAGGCGGTCAAACTCGCCGCCGCTTAACCGTTTGCAACGAATGTGACGCCATGGTCGTCAACCCGTGCGGATAACGACCATGGCGTCACTTTCGGCGGAGCCGATGCGTTGAACACGTGGCGTCAGGCGCGGCGCCGCAGGAACCCGTCGATCAGGCGCGCGACCTCGTCGGCATGTGTCTCCAGCAGGAAGTGCCCGCCGGCGAGCAGGTGGATCTCGGCGTCGACGGCGTCCCTGGCGAAGGCACGCGCCCCGTCGGGGCCGAAGATGGGGTCGCCCTCGCCCCACACGGCGAGCACGGGAACCCCACTGGTGCGCAGGTATTCGTGCAGCGCCGGGTACAGCGGCGCGTTCGTCGCGTAGTCGCGGAACAGCTTGAGCTGCACCAGATCATTGCCCGGCCGGGCCACCATCGCCGCGTCATGCACCCAGGTGTCCGGGTTGACCAGGCTCTCGTCGGAAACTCCGGTCAGGTACTGCCATTTGATGCCGTCGACACTCAGTGCGGTCCGCACGCCCGCCTCGGTCTCGGGGGTCTGCGCACGCTGGTAGGCCCACACTCCCGTCCAGAAGCTCTCGACGAAGCCTTCGTCATAGCCGTTGCCGTTCTGGCTGACGATCGCGGTGATGGCCTCCGGATGCCGCAGTGCCAGTCGCCAGCCGATCGGGGCGCCGTAGTCCTGGACGTAGATCGCGTAGCGCGACACCCCGAGTTGGTGCAGTAGGCCGTCGGTCAGGTCGGCCAGCGCGTCGAAGGTGTAGTCGAACTCGTCGGCTGCCGGTGCAGCGGAGTGTCCGTAGCCCAGGTGGTCGGGCGCGATGACGTGGTAGCGCTCGGCCAGCCGGGGGATGAGGTCGCGGAACATGTACGAGCTCGTCGGGAAGCCGTGCAGCAGCACGATCGCCGGTGCGTCCGGGGCACCCGCCTCGCGGTAGAACAACCGCTGCCCGTCGATGGTGGCGTAGCGATGGTGAACACTCATGGCTAACTCCTATAACTAGTTTTAGTGGTTAGTGACATCTAACGCCGGACGGCATAACCTGTCAATAATTGTTTGGAGGTTAGATATGGAGCTGCTGGAGGTGGGCCTGAACGACGACGCCCTGCTGCTGGATCTGCTCAACACCACGCCGGTGACCGATGGAAGGCAGCGCGACATACTCGCGGACCGCGTGCAGGCGGGGATCTGGCTGCGTGAGCGTGGGGCGACCGAGGCCGAACTGCCGGAACTGGTCGAGGCCAGGAACGTGCTCCAGGCGGTGGTGAGCGGGGCCGAGACGGCGGCCGCGTTGGCGCCGCTTCTCGATGCGGTGGCATTGCGGGCGCGCGCCATGAAGGGCGGCGTGAGGTGGGAACTCGATACCGACGAGGCGCGGCGCGGCGCCGTGCGGGCCATCCTGGCCTGGGACGCGCTGCGCGTCGGGAGTCCGGGGCGGCTACGCGCGTGTGGGAATCCGGACTGCCGGTTGTTCCTGATTGATCGCAGCAAGCCGAACACCGCTCGCTGGTGTTCGATGGCTACCTGCGGAAACCGCATGAAGGCGCGCCGCTATCACCAGCGCGCCAGGACTGCGAAGACTGACGAACAGTCCTGATTACACCGGGGGATAGGCCGGCGGCGGGTAGACGCCGCGCAGACCCCAGGCCAGCCACGGAAAGAAGAAGTCGCTCTCGTCGCTGAGGTCGTAGTCAGGATTCGGATCCATGCCCGGAGTCTAGACGCACTAGGCAAGGCCGGAACAGGGCCGCGAAGAGAATTGCCTACACTCTTCAACCATCTAGTTGATTGATTTCCTGGGCAAGGTCCGGGCGATGCTGATAGTGAGTGTGCTATGTCATCCGATGCAGAGGGCGGCCGGGGCCGCGGAGGCGCGGCTGCCAACGGGACGTCCCGCCGCGACGAGCTGCTGACTGTCGCGGCCAAACTGTTCGCCGCCCGCGGCTATCACGGCACAAGGATGGACGACGTCGCCGAGGCTGTCGGCCTGAACAAGGCCACGGTCTACCACTACTACTCGAGTAAGTCGCTGATCCTTTACGACATCTACAAGAGCACCGCGGACTTCACCGTCGAGGCCCTGCACGACGACCCCACCGCCTCGGCCCGGGAGACCATCTACAACTTCACCCGGCGATTGCTGGTCGGCATCGCCAACGACCTGGAGCGCGCGGCCGTGTACTTCCAGGAAGGCCCGTACATCGCGGAATGGTTCACCGAGGAGCAGGTGGCCTACATTCGGCGCGCTGAGACCCAGGTCTACGAGCATGTCCGCGACGTGATCGACCGCGGCATTGCCAGCGGCGAGTTCTACGACTGCGATTCGCATGTCCTGGCGCTCGGCTACATCGGGATGACGCTGGGCTCCTACCGCTGGCTGCGCCCCCACGGCAGGCGGACCGCTAAGGAGATCGCCGTTGAGTTCAGTACGGCGCTGTTGCGTGGGCTGATCCGCGACGAGGCGATCCGCAACGAATCCCCGCTCGGTGTCGAGATCGACGAGAAGGCTTAGAACACGAACCGGTTCAGCACGTCGTAGCGCCCGGCCAGGGTGGCGTTGACGAACCGGAACAACTGCCTTTGGGCTGTGAGTGGGATCTGCTGCCAGTCGCTGTAGGCCGGAACCCGGTCGAGCAGGCGGAGGCGCGGATTCCATCGCTCGAGCTCGTGGATGTCGTCAATGCCCCACTTGACGATGCCTTTGGTGAACAGTCTGGACAGCTTGGGGCCGATCGGGGCGATCGTGTCGAAGGCGATCTCGCCGTGCTCGAAGCGGTCGGTGAGGTGCTGCAGCAGTGCGCGCACGTCGGCCTCGTCCAGATACATCAGCAGGCCTTCGGCGACTATCAATGTCGGGCGCCCGGTCGGCGTCTCCTCCAGCCAGCCGGTTTCAGTTACCGACGATCCAATCATCCGATAGCCCGGGCCGTCGTCGTACAGCTTGCGCCGCAGGTCGATGACTCCGGGTTGGTCGACGTCGAACCACGTGACGGATTCGGGACGGTTCACCCGGAATGCCCGGGTGTCCAGGCCGCAGCCGAGGTGCAGCACGACCGCGTCGGGGTGACGGGTCAGGAAGTCGACGGTCCAGTCGTCGAGCTTCTTGGCGCGCAGCCCGACCAGGAACTGGTTGGCCCATGGCTGCGAGGCCCGGCGCATGCGTTTGAAGTCGTAGTCGATGCGGTCCACGGCCTCGGCGGCCGCGTGATCGCCCAGAACCGGCCGGGACAAACGGCTTTCGCAGGCCCGCAGATACAGCGTGCACACGTTGGTCCATTCGACGGAACCCCACTCCACCGAGCTGAAGTCGATCTTGGTCGTCGCCATGATTGCCTCCCACAGTCCGTTATACGCAGACTGGTGGGCATGACTGATCTGTTCCGACTGGACGGCAAGGTCGCCGTCGTCACCGGAGGCGGCCGCGGCATCGGCCTGATGATGGCCCGTGGCCTGCTGCAGGCCGGGGCGTCCGTGTACGTCTCGAGCCGCAAGGAGGCCGAGCTGGCCGCGGCGGTGGACGCGTTGTCCCCTCTCGGCCGGATCTCCGCGGTGCCTGCCGACCTCGGGACCGCCGAAGGGGTCGCGGCGCTCACCGCGGCCGTGACGGGGCGCGAGGACGCGATCCACGCACTGTTCAACAACGCGGGCGCGGCCTGGGGCGCACCGTACGAGGAGTTCCCGGAGTCCGGGTTCGACAAGGTCTACGACGTCAACGTCAAAGGCGTGTTCATGCTGACCCGCGCTCTCACGCCGCTGCTGAATTCCGCTGCCACCGAAGAGGATCCGGCGCGGGTGATCAACACAGGCAGCATCGACGGCATCGTCGCGCCCGGAAAGGGGCGGGACAACTTCTCATACAGCGCCAGCAAGGCCGCCGTGCACATGCTGACCCGCCACCTCGCCGGTGAACTGGCCCCACGCATCCTGGTCAACGCGATTGCGCCGGGCCTGTTCGAATCCCGGATGACCAAGGAGATGCTGCGCGGCGGATCCGAGGCCGTCGGGTCGGCCCTGCCGCTCGGCCGGATCGGGCAACCCGACGACATCGCCGGCATCTCGGTGTTCCTGGCCAGCCGGGCCAGCGCGTACATCACCGGCGCAGTCATCCCGGTCGACGGCGGCGTGAGCACGATCCGATGAAGTCGACCATCATGTCGCGGCGCGACCTGGACTTCCTGCTCTACGAGTGGCTGGACGTCGAGAGGCTCACCACGCTGGACCGATTCACCGAACACTCCCGCGAAACCTTCGACGGCGTGCTGGATCTGTGCGAGCAACTCGCGACCCGCTACTTCGCGCCGCACAACAAGCTCAGCGATGCCAACGAGCCGACGTTTGACGGGCAGACCGTCACGCTGATCCCTGACGTGAAAGAAGCGTGGGACGCCTTCGCGGCGGCCGATCTGCTCGCCATGGGGATGGACGCGGAGATCGGCGGCGCGCAGCTGCCGGCCACGGTGGCGCAGGCCGCATTCGCGTGGATCTCCGCGGCGAACGTGTCGACCTCGGGCTATCTGATGCTGACCATCGCGAACGCCAACCTGCTGGCCCGGTTCGGCTCGGCCGAGCAGATCGAGACGTTCGTCAAACCCATGCTGGCGGGCCGGTTCTCGGGCACCATGGCGTTGTCGGAGACCCAGGCCGGGTCGTCACTGGCCGACATCACCACGCGTGCCGAACCGCAGCCCGACGGCAGCTACCGGCTGTTCGGTTCGAAGATGTGGATCTCCGGCGCCGAGCATGAGCTCACCGAGAACATCGTCAACCTGGTGCTGGCCAAGATTCCCGGTGGCCCGGCCGGCACGAAGGGCATCTCGCTGTTCGTCGTGCCGAAGTTCCTGGCCGACGGCACCCGCAACGGCGTGGCCATCTCGGGGCTCAATCACAAGATGGGGCAGCGCGGTATCACCAACACCGTGCTCAACTTCGACGGCGCGGTCGGCTACCTCGTCGGCGAGCCGCACCGCGGCATCGTCTACATGTTCCACATGATGAACGAGGCCCGCCTGGGCGTCGGGATGGGCGCGGTCGCGCTCGGCTACACCGGCTATCTCAAGTCGGTGCAGTACGCGCGCGAGCGTCCGCAGGGCAGGCCGTTGGGTGTCAGGGACCCGTCGACCCCGCAGGTGCCCATCATCGAGCACACCGACGTCAAGCGAATGCTGTTGGCGCAGAAGGCCTATGTCGAAGGCGGGCTGGCGCTCGCGCTGTACTGCGCCAAGCTCGTGGACACCGGTGACACTGCGGTGCTCGACATTCTCACCCCGATCGCCAAGAGCTGGCCGTCGCAGTGGTGTGTGGAGGCCAACAGCCTGGCGATCCAGGTGCACGGCGGCTACGGCTACACCCGCGAGTACGACGTCGAGCAGCACTACCGCGACAACCGGCTCAACCCGATCCACGAGGGCACCCACGGTATCCAGAGCCTGGACCTGCTGGGCCGCAAGGTGACCCAGAACGGCGGGGCCGGCCTGGCGGCACTCGGGGAGCGGATCGCGGTGACCGTCTCGCAGGCCACGGGTGTGGCGCCTGAGCTGGCCGCTCAGCTGGACGCGGCCTGGCAGCGGCTGGTCGCGGTCACCGGCGCGATGTTCGCCTCCGGTGACGTCGAGGCCGCGATGGCCAACAGCGCGGTGTACCTGGAGGCGTTCGGGCACATCGTGGTGGCGTGGATCTGGCTGGAGCAGTACCTGGCCGCCGAAGGACGTACGGGCGACTTCTATGACGGCAAGCGGCAGGCCGCCCGCTATTTCTTTCGCTACGAATTACCCAGGACCGCCCCGCAATTGGACCTGCTGGCGAGCCTGGACCGCACCACACTGGAGATGCGCGACAACTGGTTCTAACCGAACTCGATGATCTGGCGCACGGCCCGCCCCTCGGCCAGCTCGTCCATGCCGGTGTTGATCTGATCGAGGGTGATGGTCGAGGACACCAGCTGCTCGACGGGCAGCCGCCCGGCCCGCCAGAGTTCGACGAACCGGGGGATGTCGCGGGCCGGTACCGCCGAGCCCAGGTAGCTCCCGATCAGTGACCGGCCCTCGGCCACGAAGCCCAACGGCGACACCGAGATTCGGGCGTCCGGACGGGGCAGGCCGACGGTGATGGTGCGCCCGCCCGGCCCGGTGAGCGCGATCGACGTTTCCAACGCGGCGGGGTGGCCCGCGGCTTCGATCACGACGTCGGCCTTGAGGTCGGCGGCCTGCTCGGGGGTGTAGGTCTCGTGCACACCGAGTTCACGGGCTCGGGCCAGCTTGTCGGGCAGCTGGTCCACACCGATGACACGGACGTCGTCGTGCGCGAGCGCGGTCAGGGCCGCGGCCATGCCGACGCCGCCCAGGCCGACCACTGCCACGGTCTGGCCGGGCCGCGGCGTGCCCACGTTGAGCACCGCGCCGCCGCCGGTGAGTACCGCACAGCCCAGTAGCGACGCGACCGTGGCGGGGACATCACCCGGAACGGGCACCACCGAGCGACGGTCGACGACGGCGTAGGTGGCGAATCCGGACACCCCGAGGTGATGGAACACGGGTTGGCCGTCGCGGGTCAGCCGGATGTCGCCGTTCATCAACGTGCCCGCGCCGTTGGCGGCCGATCCGGGGCCGCACGGTGTCAGGCCGTCGGTGGCACACGCCGGGCACTCGCCGCAGCGCGGCAGGAACGTCATCACCACCCGTTGTCCCACCGGCAGATCGGTGTCACCCGCTTCCACGATTCCGGCAGCCTCATGCCCCAACAGCATCGGGACCGGGCGTACCCGGTTGCCGTCGACGACAGACAGATCGGAGTGGCACAGCCCCGCGGCCTCGATGCGCACCAGCAGCTCGCCGGGGCCCGGTTCGGCGAGCTCAAGGTCGCTCACCCGGATCGGTCGGGACTCGGCGTACGGGCGGGAGAGGCCGATGTGCTCGAGGACGGCTCCGCGGATCTTCATACGCACCAGCCTGTCACCTGCTGTCAGACTTCAGCCATGACCGAAGCTGCCGACCTGACCCGCGAGGATTTTCCGCTGCACTGGCCGGTGCTGACCCGATGGACCGACAACGACATGTTCGGCCACCTCAACAACGCGGTGTATTACGAACTGTTCGACACGGCGATCAACGGCTGGATCAACACCAATTGCGATGTCGATCCGGTCACCGCGCCCTGGCTCGGTGTGGTCGCCGAGTCCGGGTGCCGCTACTTCGCGGAGTTGAAATTCCCCGACCCGTTGGTGGTCGGCCTGGCGGTGGCCCGGTTGGGCAACAGCAGCGTCACCTACCGGCTCGGATTGTTCGAGCCGGACGGGCCGGTGGCGGCGGTCGGCCACTGGGTGCATGTCTACGTGGACCGGACCACGCGCCGCCCCGTACCGATTCCCGACGTGATCCGCGATCTGCTGCAGTCGATATCATCGCCGGATGCCACTCGTGAGCAAGACCGTCGAGGTTGATGCCCCTGCCGACAAGATCATGGCGATCGTCGGTGATTTCGAGGCCTATCCGCAGTGGAACCCCGAGATCAAGGGCTGCTGGATCCTGGCCCGCTACGACGACGGCCGGCCCAGCCAGCTGCGTATGGACGTCGAGATCCAGGGTCAATCCGGCACCTTCATCAACGCGGTCTACTACCCCGCCGAGAACCAGATCTACACCGTGCTGCAGCAGGGCGACCACTTCACCAAGCAGGAGCAGAGGTTCTCGGTCGTGCCCCTCGGGCCGGACAGCACGCTGCTCCAGGTTGACCTCGAGGTCGAGGTCAAGCTGCCGATCCCGGCCATGATGGTCAAGAAGCTCATCGGCGACACCCTGGATCACCTGGCCAACGCCCTCATCACCAGGGTGCAGCAGCTGTCGGCTTAGGCCGCGCGGGCGGCTGCTGCCGTGCTGCAGCAGCTGCATGGTCAGTACGTAGCGGAGGTTGGTGCCCGCAGCACGAGTTTGTCCGTCATGGGGTCGCGGTGCCAACGCGGTCCGGCAAGTCACACGGGCCACAGATTTCGGACGGATATCCGATGTGCCCGGCTACGAGCGACAATCCAGCGACAATCGCCACATTGGCACTACGGGTCACGCAAGACCCATTGTCGCTGGCCGTTCCCGCCTGACCAGTACCGCTGGCCCCGTCAGCCTCACCCGTCTCGTGCCCGACTATCAGCGACTTTGTCGCTGGCAGGTGGGCAAGCTGAAATCTGTTGCCCACGAGGCTGGTGAGGTCCGGAGTGACGAGAGTGTTGATTGCACCTGTGAACAGCGGTGCTGACGATATTTATGAGGCGATTGTCGCTCGATTGTCGCGCGTAGCCGGCCAGCTCGGCACACTGGCGGGACGGCGGTGCTGATGTGAACAGTGGGACTGCCCCGACGTGTCAGTCCCACATCCCGATGTCGTTCAGCCGGGCGATGAGCCGTTCGGAAGCGTCGGTGAACTGGTTTGCGTTGAGCTCCACCGCGGCAGTCGCATCCCGCCGGCGCAGCGCGTGGATCAGCAACCGGTGGTTCTCCACGGCCTCGGTGCCCCACTGCGGATCGGTCGAATAGATGAGGGCAGGCAGGTACCGCGCGACGTGCAGCAGGAACCAGGCCAGCTTGATTCGGCCGCTGGCGTGGTTGAACGCCCGGTGGAAGGCGAACTCGGCGGACGAGATCGCGACGGGATCGTGAGCTTCGACCGCGGTCGCGAGTTCGGCGTTCAGCTGTTCCAGCTCATCGATCTGGGCCGCGGTGATGCGGGTCGTGGCGGTGGCGGCGAGCTCCCGCGCGATGGTGGCCTGCAGCCAGAAGATGTCTTCGACGTCGGCGCGGGTCAGGGGCACCACGACGTGGCCGCGGTTGGGCTCCAACTGCACCATCCCCTCGCCGCGCAGCGTGCGCAGCGCCTCGCGTACCGGGGTGATGCTCACCCCGAGTGCCGCGGCGGTTTCGTCGAGCCGGATGAATGTCCCGGGCCGCAGCACACCGGTCATGATCTCGGCCCGCAGTTGGGCGGCAACCTCGTCGGAAAGTTGCTCGCGCCGTCCCCCGCGACGACGTTGCACGGCCGCTCTGGCAGGTGCGTTCACGCGAATCCGGTCGCCTTTCTGGTGGGCTTGTCGCCGAGGCGCCGAGGCCATAGTGTGACCGGGGCAACCCCATGTTTGATCAAATATAAAATTCGTGCAACTCGATACCGATGGAGTGCAGATCCGTTGACTGCCGAGACGTTCCCCACTGAGCAGCCATACCTGGCCCGTCGTCAGAACTGGGCCAATCAACTGACCCGGCATGCCCTGATGCAGCCCGACAAGACCGCCCTGCGGTACCTGGGGCACACCACCACGTGGCGCGAGCTCGACCACCGGGTGACCAGGCTGGCCGGCGCCCTGAACCGGCGAGGGGTCGGCTTCGGCGACCGGGTGCTGATCCTGATGCTGAACCGGCCCGAGTTCATCGAGGCGATGCTGGCGGCCAACAAGCTCGGCGCCATCGCGGTGCCGGTGAACTTCCGGATGACCCCACCCGAGGTGGCCTTCCTGGTCAGCGACTGCGAGGCCCGCGTCATCGTCACCGAGCCCGTCCTCGCCGGAGTCGCCACGGCGGTACGCGATCTCGATGCCACGCTGTCGACGGTCATCGTGGCCGACGCACCTACCGAGGACGGCGTCCTCGGCTATGAGGACCTGATCGCCGAAGACGGCGACCCCGCGCAACCGGTCGACATCCCCAGCGACGCCCCCGCACTGATCATGTACACCTCGGGAACCACCGGCCGGCCCAAGGGCGCGGTGCTGACCCACGCCAACCTCGTCGGGCAGGGCATGACCAACCTGTTCACCAGTGGCGTCGACATCAACAATGACGTCGGCTTCATCGGCGTCCCGCTGTTCCACATCGCCGGCGTCGCCGGAAACGTGAATACGGGTCTGACGCTCGGCCTGCCCACGGTGATCTATCCGCTCGGCGCGTTCGACCCGGGTGCGTTGCTCGACGTGCTGGCGGCCGAGAAGGTCACCGCGATCTTCCTGGTGCCCGCACAGTGGCAGGCGGTGTGCGCCGAGCAGAAAGTCAATCCACGCGATCTTTGCCTGCGAGCCCTGTCATGGGGTGCGGCACCGGCTTCGGACACCTTGCTCCGGGCAATGGCCGAGACGTTCCCGGGTAGCCAGATCCTCGCTGCATTCGGTCAGACGGAAATGTCGCCGGTCACCTGCATGTTGTTGGCAGACGACGCAATTCGCAAGCTCGGTTCGGTCGGTCAGGTGATCCCCACCGTATCCGCCCGCATCGTGGACGAGAACATGAACGACGTCCCGGTCGGCGAGGTCGGCGAGATCGTTTACCGCGCCCCAACTTTGATGGCGGGCTACTGGAACAACCCCAAGGCCACCGCCGAGGCGTTCGCCGGTGGTTGGTTCCACTCCGGTGATCTCGTTCGGCAGGACGAGGAGGGCTACATCTGGGTTGTCGACCGCAAGAAGGACATGATCATCTCCGGCGGCGAGAACATCTACTGCGCCGAAGTGGAGAACGTCCTCGCCGGGCACCCCGCCATCACCGAGGTCGCGGTGATCGGCCGCCATGACGAGAAATGGGGCGAGGTTCCGGTTGCGGTGGTTGCCCTGACCCGAGGCGACGTACTGAATCTCGGAGATCTCGACGGCTTCCTCACTGAACGCCTGGCGCGCTACAAACACCCGAAGGCGCTCGAAATCGTCGATGCCCTGCCCCGCAATCCCTCGGGCAAGGTGCTCAAGACCGAACTTCGGGAACGCTTCGGCTCACCGGTCAACGCCCAGTAGGGTTGACGTTTGCGAAAGTAACTCAGCGTCAACGGTTTCTGCAGGTCGCACCGAAAGTTTGCTGTCCCTGCACGCCCTTGCTAACGGTTGATGGCACAATCCACCCGATGCAGTGCACGGCCCGGTTTTTATCGGGTACAGTCCGGTGGTCTCAATTACTACTCGCGAGTAGGGAGAGACGGATCACACAAGCTGACAGGCGACGAGGAGGGGGCGTGCGACACGTCCAGGGGGCGCAACGGTGACGGCGCCCGCCGACGGGCTCGTCGGCTACGTACGTGGTCAACTGGAGAAGCCGTTGGCTATGGTCGGTGGCTTCTTCAAGATGACTGTGCTCACTGGAAAGGCCTTTCTCACACGGCCTTTCCAGTGGAAAGAGTTCGTGTTGCAGAGCTGGTTCCTGATCCGGGTGGCATTCCTGCCTACGCTCGCGGTCTCGATCCCACTGACCGTGCTCATCATCTTCACGCTCAACATCCTGTTGGCGGAGTTCGGTGCCGCCGATGTGTCGGGCGCGGGCGCAGCCCTCGGCGCGGTCACGCAGCTCGGTCCTCTGGTCACGGTGCTCGTGGTGGCCGGCGCCGGGTCGACGGCGATTTGCGCGGACCTGGGTGCCCGCACCGTGCGTGAGGAGATCGACGCGCTCGAGGTACTGGGTATCGACCCGATCGAACGCCTGGTCGTTCCCCGCGTGGTCGCCTCCACCTTTGTGGCCTTCATGCTCAACGGCGCGGTGATCACCATCGGTCTGGTTGGCGGCTTCTTCTTCGGCGTCTATGTCCAGAACGTCTCCGCCGGTGCCTACGTGTCCACGCTGACCCTGCTGACCGGATTCCCCGAGGTGATGATCTCGGTCATCAAAGCCACGTTGTTCGGTCTGATCGCCGGACTCGTCGGCTGCTACCGCGGCCTGACGGTGGCCGGTGGCTCCAAGGGCGTCGGCACCGCGGTGAACGAGACCCTGGTGTTGTGCGTGGTGGCATTGTTCGCAGTCAACGTCGTGCTCACCACCATCGGTGTGCGGTTCGGAACAGGGCATTGACATGAGTACAGCAACCGTCCTTCGCTCCCGGTTCCCTCGAGCGTTCTCGCGTACCTCAGACATCGCGGGCACTCCGGCCCGGTTCCTCGACAGCATGGGCCACGTCGCGTGGTTCGTGATCCAGGCCATCGGCTCCATCCCGCACGCGTTCCGGCACTACCGTCGTGAAGCTCTGCGACTCGTCGCCGAGATCGGGATGGGTACCGGCGCGATGGCCGTCATCGGCGGCACCGTGGCCATCATCGGTTTCGTCACGCTGTCGGCAGGCTCCCTGATCGCCATCCAGGGCTTCGCGTCCCTGGGCAATATCGGCGTCGAGGCCTTCACCGGCTTCTTCGCCGCCCTGGCAAACATCCGCGTCGTTGCCCCGGTCGTCACCGGTCAGGCCCTGGCCTCCACGGTCGGTGCCGGCGCCACCGCCGAACTCGGCGCCATGCGCATCAGCGAAGAGGTCGACGCGCTGGAAGTCATGGGGATCAGGTCGATTTCGTATCTGGTGTCCACCCGCCTCATCGCCGGATCGATCGTCATCATCCCGTTGTACGCCGGGGCGGTCCTGCTGTCCTTCCTGTCCGCACAGTTCGTCACGACGGTCTTCTACTCGCAGTCGGTGGGTACGTATGAGCACTACTTCCATACGTTCCTGCGCGTCGACGACGTGATGTGGTCCTTCCTCCAGGTCATCGTCATGTCCATCGTTGTCATGTTGAACCACTGCTACTTCGGCTATTACGCCAGTGGCGGTGCCGTCGGTGTGGGTGAGGCAGTAGGGAGGTCGATGCGAACCTCGTTGATCGCAATCGTGTTGGTGGTCCTGTTGGCATCGTTGGCGCTCTACGGCACCGACCCCAACTTCAACCTCACGGTGTAGCGGCATGACGACGCCTCAAACTCCTCTGAACAAGCCCAAGATCCCGCCGTACAAGCTGGCCGGATTGGTGCTTGCGCTCGTCACCACCATGGTCCTCGCGCTGACGTGGATGCAGTTCCGCGGGACGTTCGAGAAGAAGACGCAGCTGACTGTGTTGTCCGGACGGGCCGGCCTGTCGATGGACCCGGGCTCGAAGGTCACCTTCAACGGTGTGCCGATCGGCCGGCTGGCTTCCGTCGATGTCGTCACCGTCGACGACAACCCGGAAGCCAAGCTGACGCTGGACGTCAAGCCTCAGTACCTGAAGCTGATCCCGGACAACGTGACCGCCGAGCTGCGGGCCACGACGGTGTTCGGCAACAAGTACATCTCGTTCCTGTCGCCGAAGAATCCCTCGGCAAACCGGTTGACGCCCGGAACGCCGATCCGCGCCCAGGGCGTGACGACGGAGTTCAACACCCTGTTCGAGACGATCACGTCGATCTCCGAGCAGATCGACCCGATCAAGCTGAACCAGACATTGACGGCCACCGCACAAGCGCTCGACGGCCTGGGTGACAAGTTCGGCCAGTCGATCGTGAACGGCAACGAGATCCTGTCGGACCTCAACCCGCGCATGCCCCAGATCCGCCGCGACATCGCGGGTCTGGCCGACCTCGGCGAGGTTTACGCGAATGCCGGTCCCGATCTGTTCGACGGCCTGACCAACGCCGTCACCACCGCGCGCACGCTCAACGAACAGCGCGGAAACCTGGACCAGGCACTGGTGGCCGCAGTCGGATTCGGCAACACCGGCGGCGACATCTTCGAGCGCGGCGGCCCGTATCTGGTCCGCGGCGCCCAGGACCTGCTGCCGAGTTCGGCTCTGCTCGACAAGTACAGCCCGGCGTTGTTCTGCACGATCCGCAACTACCACGACGCGGGCCCGAAGCTCGCCGGCGCGCTCGGCGGTAACGGCTACTCACTGCAGACCCAGTCGTTGGTGATCGGCGTGGGCAACCCGTACGTCTATCCCGACAACCTGCCGCGGATCAACGCCAAGGGCGGGCCCGAGGGACGGCCCGGCTGCTGGCAGCCGATCACCAAGGACCTGTGGCCCATGCCGTACCTGGTGATGGATACCGGTGCATCGATCGCGCCTTACAACCACCTCGAGATGGGGCAACCTCTCGTGACCGAGTACGTGTGGGGCCGCCAAGTGGGGGAGAACACGATCAACCCATGAGCATCAAGGGCACGATTATCAAGCTCGGCATCTTCTCACTGGTGCTGCTCACCTTCACTGCGATCATCTTCGTGGTCTTCGGTCAGATCCGGTTCAACCGGACCTCCGAGTACTCGGCGATCTTCAAGAACGTCAGCGGTCTGCGCACCGGGCAGTTCGTCCGGGCGTCCGGTGTCGAGGTCGGCAAGGTCTCGGGCGTCAAGCTGATCAACGGTGGCCAGCAGGCCGAGGTCACGTTCAACGTCGAGAAGTCGCTGCCGTTGTTCGACCAGACCACGGCCGCGATCCGGTACCAGGACCTGATCGGTAACCGCTACCTCGAGCTCAAGCGCGGCGAGAGCGACACGAAGATCGCGCCGGGCAGCACCATTCCGCTGGAACGCACCGAGCCCGCGCTCGACCTCGACGCACTCGTCGGCGGCTTCCGTCCGCTGTTCCAGTCGTTGAGCCCGGAGAAGGTCAACACCATCTCCAAGTCGATCATCACGATCTTCCAGGGGCAGGGCGGCACCATCAACGACATCCTGGACCAGACGGCACAGCTCACCCAGAGCATCGCCGACCGTGACCAAGCCATCGGTGAGGTGATCAAGAACCTCAACATCGTCCTGGACACCACGGTCGCGCATCAGCAGCAGTTCGACGACACCCTCAAGAACTTCGAGACACTGATCACCAGCCTGAAGAACCGCGCCGATCCGATCGGATCCTCGGTGGCCAACATCAGCAACGCGGCCGGCTCGCTGGCAGATCTGCTATCCGACAACCGTCCGCTGCTCAAGGACACGCTCGGCTACCTCGAGGTCATCCAGCAGCCGCTGATCGACCAGAAGCAGCAGCTCAACGACATCCTCGTGCAGTTCCCCGAAGCGTTGAAGATCATCGGCCGTGCCGGTGGCATCTACGGTGACTTCTTCAACTTCTATGCCTGCGACCTCTCGTTGAAGCTCAACGGGTTGCAGCCAGGTGGCCCTGTCCGAACCGTCAAACTCAGTTCACAGCCGTCGGGTAGGTGCACGCCGAGATGAGGACACTGCAAGGTTCCGACCGCTTCCGCAAAGGCCTCATGGGCGTTGCGGTGGTGGCACTGGTCATCGGCGTCGGCTCGACGCTGACGAGCGTGCCGATGCTGTTCGCGGTCCCCACGTACTACGGCCAGTTCTCCGATACCGGTGGCCTGAGCCTGGGTGACAAGGTGCGCATCGCCGGTATGGATGTCGGCACGGTCAAGAGCATGGACATCAACGGCGACAAGGTCGAGATCGGCTACACCCTGGGTGGGAAGACGATCGGTACCGAGAGCCGCGCGGCGATCCGTACCGACACGATCCTGGGTCGGAAGAACATCGAGATCCAGCCGCGCGGCAGCCAGACGCTGCCGCCGCGCGGGATGCTGCCGCTGGGGCAGACGACGACGCCGTATCAGATCTACGACGCGTTCCTGGATGTCACGCGCAACGCGTCGGGCTGGGACACCACGTCGGTCAAGGAATCGCTGAACGTGTTGTCGGAGACGGTCGATCAGACCTCGCCGCACCTGAGCGCCGCGCTGGACGGCGTGGCCAAGTTCTCCGAGACCATCGGCAAGCGCGATGAGGACGTCAAGAAGCTGCTGGCCAACGCCAACAAGATCGCCACGGTGCTCGGTGACCGCAGCACGCAGGTCAACCAGCTGTTGGTGAACGCCCAGACCCTGCTGGCCGCGGTCAACGAGCGCGGCCAGGCCGTCAGCATGCTGCTGGAGCGGGTGTCGTCGGTGTCGCGTCAGGTCGAGGGCCTGATCAACGACAATCCGAACCTCAACCACGTGCTGGAGCAGCTGCGCACGGTCAGCGACCTGCTCGTCGAGCGCAAGCAGGACCTGGCCGACACCCTCACTGTCGCAGGCAAGTTCATCACCTCACTCGCCGAGGCCCTGGCCTCCGGCCCGTACTTCAAGGTGATGCTGGTCAACCTGATCCCGCCGCAGATCCTGCAGCCGTTCGTCGATTCCGCGTTCAAGAAGCGCGGTATCGATCCCGAGGAGTTCTGGCGTAACGCCGGCCTGCCGTCGGCCCGGTTCCCCGATCCGAACGGAAAGCGCTTCGAGAACGGCGCCCCGCCGCCGGCCCCGATTCCGCTGGAAGGCACCCCGGAGCACCCGGGACCCGCCGTCCCACCCGGATCGCCGTGCTCGTACACGCCGACCGCGGCCGGGATCCCGTCCCCGGGCAACCCGATGCCGTGCGCAGGGGCAACCGTTGGGCCCTACGGTGACAACCCGTACGGACCCAACTACAGTCCGCCGGATCTGGCGACCTCGGCGCCGAATCCTGACGGCATCGCGCATTCGCCGGGTGTGCCCAGCGCGGCCATCCCGGGCGACATGCCGCCGGATCAGCCGGGTGCCCCGGTCGAGCTGGCCCCCGGTCCGCCCGGGGCCCGCACCGTTCCGATCGCACCGTTGCCGGTGGCGCCGGGCCCCATCCCGGGTTACGCACCGCATCCGGGCCCGTTGAACGCACCCCCGGCGCCGCCGGGACCGGGTCCCGACGCAGGGCCGGTGGGGACACCGCCGCTGCCGGGTAATCCGCCGTTCCTTCCGCCCGGGTCGCAGGGATAGGCCGCCGCTATGTCAACAGTTTTCAACGTTCGAAACATCAAGTTGCCCAAGGCTTCCCGGGCATCCATCATCGTCGGTGCGCTGGCGGTGGTGGCTGCCCTGGTGCTGGGTTACTTCGGCATGAACCTGTACAAGAAGATGACCAACACCACGGTCACCGCGTACTTCCCCGAGGTGCTCGCGCTGTACCCCGGTGACAAGGTCCTCATCATGGGCGTCAAGGTCGGTGCGATCGACAGCATCGAGACCGACGGCGACAAGATGAAGGTCGTCTTCCACGTCAACAACAAGTACAAGGTGCCCGAGAACGTCACGGCGTCTGTGCTGAACCCGAGCCTGGTGGCCTCGCGCGTCATCCAGCTGTCCCCGCCTTACACGGGTGGGCCACGGTTGCAGAACAACGCGGTGATCCCGATCGAGAACACCCAGATCCCGGTTGAGTACGACGAGCTGCGCAACCAGATCACCCGCCTGCTCGACGAGCTGGGCCCGACCGCCGAACAGCCCAAGGGCCCGTTCGGCGACATCATCGAGTCCTTCGCCGACGGCTTCCAGGGCAAGGGTGAACAGCTCAACCGCACCCTCAACGGGTTGTCGGAGGCGCTGACCACGCTCAACCAGGGTCGCGGCGACTTCTTCCAGGTGGTCAAGAGCCTGGCGTTGTTCGTCAATGCCCTGCACAAGAGCGATCAGCAGTTCGTGGCGCTCAACAAGGATCTGGCGCAGTTCACCAACTCGTTCACCAACACCGATCAGGAGTTGGCAACGGCCCTGCAGGATCTCAACCGGGTGCTCAAGACCACTCGTGAGTTCCTGGACAAGAACGGCGGGGTGCTCGCGCACGACGTCAACAACTTGTCGGAGGCGACGACGGCGATCCTGCAGCCGGAACCGCGCAATGGTCTGGAGACGGGTCTGCACTCGTACCCGAACCTGGCCGCCAACGTGCTCAACATCGTCTCGCCCAACCAGGGTGGCATCGTGAGCTTGCCGGTTCTGCCGGGCCTGACCAACTTCTCCAACCCGCTGCAGTTCATCTGCAGTTCGATTCAGGCGGGCAGCCGGTTGGGGTATCAGGATTCGGCCGAGTTGTGTGCGCAGTACCTGGCACCGATCCTGGACGCGATCAAGTTCAACTACCTGCCGTTCGGCCAGAACCTGGCCAACACCGCGATGACGCTGCCCAAGCAGATCTCCTACTCGGATCCGCGCCTGCAGCCGCCGGGTGGGTACAAGGACACCACCGTGCCGGGTATCTGGTCACGTGACACCTTGTTCTCGCACGGCAACCACGAGCCGGGCTGGACTGTGGCGCCGGGTATGCAGGGTGTGCAGGTGCAGCCGGCCACGCAGCAGATGCTGACGCCGGAGTCGTTGTCCGAGTTGATGGGTGGCCCGGACATCGCGGCCCCGCCGGCCCCGCCGGCGTTCGGGGCTCCTCCGGGAGGCAACCTGCCCGGACCGCCGAACTCGTACGACGAGCGCAACCCGCTGCCGCCACCGTGGTACCCGCAGCCCGGACCGCCGCCGGTGCCTGCGCCGGGTGTGATCCCGGGTGACCCGATGTCGGCTCCCGCACCGGCCGCTCCGGCGCCTGGCCCGGCTCCCGCCGGACCCGCGTTGCCTGCCGAGGCTGGAGGCCAGGGCTGATGACGACAAAGACAGGGCTCATGAGGACACGCAACTGGGGCCGCGTCGGCCGACGCGTCGCGGTGTTGTCGGCGTCCGCGCTGATCCTCACCTCGTGTGGGCAGTGGCGCGGTGTGGCCAACGTGCCACTGCCGGGTGGGCCGGGCACCGAGTCCGGGCGCACCACGCTGTACGTGCAGATGCCGGAGACGTTGGCGCTCAACGCCAACAGCCGGGTGCGGGTGCGCGACGTGTTCGTCGGCCGGGTCCGCAAGATCGAGCTGATCAACTGGGTGCCCACGTTGACGGTCGACCTTGAGCCGGGCATCGAGCTGCCGAAGAACACCCTGGCCAAGATCGGCCAGACCAGCTTGCTGGGTTCGCAGCACGTCGAGCTCAATCCGCCGGACAAGGACGCGTCCAAGGAGATGCTGCGCAGCGGGGACACCATTCCGCTGGCGCAGTCGTCGGCCTATCCGACGATCGAGCGGACGCTGGCCGGTATCTCGGGCATCCTGACCGGCGGTGGCATCCCGAACATCGAGACCATCCAGACCGAGGTGTTCAACATCCTCAACGGTCGCGCCGATCAGATCCGCGACTTCCTGGGCCGGCTCGACACGTTCACCGACCAGCTCAACCAGCAGCGCAACGACATCACCCGGGCGATCGATTCGACCAACCGGCTGTTGAACATCGTTGCGGCGCGCAATGACACGTTGGACCGGGTGCTGACCGAGTTCCCGCCGCTGATCCAGCATTTCGCCGATACGCGCGACTTGTTCGCCGATGCGGTGACGTCGTTGGGCCGGTTGTCCAAGGCTGCCGACGACACGTTGTCGAACAGCAACGCGAATCTGCACACCAACCTGCAGAATCTGCAGCGGCCGCTCAAGCAGCTGGCACGCTCGGCCCCGTACCTGGTGGAAGCGCTCAAGCTGATCCTCACGGTGCCGTTCAACATCGAGAACATCCCGAAGGCGGTGCGCGGCGACTACATCAACGTGTCGCTGACGATCGACCTGACGTTGAGCTCGGTGGACAACGCGTTCCTGTCCGGCACCGGTGTCTCGGGCATGCTCCGGGCGCTGGAGCAGGCGTGGGGCCGCGATCCGGCGACGATGATCCCGGACGTCCGGTTCACGCCGAACCCGCACGATGCACCTGGTGGCCCGCTTGTGGAAAGGGGGGAGTGAGACATGGTGCTGACCCGCTTCATCAAGATGCAGCTCGTTCTGTTCACTGTGCTGACCGTGATAGCTCTGGTCGTGCTGGCGCTCGTGTACCTACGGTTGCCGACTTGGGCCGGGATCGGGATGTACAAGCTGAACGCCAACCTCCCGAACTCGGGCGGTTTGTACGCCACGGCCAACGTCACCTATCGCGGTACGACGATCGGCAAGGTGACCTCCGTCGAGCCCACCGAGCAGGGCGCCCGGGTCGAGATGAACATCTACGACCAGTACCGGATCCCGCTGGACGCCAGTGCCAACGTGCACTCGGTGTCGGCGGTCGGTGAGCAGTTCATCGACCTGGTGTCCGAGGGCGGCAGCACCGGGAAGTACTTCCGTGACGGCGACACCATCGAGAAGGGCTCGGTGCCCGCCGAGGTGGGACCGTCGCTCGACGCCGCTCAGCGGGGTCTGGCGGCGTTGCCCAAGGAGAAGATCGCAACCCTGCTCGACGAGACGGCCACGGCCGTCGGTGGGCTCGGGCCGTCACTGCAGCGACTGGTCGATTCCACCCAGGCGATCGCGAGTGATTTCAAGGACAACATCGGTCCTGTCAACGACATCGTCGAGAACTCCGGGCCGATCATCGACAGCCAGGTGAATTCGGGCGACGCGATCTCGCGGTGGGCGAAGAACCTGAACACGCTGGCGGCTCAGAGCGCTCAGAACGACGCTGCGTTGCGGAGTGGCATCCAGCAGGCGGCGCCGACGGCCGATCAGCTGAACTCGGTGTTCGGCGATGTCCGGGAGTCGTTGCCGCAGACGCTGGCGAACCTGGAAATCGTCATCGACATGCTCAAGCGGTACAACAAGAACGTCGAGCAGGTGTTGGTGGCGTTGCCCCAGGGTGGCGCGGTTGCCCAGACTGCGACGATCTTCGCGCCCAAGGGCCTGCTGCACTTCGGTCTCGGCATCAACGTGCCGCCACCGTGCCTGACCGGGTTCCTGCCCGCGTCGGAGTGGCGTTCACCTGCGGATACGTCGACGGCGCCGCTGCCGTCGGGCCTGTACTGCAAGATCCCCAAGGACGCGAACAATGCGGTGCGCGGTGCGCGTAACTACCCGTGTGCCGACGTGCCCGGCAAGCGGGCCGCCTCGCCGGCCGAGTGCCACAGCGATGCGCCCTACCAGCCGTTGGGCACCAACCCGTGGTACGGCGACCCGAATCAGATCCGCAACTGCCCGGCCCCGGCCGCGCGCTGCGATCAGCCCGTCGATCCGGGCCGGGTCATCCCCGCGCCTTCGGTGAATAATGGGTTGAACCCGTTGCCGGCAAGTCAGCTCCCACCACCGGAATCAACGGCGCCACGCAGCGACCCGCTGACCGCGCCGCGGGGTGGCAATGTGAGTTGTAGTGGACAGCAGCCGAACCCCTGCATCTACACTCCGGCAGCAGGTTCGACCGCCACCTATAGTCCGTCCAGCGGCGAGGTGGTCGGTCCCGGCGGTGTGAAGTACTCCGTCACCAACTCGAATAAACCAGGAGATGACGGATGGAAGGAGATGCTGGCACCAGCCAGCTGAACCTCGCCGACCAGCAGGACCCCCACACCACCGAACCGCAAGCGGAGGCCGTCACCGAGATCGCTGATCCGATCTCGGCCACGGACGCCGAGGAGGGCACGTCACGGCCATCTCGTCTGGGACGGGGTTGGATGGCGGCGATCCTCGCCGGGCTACTTGTCCTGGCGGCGGCCGTCGGCGTCGGCGGCTACCTGGCGTTGCGGGCACATCAGGACAGTGAACGCATCGCCAGCGACGAGGCCGAGGCCCTGGCCGCGGCCAAGGACTGCGTGACGGCAACCCAGGCGCCCGATACCCAGGCGATGATCGCGGCCCAGACCAAGATCATCGAATGCGCGACCGGTGACTTCGGGGCCCAGGCCGGCCTTTACAGCGGCATGCTGCTCGATGCCTACCAGGCTGCCAACGTGCAGGTGAAGGTCTCGGACCTGCGGGCGGCGGTGGAGAAGCACAACGACGACGGGTCGATGGACCTGTTGGTCGCGGTGCGTGTGTTGGTCACCAACACCGAGAAGTCCGATGAAGAGCAGGGCTACCGGCTGCGGGTGAAGATGGCGCGCGCCGAGGACGGTAACTACAAAGTCGCCCGGCTCGACCAGGTCACGTCGTGACCACTGTGCTGGACAACGCCGAAACGATCTCCGCTGGGGGGATCGGGACGGACCAGACCCGGTTGGCGTCGTGGCCGGCTCGGGCCGGCGCGTTCGCGATCGATGTGCTCGCGCCTGCCGGGTTGGTCGCCACGGTGACTCTGGTTGCTCAGGGCACGGCGTTGGGCACGTGGCTGTGGTGGGCGGTGTACGCGGGCGGATTGGTCCTGCTGGTCGCCGTTTCGAGCGTGAATCGCATCCTGTTGCCGGCGTTGACGGGTTGGAGTCCGGGCCGGTCGGTGTTCGGTATTCGGGTGGTGTCGCCGGCCGGTGATGCCGGTCTGGGGCGGCTGCTGCTGCGCGACCTGGCCCATCTGCTGGACACCGCGGCGGTGTTCCTGGGTTGGCTGTGGCCGCTGTGGGATTCGCGGAACCGGACCTTCGCCGATCTGCTGACCCGCACCGAGGTGCGTCGCGTCGATCGGCCTGAGTCTGACGTCCGGCGTCGCGCCGGCGCGATGTTGCTGACGCTCGCGCTGCTCAGCGGAATCGCGGGCGGGCTGGGATATGTGGTGGTGTACCGGCAGGATCGGGCAGTGGACGAGGCCCGCACGCAGATCGCCGACCAGGGCCCGCGGATCGTCGAGCAGCTGCTGAGCTACGGGGTGGATTCCGTCGACGCGGATTTCACCAAGGCGCAGTCGCTGGCCACGGACAACTACCGGCCGCAGTTGGTCGCCCAGCAGGACGCGGTGCGCAAGGCCGGTCCGACGACGAATGACTACTCGGCCGTGAGCAGCGCGGTGCTGCCCGGCGTTACCAAGGACGCGGCCACGATGCTGCTGGCGCTGCAGGGCCAGCGCGGCACCAATCCGCAGGAGCTGAAGTTCATCACAGCTACGGTGCGGGTGGAATTCCTGAAGTCAGACGACCACTGGCTCGTCGATAGCCTGACGGTGCTCAAACGGCCGGTTCTGAGCGGGGGCGCACAGTGAGCCCGCGTCGTCGGATCGAGCCCGACGAGCGCGACTACTTCGCCGTCGAGCCCAAGGAGCCCAAGGAACCGATCCGTTGGGGCCTGCCGATCGTCGGGATGATCTCGGCCCTGATCATCGCCGCGGCCATCACGGGCAGCGCATTGATTCTGGTCCGGCACGAATCGGATCGCCGTGCGGAGATCAAGACCGCGGGCGCGCTGGACTACGTGCGTGAGTTCATGACGGTGTACACGACGGTGGATCCGTTCCACGCCAACGACTATGCCGACCGCATCGCGTCCCAGGCGACCGGCGATTTCCGAAAGATGTTCCAGGAGAAGCAGAACGAGATCGTCGTTCAGGTGGCGCGGGCCGAGCCGACCGAGGGCTCGGTAGTCGATGCCGGCATCGCGCGATGGAACGACGACGGTAGTGCCGACGTTCTGGTCGCTACGAAGGTCAACACCCGGACCCCTGACGGGAAGTCCGTGATCGAAAGCGGCAGCCGTTGGATTGCGACGACGATTTGGGAAGGACAGCAGTGGAAGATCAGCCAGCTGATTCAGGTGATCTGACCACCGGCGAGCCTGACAAGCCGCGCCGCAGACTGCGTTTCGGGCGGCGTAGCCGTACCGAACCGGTGGTTGAGGAATCGGTCGAGTCGCCCGCCGACTCGGCGGCCGACGAAGCCGGCGACGCTCCGGAGCGGCGTACCCCCACGGGCAAGGCGGCTCGCAAGGCGGCCGTCGAGCCCGAAGGTGACGTCGAACCTGAAGCGGACGCAGAGCCCGCGTCAGACGCCGAGCCGGAACCGACGGCTGAACCGGCACCCGACGCTGAGGCCACACCAGATGCCGACGCCGGGCCGGACGCTGACACCGAAGCTGAGGTCGACACCGAGGCCGAACCGGGCGAGGCTGAGCCGGATGAGGATGTGGTCCTCGTTCCACACCGCGAGGCCGGCAAGCGGCTGACGTACCTCGCCGTCGGTGCGGCGGCGGTGTTCGTGGCGGCGGGGGCATTCGGGGGTGCGATGTTGCAGCCGTACCTGGCCGACCGGGCATTGGTGGCGACCAAACTTCAAGTGGCGCGGACCTCGGCCGAGGCGATCACCACGTTGTGGACCTACAACCCGGACGACATCGAGACCCTGCCGGATCGGGCTGCGAAGTACCTGTCGGGCGACTTCGCGAACCAGTACCGGAAGTTGATCGATTCCCTCGTGCCGACGAACAAGCAGGCGCAGGTCACCAACAACACCGAGGTGTTGGGCACCGCGGTGGAGACCATCGGTCGCGATGAGGCCACTGCGATCGTCTACACCAATACGGTGTCGACGAGCCCGGTGACCAAGAATGTTCCGTCGCTGCGGTACATGTCGTATCGGCTGATATTGCAGCGCACCGACGGGGATTGGCTGATCACTCAGATGCCGGCGTTGACCCAATTGGACCTGTCTCCGCAGCTGTAGCGGCGAGGATGTAGGTATGGCCATCGCCTCACCGGTGACGCAGCGGTCGACCGTTGTGGCACTGCTGTTGTTGACGAGCGCCACCGGGATCGTCGACGCAGTCAGTGTGTTGGTTCTGGGCCATGTGTTCGTCGCCAACATGACCGGCAACGTGATCTTCCTCGGATTCTGGTTCGTACCGCACTCAGGCGTCGACGTGACCGGGGCCCTGGTGGCATTCCTCGGGTTCGTACTGGGCACCGTGGTGGGTGGGCGGCTCCGCCGCCATCTCGACAGCCACGTCCGGAACTGGCTGGCCACCGCATTGGGTGTGGAAGTCGTTCTGCTGACCGTGCTTTCGATTCTCACGGGATCGGGGGTGCTGGACTATCAGGACAACCGCAAGTTCATCCTGATCGTTCTCGCGATGACCTTCGGCATTCAGAACGCGACCGCGCGCCAGTTCGGCATCCAGGAGTTGAGCACCACGGTGCTGACGCAGACGATTGTCGGCATCGGGTTCGACAGCAGGCTGGCGGGGGGCACCGGGGACCGCGAGAAGTTGCGTTACGGCGTGGTGCTGACGATGTGCGGCGGTGCGATCCTGGGGGCGACGGTGTCGCGGTTCACTGTTGCGCCGGTGATCGCGCTGGCGGCCTTGGTGGTGGCGGTCAGTGCGTTGATCTTCAAGTTCGGGCCGGCTCCCGGGCCGGCGCCTGCGGAGAGTGCTCGCTGATCCACGCCGCACCCTCGTCGGCAGCGTGAAGCAGGGCGGTGAATTCACCGAAATAGTCGGCTACCGCGCCGACCACGGGCAGCATGCCGAGATAGCGGTAAAGCTTTTGTGGGTGAGGTCTTTTCGTGAACTCGTCGCTGACCGCCCGTAACGTGCCGGCGAACCCCCAGACCTTCTCGGGCAGAGATCGCGACGCGTCGGGCGCGTCCTCCGAGGAGTCGGCCACGGTGTCGGGGAGTTGACGGTCGCACAGGACAGCACCGAGCAGCTGCACCTGATCCTCGTAGTCGGTGACGCCGTCCTCGCGGGCCACCGCGCACAACAAGATGGCCTGGTTGGTGAAACCCAGAAAGTCCTGAACGCCGAGCCGATCGGCGAACACCCCGAATGCCCCCGGAAAGGCGACGACGATGGTGGTCACCGCCCCGACGCGATGCACCCACCATTTCACGTGGCCGTCTTGATCCATCTCGGCCCAGGCCTTGGTACCCGGCAGCTCAGCGATGTTGAGCAAAGCGGCTGCGATGTCGAGGGACTTGCCGACCGCGCCCTGGCCAGGCTCCTCGCGATGGGTACGTCGCCTCAGCCCCAGGGGATCGAAACGGCTGAACACATCGAGTACCGGATTGATCACGGACACCGCATGATCGAGCGCGCCCGCGACGTCAGCGTCCGAGAGGCGAGTGAAAGGCAACAGGCTTATCCCCACCGCAGCTATCTTGCCGGATGGATACCGAAAGGCGCACAGCCCGGGGGATTACGTCGTGGATCAGGCGTGGCGGAGGTTATCCAGAAAGGCGCTGAGAAGGCGGTCAGCGACGTGAAGGACAACGTCACGTAGGCCGGTGATTCGGTGAAGCCGCCAAGAGGGACACCAATAAAGACGCCGCCCGACGGCTGGCCGGCCTGGTGCACCGAGCGCCGGAAACTACGATTGACCCGTGACTTCGGCAAGGCGTGGGCGCGGTAGGCCCGCCGGACCTGGCGTCGACGTCGAGCAGCGGCGCTCGGATCTGCTCGACGCCGCCGAGCGTGCGATCCGCACCCATGGTCCCGACGTGGGCATCGCCGAGGTGGCGAAAGAGGCCGGCTTCGTACGCTCGGCCGTCTATGCGGTGTTCCCGAATCGGGCGGCTATCCTGTCGGCTCTCGGTGAGCGTCAGGCCCACCGGCTGTTGGTCGAGATCACCAGGCGCGCAGCCGGTTCGGCCGACCTGCGGCAGCGTATGTCGTTGTTCTTCGATGTTATCTGCGGCTGGATGCAGGACGATCCGAACCTCTACCGGGCATTGGGTATCCACGCCGCCGGTGGTCATGAGATGCCCGGAATCTTCGACGAACTCGCCGCCGCGGTCGAGGCGATGCTGGCGGCGTCCATGGCGGCCGGTGGTGCCGATACCGCGGCGGCCGCGCCGTGGGCCCGGGCCATCGTCGGGTCGGCGATGGTCAGCGCGCAATGGTGGCTCCGGGACTCGTCGATGCCCCGGGCTGAGCTCGTCGAGCACCTGACGACGCTGTGCTGGGACGGTGGCTCGGCTCTGCCGTTCAGCCCCTTCGATGTTTCGGCTATTGACAGCGGAGCGCCATAAAAGACACGATGTCTTTTATGGCTGCTCCCGCCTCACCTCAGGTCGACGGTCCCTCGCGATACTGGGAGGACGTCCCCGGCGAATATGACCTGACGCTGACCGAGATCACCGGCACGATCCCGCAGGGATTGACGGGCACGCTCTACCGCAACGGATCGGGCCGCTGGAACATCGGCGCGTCACGGGTGGACAGCCTGTTCGACGCCGACGGCATGGTGGTCGCCTTCGCGATCGACGGTAACGGAGTGCGGTTCAAGAACCGCTTCGTCCGCACCGAGCACTATCTGACCACTACCGCGGCCGGCCGGATGGTGAAACGAGGATTCGCTCACCAGCGACCAGGAGGTATGCGGGCCAACGCATTTCGGCTCCCAGCCAATACCGCCAACACCAACGTGATGATCGGCCAGGACCGATTGCTCGCCCTGTGGGAGGGCGGTCGGCCGCATGGCATGGATCTCGACACACTCAACACCATCGGAATGTGCAGTCTCGACGGCGTGCTCAAGGGCCCGATCGGGGCCTACTCGGCGCACTACACCTACGATGCGACGACGGACTCCCGAGTCAACTTCGGGTTCGAGCCGTACTTCCCCCGCCTCGATCTGCGGCACATCCGCAGTGCGCCGAGCCGGGACGAGAAGATCAGGCGGCTGCGGGAACTCGCCGGTGAGGCTGTTCCCCGGGTCCGGCTGCGCCTGTACGAGGCCGACAGTAGCGGCGTCACCCGGTACCTACGTGCGGTGCCGCTGCCGGGCATGGGGCTTATCCATGACATGGCGCTGACCCCGCGTTACGCCGTCTTCATGCTTTCGCCGCTGCGGATCAACCCATGGGCCGCGCTGGGGCGGCAAACCTATTGGGATGCCATGCAGTTCAAGCAGGACGAGCCGTCATACTTCATCCTCGCCCCGCGCGACGGCGGCCGGGTCCGGACGATCGAAACCGATCCGTTCTACATGTGGCATTACGCCAACGCCTACGAGGACGGCGCCGACGTGGTGGTGGAACTACCCCGCTTCGCGCCCGAATCTTTTGGCGGAATGCACGCCTGGGGAGCCGACAGCCGCAGCGACATGTCCCGGCTGTACGAGGACGTTCCGGCCGAGCATGTACCGGATACCGTGCGGCTCACCCGCTTCCGCATCACACCGGACGCCCGGGTCCTGGTTGAACCGCTGGCCCAGATGGGCTGCGAATTCCCGCAGATCGATCAGCGCCGCTCGACTCAACCGCACTCGGTGACTTATGTGACCGTCCCCAATGACGGGGAGGGCGGCGGGGAGGGGATCGGCCGCTTCAACCACACCGACGGCAGCGTGCAGACCTACTGCCCGCCCGGCCACAAGCTCGTCGAGCCGATCTTCGTGCCGCGCCCGGACAGCACCGCCGAAGGCGATGGATGGGTGCTGACCGTGGGCTACGACGAGACGCAGCATCGCAGCCGCCTCATGGTGTTCGACGCCCCGCGGATCGATGCCGGACCGATCGCCGAGGCGTGGCTGCCGTTCCACCTGCCGATGAGCTACCACGGCGCATTCACCGATCGGGTTGCAGCACTCTGACCCGCACTCCGATCCAGTTGGGCGCCAACGTACATTCGGCCAGTCGGGTCGGCGCGGCGAGTGGGGTGGCTCACGCCGTGCCAGCCGTCGTGGATTGCGTTACAAAGCAGTAGTCAAACCGGCCGGTGACACCTACTGTGACCTCCGCCCGCCAAAGCGGATCCGTGACCGTGCGAAGTTTGCCGTCCGTGATACTTGGCGAGCCGCGTGCTGCACCGCGGCAAGAGCTTTGAGGCTATCCGTTTGCGAGTCCTTCTCTCGAAAGTCTGTTGTTGCGAACGATATCTGGCATTGCTCGGGCTGTCCGCATGCCTTGTCGTGGATGGAATTTGAACTGACCCTGCTCACTGAGCGGAGTCTGTGCAATTGCCATATCTTCTCTGTGACAAGAGTCCACTCCGTCTCGGGAGGCCCGCACGTATGGTCGTTCGCCCGCACATCTCCGTCGGCATTTCATTGGTGACCGTCGGCGCAATCGCTGCGGCACCGGCGATTTCGCCACCGTTGACACCGCACGACCAATGGGTGGTGGCCCAGGCGGGCCAGCGGATCTCGTCCGAAAATGTCGATCTCGTGGCCCTCAGCCAGCCCTTGGTGGTGGAGCCGGCAAGCCTGCTGCGGGGCGTGGCCCTGGTCGATCGGGTCTCCGGCGGCACCGCGCCGGTGGTGCCGTTGGCTGCGGTCCAGCCCGACGGCGGTGCAGCGGAGCAGACGGACCGGACCGCGCTGGTTGTCGACGAACCCGCCGATTTTTTCGGCGGCCTGCTCAACGCGTACCTCAACGGCGGCTCGTCCGCGGTAACCGCGTACGTCGCGCTCGCGGTCAGCGACCAGGTGTTCGGCCCGGACTCGGTGCCGTCGGTGTTGTTGGGTGCCTACGTCAAACAAGGCGTCATCGGGGTCGTGGGCGCGGTCGCGCTTCTGATCAGCGATGAGGTCAACGGTCCCGACTCGGAGCAGTCGCAGTCGATCGCCGATTTTCTCGATGGCGGCGTCAACAAGACCATCGGCAAGGCTCTCCTGGCCTTCAGCAACGAGAAGTTCGGTGAAGGATCGTTCGCATCCGGGCTCACCTCGTCGTTCTTCTTCGGGTATCCGGATGGCGAGGAAGGTGCGCCCACCGGACTTGGGGGAGTGACCCGCTTCGTCGTTGCGAGCCTGGTCGAGGCGATCAATGAATCGATCAACGGGCCGGCTGTGTCGACGACCGGTGCGGTGTCGCTGGTTTCGCAGAAGTCGACGGTGGCGCCGTCCGTCGAGGGAAGCACGGACAAGGTCGGGGTGTCCGTGACGAACTTGGTGGCCGACATCAAACCCGCCGCCGGCGCCGTAGAGCGCAAGACTGTCAGCGCGGCTGTCGAGGAGAACGCGCCCACTGAGGTTGCCGGCGCGACTCCTGAAGCCGCCTCGGCAATCGCAAAGGTGCCCGAGGCACTCGAGAAGACGCCGAAGGGCGAGGCGGAGTCAACGGAAGCCACCGGCGCCGAAGCCGAGGCTGCTCCCAAGTCGGCGGCAGAGGCTGAAACCAAGGCTGATCCCAAGCCGGAGGTCAAGGCCGAGGCCAAGACTGAAACGAAGGCCGAGACCAAGGCCGAAGTCAAGACTGACAGCAAGACTGAGGCCAAGGCGGAAACCAAGCCCGACGCCAAGGACACCACCACCGGGCCGAAGAAGGAATCGAGCTCGAGTGCTTCGACGAGCAAGAAGCACACCGCCACAGGCAGGAGCAACACGGAGTCCCGGTCGAATGACCGTAAGCCCTCTGCTTCTGATTCCGGGTCTGCTGATACGGATGGCAGTTCGAAGAAGGAATCCAAGAGCGATTCCTGAAAGCCGTTGAGCGTTCCCGGCGGCCGGCTGGGCAACGGAAGGTAACTAGTTGGGCGCCAACGCAATCTCGGTCAGGCGGGCCATCACCGGCGACAGCAGTTGCGCGTACTCGGCGGTGATGTGGTTGTCGTCGCGGAAAACCAGGGTGTTGCCGACGATCACCGGGCAGCGTTGGTCGGTGCAGAAGTACTGGTCCAGCCGCGCGTACTGCCCGCCGCCGGCCCGCACCGCCGCGGACTCGGCGGCAATTCCGGTGTCATTCATGGCGATCGACCGGTCGGGCGCGCAGGCCGAGGCGTCGTCCATGTGTGCCGACAAGCAGGTCGGCACCGTCGTATGCGGGTCGGGTACGGGGCCGAGCACCAGCACCCGCGCTCCGGTTCCACGCAACTGCGACACCAGTCGCGTCAACCCGTCCAGCCAGGTCGGGTCGTAGCTGACGAATCCGAAATCGGCACCGTAGCGGCGCACCATGTCCAGCACGATCAGAGCCGGGCGTTCCTTGGCCACCCGGGTCAGCACGTCGGCTCGCCACTGCTTGCATTCGGTGAACTCGCGGTCGAGGTAGGGGCTGAGGATCGGGAGCTCCATCGGCGGGCAGGTGACTTTCGCAAATGTATCCAGCCGCCAATGCTGTTGCTGTGCGACGGTTTCCAGGGCTGGAAGCCACATGCCCGCGTGCGAATCGCCGATCAGGGCGACTTTGGTGGCCGAGTTGGTGTCGCCGGACGCGCAGTCGGGTACAGCGACCGCGATCCAGGACAGGACACAACCGTTGACGAATGCCTCGGGTTTGGTGATGTTGCCCAGCGGCGGCGAAAGATTCGACGGCACCGCGCGCAGATCGGCCGAGGCGGCGACGGCCGCCTGTATCCGCTGTTCGGGCGTCAGCGTCGGAGCGGCCGCGCGGGATGGTCCGACCAGAGCGACCGGGACTGCGGCCTGCCCGGTTCCCGTCGGCACCGGACGCACTGCCAACAGCGCCAGCCCCGCACAGACGGCTACCCCGGTGGCTGTCGCGCCGACGGCCAGGCTGCGCCATGACGATCCTCGCAGCGCCGTGGCGAACCGGGCCGGGTTCTCGACCAGGTGCAGGGTCAGGATGGCCAGGCCCAGCGACATCACCATCATCGCCAGCCGGCCCGCCAATCCGAGACCGTGGCCGAACAGCGCGGGCGCCAACAGCAATACCGGCCAGTGCCACAGGTACCACGAGTACGACAACCGGCCGATGCCGCGCATCACCGGTTTCGACAGCAGCCGTCCCACCCCGAGATCAGGTATCGCACAACCCGCCCCGATCACCAGTGCGGTCCCCATCACCGGGAGCACCGCCGCGGACCCGGGGTAGGGAGTGGTCGTGCCGAGCTGGGTGCAGGTGGCCAGGATCAGTGCCAGACCACCCCAGCCGACCAGTGCCGCACAGACCGGCGGCAAGCTGCGCCAGTGCGCCGCCGTCAACGCGATCAGCCCACCGGCGGCCAGCTCCCAGGCGCGGGTCGGCAGGGAGAAGAACGCCCACGGCGGCATCGTCTGGGTCCAGGAAAGCGAGACCATCAGCGAGGCACCGGCCACCACCGCCAACACACACGCGTACGGGAGGGCGGAACGGGTGCCGCGGCCGCTACGAGTCAGCAGCCAGGCAGTGCCGAGGATCAGCGCCGGCCACAACAGATAGAACTGTTCCTCTACGCCCAGCGACCAGTAGTGCTGCAGCGGAGACGCCGCCGTCTCCGCCTGCAGATAGTCCGTGCCCTCCGCCGCGAAGCGGTAGTTCCCGACATACAGGGCACTGGCGATCGCGTCGGCCAGCACCGAGCGGGCCTGCAGCGGTGGGAGCAGGAGAGTGGCCGCTATCGATGTCGCGACCAGGACCAGTGCGGCGGCCGGGAGCAGTCGTCGGGCCCGCCCGGCATAGAACTGGGCCATCCGCACCGTCCCGGTGCCCGAGGCCTCGCGCCACAACATCCCGGTGATCAGGAATCCCGACACGACGAAGAACACGTCGACGCCGATGAATCCGCCGCCGAACCCGGGCACCCCGGCGTGAAACAGCACCACGGCGAGCACTGCAACCGCCCGCAACCCTTCGATATCGGGACGAAATTGCTTGTTCGACAGGGATTTTCGCCCGCTCGCGGGGCTTCCGCGGCGGGGCGTGGGCTCCGCGAAGGTCGTCGCTCTGTTCACTCGAGTAACGATCGTCGCACGACTGGCGCCGTTGGCTCCGGATTTGCGCCGGCTGTTGCTAGCCTCGTGCCGATGGGACGATCACGCATTGCGGCGCTGGCAGTGCTGTGCGGCCTGCTTTCGGGCTGTTGCGCCCCGACTCAACCCACGTCATCTCCAGCGGCGCCGCCGGTATCGGCGCCGGCATCACCGACGAAGTCTGCGGCAGCGGACGGCAGGTGCGACCTGAGCGGCCTTCCGCCTGAAGCGGACAAGACCGTGGAGCTCATCCAATCCGGTGGACCGTTTCCCTACCCGCGCAACGACGGCGTCGTCTTCGGAAACTACGAAGGCCGGTTGCCCAAGCATGAGCGCGGCTACTACCACGAGTACACGGTCCCGACGCCCGGCAACAAGAACCGGGGCAAGAGGCGCATCGTCACCGGCGGCGCGCCACAGAACGACCCGCCCGAGTACTACTACACCGGCGACCACTACGAATCCTTCTGCCTGATCGGAGGCATGTGAAGACGTATCGGATCGATGGGACCAAGGTGGCCTCCAAGGCGGACTTCTTCACCGAGATCGGCCGGGCGGTCAACGGCGACGGCGGCTACTTCGGCTCGAATCTGGACGCGCTGGCCGACTGCCTGCGCGGGGGCTTCGGCACTCCGGAGGACCGCAAGTTCCGGTTCGCCATGACGTCCTACCGGAACATCAAAAAGGCGCTCGGGCAAGACACCTGGAGCACCGTGCTGTCGATCTTCGCCGCCGAAGGCGTCGACCTGTGGCTCGAGAACTGACCGTGACGCGGCCCAGCAAATCTGGTGGGTAGCCGCTTACGCGCGTCCCACGGGGGCAACACCGCTTCTGCCGCGGGTTGGCAACCACGTTCGGCGGCAACGGTGTTGACCGTGGCCACGCAACCCATGGAAAGTGGTTACGCTGGCGTTCTGCGTGCCATTTGGCGCGGGGCATCAGGCAAGAACGGGCGGGAGCAACGCGCGAGTGACCGAAGAGCTGTCGACCGAGGCGACGTGGCTGATGGCCCGCACCGAGGGATCCGCACGCTTGTGGCAAACGCAAACCGCGGACATGGCCGCCGCTCTTCCGTACTTTCGAGCGACGATGACCCACTTTGTCGCACTCCACGGCGGCACGCTGTCGACGAGGCGACCTGCCTGCGATGGTTTCACAGCCACCTTCGATCGTGCGTCTGACGCGGTGTCCTGCGCGCTGTACCTGCAGTTGACGCCGTTGGATCCGTTTGATCTGTGTATCGGCGTGCACAGCGCACGCACCGGCACCAAGCGTTTGCGCGACATCGCCCACGGCGGGCAGACCTTGATCTCGGGCACGACGGCGACATCGGTGGCCGGTGATCTTCCCTCCGGCGCGACACTGAAATACCTTGGCCGCCAACGCATGGGAGACGCCGAGCCGCAGGAACGGCTTCTGCAGCTATGTCACTCGGGATTGCGTAAGTACCTGCAGCCCTTGCGGATGCCGAACGCTGTTCTCGCCGAAATCCTGATGAACTAGCCGGCCGCTCAGTTGAAGGCGAGCCAGCTGGGTAGGGCCCGCTCGCGTGAATCGCACAGCACCTGGCGGGTGTCACAGTTCCCGCGCGGGGATCCGGCGCCGCTCCACATGCCGCCGGAATCGCGGCGCAACACGATCGCCGACGAGCCGCCACCGTCGAGCAGCAATGCGTTGTCCGCGCCCAGGCCGCGGAACAGGTCCTGGATGTTGTCCGGCGTGTAGCTGCCGCCCTGGAACACGAACAGCTGATCTGCGGCCCGGTTGTAGCCGACGGCGGTACGCGCCGCGCTGGGGCCCGGGTCATTGAGCTGACCGGTGTCACCGGGGGCCAGCAGCCCGATTCCGGCCACCGCGACGAACCGGGCGTTCTGATCCAGCAGGCGCTGGATCACCGGGGAGGCCGAGTCGTAGTCGTCGGGCCCCTTCGGCATCACGACGTACGGTGCGCCGCCCATCGGAAGGATCATGGTGGCCAGCGCCGCCCAGCGCTCGTCGCCGCCGGACAGGCCCTGCTTGCCGGCATAGGCCAGGGTGCCGGTGACCGCGGTGTTGGCCCGGCCCTGCCCGCGGGTGTTGTCCACGTAGGCGCCCAACGGTGACGAGCACTTGGTGTCCCGCCACGAGCCGCCCTTCTGCCCGCGCACGTCGAAGAAGTTGGCATTGACCGCGATGGTCGGTTGCCCGAGGACCTGCCAGGCGGCAAGGGGCGCATAGGTTTCCGACGCCTGCCAGAGTCCTTCACTGGTACGTGCACCGGGGGTGCGCTCACACCGGGACTGATAGCCCTGATGGCTGTCGACCAGCAGGCGCGGGTTGAGCCGACTGGAGGCGTTCTTCATGGCCATCAGGTGGCCGCCGTTGTTCAGCGTGTAGGCGCGGCCGTCGGCGGACAGGAACGGCGCGGCGAACTGGCCGCCGAAGTTGTAGACGAGGTAGGCGCCCTTGGTGTTGGCGATCGCGCCGAGCAGCAGTGCCCGGGCGTCCTCGGCACGTGCGACGGGGGAGCCGGTGGTGGCTAGTGCCGCGCACACGGCAACGGCGGACGCAGTGGCGACCGCACGCTGGAGGAGTTTTGCCAGGCCTGGCACGAACTACACAATAACCACACAGGAAACTCTGTCAACATACGTAACAGCCTGGTCACGGCGGGGTCAAGGGGTGATCGCGCCTGGGTGATCGGAGTTTGCTGGTTCGGCAGCCTCGGGTTTGCGCATCGCGGCCGGTCGCAAATGTGCGGGCAGCGCCCGCAGACCCGCCGCACACAGTGCCGTCACGGCAATCGCACCCGCGGTGGTCGCCCACACCGGGGCCGCTGGGAACGCGCCCTCCAGCAGCATCGCGACACCGAAGATGACGAACAGCGCCGCGGCACCCAGCTGGATCACGCGCTCGGGCAGGTGCTTGCCGGCGATCGCCCCGACCACGATGGCCAGTGCGTCGGCGGCCACCATGCCGATGGTGGAACCGATCCAGACCCCCACCCAGTCGTTGTCGGCCGCCAGCGTGATGGTCGCGAGCATCGTCTTGTCGCCGAGTTCGGCGAGCAGGAAGGCCGAGGTGACCGTGAAGAACGCCGGGGCGGTCGAGCGCTGGGCCTTGGTCGCCTCATCGTCGGACAGCTTGTCGCCGCGCAGGGTCCACAACCCGAAGAACACGAACGCCACCCCGGCGAGGATGCCGAGCAGGTGCGTCGGCAGCGCGGCGCCGAGGTAGTGGCCGACCGCGACAGAGATCAGGTGAACTGCGGTGGTGGCCGCGGTGATGCCGATGAGCACCACCCACCAGCGGTAGCGCAGCGCAAAGGTCATGGCCATCAACTGCGACTTGTCGCCGAGTTCGGCGACGAAGATGACAGCGAAACTCAAGAGCAGAGCAGCAAGCACTCAACAACTCCTCGGTCGTTGGCTGCCGTTGGGGGCTGAATAGATGCCTCCGGCCGGCAACCCAAAATGCGGTCTACGGCCGAAGGTCTCGCCCACCGGTCAGTGACCGGTTCGGATAACCGGGCCGTTTCTGCATCGCTGCGCGGCCAGTATGTCGAATATCCGATTGGGGGCTACTCCCCTTCGCTGTCACCCACCATACGCACTCCGGACGGGACGATGCAAACCGTCCCGTCCGAAAGTGCTTATTCGACAATAAGTTTGGGGGTCAACACCGGAAAGTTCGGGTGCCCCAACAATGTTGGTTCAGGCACCCACATATTCGGCGAGGTGCTCACCGGTCAGCGTGGCACGCTCGGTGACCAGATCCGCCGGGGTGCCCTCGAAGACGACGCGCCCGCCGTCGTGCCCGGCGCCCGGACCCAGGTCGATGATCCAATCGGCATGCGCCATGACCGCCTGATGATGCTCGATCACGATCACCGACTTCCCCGAGTCCACCAGCCGGTCCAACAGTCCGAGCAACTGCTCGACGTCGGCGAGGTGTAGACCCGTGGTCGGCTCGTCGAGGATGTAGGTGTCACCTTTGTCCCCCATCTGCGCGGCCAGCTTGAGCCGTTGCCGCTCGCCACCGGACAGGGTGGTCAGCGGCTGCCCGAGCGTGAGGTAGCCCAGGCCCACGTCTGCCATCCGGGACAGGATCTTCTGTGCCGCAGGCACTTTGGCGTCGCCCTCGGAGAAGTACTGCTCCGCCTCGCTGACCGGCATGGCCAGGACCTCGGCGATGTCGCGTCCGCCGAGGGTGTACTGCAGCACCGAGGCGCCGAACCGCTTGCCCTCACATTCCTCGCAGGTGGTCTCGACGGTGGCCATCACGCCGAGGTCGGTATAGATCACCCCGGCGCCATTGCATGTCGGGCAGGCACCTTCGGAGTTCGAACTGAACAGCGCCGGTTTGACGCCGTTTGCCTTGGCGAAGGCCTTACGGATCGGGTCGAGCAGTCCGGTGTAGGTGGCCGGGTTGCTGCGACGCGAGCCCCGGATCGCGCTCTGATCGACCACCACGACGCCGTCGCGGCCGGCCACCGAGCCGTCGATCAACGAACTCTTGCCCGAACCCGCGACCCCGGTGATCACCACCAGCGCACCGAGCGGGATGTCGACGTCCACGTCCCGCAGGTTGTGAGTGTCGGCACCGCGGATCTGCAACGCGCCGTTGGCTTCCCGCACCTCGTTCTTCAGCGCCGCGCGGTATCCCAGGTGGCGTCCGGTGACGGTGTCGCCGGCCCGAAGATCCGCCACGCTGCCCTCGAAGACCACCTCGCCCCCGGCCGAGCCTGCGCCCGGTCCCAGGTCCACGACATGGTCGGCGATCGAGATCGTCTCCGGCTTGTGCTCGACGACCAGCACGGTGTTGCCCTTGTCCCGCAAGGCCAGCAGCAGGTTGTTCATCCGGGCGATGTCGTGCGGGTGCAGGCCGATGGTCGGCTCGTCGAACACGTAGGTGACGTCGGTGAGAGACGACCCCAGATGACGGATCATCTTGACGCGCTGGGCTTCTCCACCGGACAGGGTGCCCGCGGGGCGGTCCAGTGACAGATAGCCCAACCCGATCTCGACGAACGAATCCAGCGCGTGCTGCAACGCCGCCAGCAGTGGGGTCACGGACTTGTCCTTCACCGTGCCCAGCCAGGCGGCCAGGTCGGTGATCTGCATCGCGCACACCTCGGCGATGTTGACACCCTCGATCTTCACCGAGCGCGCGGTCTCCGACAGCCGGGTGCCGGCACATTCCGGGCAGGTGGTGAACGTGACCGCGCGCTCGACGAACGCCCGGATGTGCGGCTGCATCGCCTCGACGTCCTTGGCCAGGAACGACTTCTGGATCTGGGGGATCAGGCCGAGGTAGGTCAGGTTGACCCCGTCGACCTTGAGCTTGGTCGCCTCCTTGTGCAGCAGCGCATCGAGTTCCTTCTTGGTGAACTCGCTGATCGGCTTGTCCGGATCGAAGAATCCGCAGCCCCGGAAGATCCGGCCGTACCAGCCGTCCATGCTGAACCCGGGGATGGTCAACGCGCCCTCGTTCAGCGATTTGGTGTCGTCATACAGCGCGGTCAGGTCGATGTCGTTGACCGCGCCGCGACCCTCGCACCGCGGGCACATCCCGCCGACGATGTTGAAGTCACGCCGCTCCTTGACCGTGCGGCCACCCTTCTCCAGCGTCACCGCCCCCGCCCCGCTGATCGAGGCCACGTTGAACGAAAACGCTTGCGGCGAACCGATATGCGGAGTGCCCAGCCGGCTGAACAGGATGCGCAGCATCGCCCCGGTGTCGGTGGCGGTGCCGACCGTGGAGCGCGGGTCGGCGCCCATCCGCTGCTGGTCGACGATGATCGCGGTGGTCAGCCCGTCGAGAACGTCGACCTCGGGGCGGGCCAGGTTCGGCATGAAGCCCTGCACGAATGCGCTGTAGGTCTCGTTGATCAACCGCTGTGATTCGGCGGCGATCGTGTCGAACACCAGCGAGCTCTTGCCCGACCCCGAGACGCCGGTGAACACCGTCAACCGGCGCTTGGGCAACTCGATGTCGACGTCTTTGAGGTTGTTCTCGCGGGCACCGGTGACCCGGATCAGATCGTGACTGTCGGCGGGATGGGTCTCGGTGCTCATCGGTTAGGGCAACTCCTGGATACGGACCATGTTTCCGGCGGGATCGCGAAGCGCGCAGTCGCGCACACCGTATGGCTGCTCGGTGGGTTCCTGGACCACCTCTACGTCTCCGGCCTGCACCTTTTCAAAGGTGCCGTCGAGATCTTTGGTGGCGAGCAGGAGTGTTCCGAAAGTGCCCTTGGCCATCATCTCGGTGATGGTGCGACGCTCGTCGTCGGTGAGGCCGGGGGTGGCCGTCGGCGGGTACAGGACGATGGAGGTGTCGGGCTGGTTCGGCGGACCGACCGTGATCCAACGCATCTTGTCCTTGCCGACGTCGAGACGGACCTCGAAGCCGAGGACGTCGCGATAGAAGGCGAGGGATTCTTCCGGGTCGTCGAGCGGCAGCATGCTTGAGTGAATGGTGAGTTCCATGTTTTTCACGCTAGGTGGAGGCGGGTGGCGGGCGCTTCTCGATTCCTGATCGGTTTGGTGACCTGTTTCTCCATGCACGACGGCAGGCCGTCGGTCACCGACGCGGTCTGCTCGCGGTAGCGGCTGGGCGGCATCCCGACGAGTTCGGTGAACCGGGTGCTGAACGTGCCGAGCGAGGAACAGCCGACGGCGAAGCAGACTTCGGTGACCGACAGGTCGCCGCGGCGCAGCAGTGCCATCGCGCGCTCGATACGGCGGGTCATCAGGTACGAATACGGCGACTCGCCGTAGGCGATCTTGAACTGTCTGCTGAGGTGTCCGGCCGACATATTCACCCCGCGGGCAAGCGCTTCGACGTTCAGCGGCTGCGCGTAGTCACGGTCGATGCGGTCCCGCACCCGGCGCAGCAGCTTGAGATCGCCTAGCTGTTGGTCGGCCACAACCGCGATCGTACGTCTAGGGTCCGGTGCTGACCGGATGCCCGGCGAGCCGCCATTCGACCATCCCGTCGTTGAGGCGGATGGCACGGCGGCCGTCGGCAGTCAGGGTCCGCACGGCGTCGTGCGCGTACACGCAGTATTCACCGCGGCAGTAGACGACGATGTCGGCGTCGGTGGGCAGTTCGGTGATGCGCTCGGCGAGTTCGTCCACCGGTATCGAGACCGCGCCCGGGATGTGGCCGGCGAGAAACTCCTCGTCGGGCCGGACATCGAGCACCACCACACGCGCATCGCCGGTGTGGTCGTTGAGTCGCGACCACAATTCGTCACGCTCGATGCCCGTACCCACGGGCTCGCCGAGGTAAGCGTCGCGGGCGGCACCGACTTCGGACCTGCGACGGTCGGCAACCGTGCGCAACAACACCAGGAGCTGTGCGACATCGTCGCCGGCGAGGCGGTAGTAGACCTTGACACCTTCTCGACGGGTTTCGACGAAGCCGGTCTGTTTGAGCACCTGCAGGTGCGACGAGGCGGTGGTCAGGTTCAGACCTGCCGCGCGGGCGAGCGCCTCGACGCTGCGTTCGCCCTGGCTCAGCAAGTCGAGAAGCTCGAGCCGGCTGGCATGGGAGAGTGCCTTCCCGCTGGCGGCGAACTCTTCGTACAGACGTGTTTTCGCTGGTGAGCGATCCATGTCTTGCATTATTCCATAATTACATGGAATAACGTACAGTCGTGACATGAGCTCCATCGATGCCGACAATCGCCGAACCCGTGGCATCGAGCTCGGCCTGCGGGAGAACTGGCTGCAATTCACCCTTCTGGTCGTCGTCAACGTTTGCGTCGGTGCCCTGGTGGGTCTGGAACGCACCACGGTTCCGTTGATCGGATCCGAAACCTTCGGCCTGACAAACGATTTGACCGTCTTCTCGTTCATCATCGCGTTCGGGGTGACGAAGGCGCTGACCAATCTGGCGGCCGGAGCGCTCACCGCACGGTTTCGCCGCAAGCACCTGCTGTTGGCGGGGTGGGCAATCGGCGTGCCGGTTCCGTTCATGCTGGCCTGGGGTCCGTCATGGGGCTGGATCGTGGCCGCCAACGTGCTCCTGGGCCTCAATCAGGGCCTGGCCTGGTCCATGACGGTCAACATGAAGATCGATCTGGTGGGCCCCGAGCGGCGGGGACTGGCCACCGGCCTGAACGAAGCCGCCGGTTATGTGGCGGTGGGTGCCACCGCGCTGCTGACCGGATACCTCGCCACCGCGTACGGGCTGCGCCCAGCCCCCGAGCTCATCGGCGTGGTGTTCGTCGTCGCCGGGCTCGGGCTGTCGCTGGCGGTACGGGACACGGCGGCGCACGTGGCCCTCGAACTCGAGCGCCACCCACATCCGGCGCCCGCTGCAGACGGCGGGTTGCGCACGATCTTCGCCCGCACCAGCTGGGGTGACCGCAGCCTGCGGGGCGCCAGCCAGGCCGGGCTGATCAACAACCTCAACGACGGCCTCACCTGGGGCGTGTTCCCGCTGTTGTTCACCGATCACGGACTCGGCCTAGCCGCCATCGGGCTGATCAAGGGCCTCTACCCGCTGTTGTGGGGGCTCGGCCAGATCCCCACCGGCCATCTCGCCGACCGAATCGGCCGAAAACCTCTGGTGGTCGCCGGAATGCTGGTCCAGGCGGGTGGATTCGGGTTGGCTCTGGCGCTGCTGAACTGGCCGCTGTTGGCCGGTGTCACCTCGGCGGTCGCCCTCGGGATCGGCACGGCCATGGTCTACCCGGCGCTGATCGCCGTGGTCTCCGATCACGCGCACCCGAGCTGGCGGCCCAATGCGCTTGGTACCTACCGGTTCTGGCGCGACGCGGGCTACGCCGTCGGCGCACTGGTCGCCGGTGCGATGGGCAACTGGCTGGGGCTGGAGTCCGCAGTCGTCGCAGCCGGGGTGCTGACAGCGGTCTCAGGCCTTCTTGCGGCCCGGTGGATCACCGATCGCCCGCGATCCGGAACTGACGACTAAGCCGCCGGGGTCAGCCGATACACCGCGCCGGCGTAGTCGTCGGTGATGTACACCGCGCCGTCCGGACCTGTAATCGCGGCTACCGGGCGGCCCCAGCGGGCGCCGTCGTCACCCTGGAATCCGCCTACCAGGGTCTGCTGCGGGCCCAATGTGCCGTTGTGCCAACCAAAGAACGACACCTCGGGGGCCTGTGGGGACCGCCGGTTCCATGAGCCGTGCACCCCGACCAATGCACCGGGACCATAGCCGGAGAGTTCGGCGAAACTCATCCCCAGCGGGGCCGAATGCGCGGCCAACGTCTGCTCGACCGGTGCCAGCGCCGCGCAATCCAGCTTGCTACCGTCGGCGTTGGTCTCCACGTCCCGGATGAACCCGGCGGGCGGTGTACCGTCGGGATTGCAGTAGGGCCAACCCAATTCGCGCCCTGAGGTCACCTTGGCCACCGTCTCCGGCGGGTGGTCGTCCACATAGTCCTGCCGCACCCGGCCCTGCGGATCGGGCACGTTGTCGCGGTTGTTCACCGCCGTCCACAGCGAGCCGTCCGGGGCAAAGGCCAGGCCCGTGCCGTTGCGCACCCCGGTGGCGAACGGTGCCGCCGGCCCACCGCCCGGCGGCACCCGCATGATGGTGGCCCGCGGCGGCGTGGCGCTGCGGTCATCGGCAGAGGCGTTGCCCGTCGAGCCGATCGAAAAGTACACCGCCCCATCGGATCCCACGACCACACTCTTGAGTGCGTGGGAATAGGCGCCACGCAGTTCAGGGCTCTTGGCGTCCGGCAGGTCACTCGCGATGGTGCGGCGGTTGACGGCCCGGCCGTCGACGTAGTCGAAGGCGTCGATCCGATTGCTCTCGGCCACATACAGTGTCGTCCCGGCGAAGAAGAGTCCGTGTGGCTGCTCCAGCCCGTCGAGCAGGGTGCGCTGGTCAGGGCGCACCGTCAGCACCTGCCCCGTGTCCGGCACCGACACCAGCAACGCGCCGTCCGGGGCGAATGCGGCCATCCTGGCCTTGGGCACGCGGGCGATCACCTCGATGGTCCACCCGGCGGGGATCAGGGCCTGGCGCGGTTCGTCGAGCGGGCCCTGCGCGAGTTCCTCAGACACCTGTAGGGGCGTAGGCACCAGCCCGGCGGGCGGTGCGCTGGATGACGATGCCGGCGCGGGTTCGGGGCTCGTTCCGCACGCGGCCAGGGTGACCGCGGCGATCAGTGCGATCGCGCTACGTGCCGCCCAGACCCGCATTCATCTCCCAGACCAGGATCTCGGCTTCAGTGTCAGCTGTGACCCGTCCGCCCGTATCGGTGAGCCGGGCGGCGTCACCCTCGGCGAGCGGCCCGGATCCCTCGAGCATGACCGACCCGCGCGCGACGAACACGTGGACGTAGCGGGCCTGCGGCAGCTCGGCCGAATCGCCGGGCTGCAGGCGGGCGCCGTACAGCGTGGCATTGCGGTTGTGCAGGGTGACGGCCGCGTCGAGGGCGCCGGAGGCGATCGGTGTCAGCGTGTTGGACAGCTCGATCTCCTGCTGCTGATAGCTCGGCGTCACTCCGGCGGTATCGGGGAGCACCCACATCTGTACGAAATGCACGGGCTCACTGGCAGATCCGTTCTTCTCGGAATGCTGCACACCGGTGCCGGCCGACATCCGCTGGGCCAGGCCCGGGTAGATCACCCCGGAGTTGCCCATCGAATCCTCGTGCGCCAACTGCCCCGACAGCACCCACGTGACGATCTCCATGTCCCGGTGCGGGTGAGTGTCAAAGCCGGCGCCGGGCGCGACGATGTCGTCGTTGTTCACCAGCAACAGCCCGTGGTGGGTGTTGGCCGGGTCGTAGTAGTCGGCGAATGAGAACGAGTGCCGCGAATTCAGCCAGTCGGTCGTGCTGGCGCCGCGATCGTCCGCGCGCCGGATATCGACCCTGGACGTCCCCGAAGCCATGGCGCCAGCCTACCGACGGCCCGCGTTGACCAACCGGTGGAACGGCTGATGCCGGGGCCTAGTCTGTTGGGCGTGGAACTCAACGGAGCAAGCGCCATCGTCACCGGTGGCGCATCAGGTATCGGCGCGGCGACTGCCCGCCAGTTGGCTGCCAAGGGAGCCCGCGTCATCGTGGCTGACCTGCAGGCGGACAAGGGCGAGGCCCTCGCCAAGGAGATCGGCGGCATCTTCGTCACCGTCGACGTCACCAACACCGATCAGATCATCGATGCGGTCAAGACCGCCGCGGACCTCGGCCCGCTGCGCGCCCTGGTGAACTCGGCCGGCGTCGGTTGGGCCCAGCGCACCATCGGCAAGGACGGCGAGTTCTCCTCGGCGCACGATCTCGGCCTGTACAAGAAGGTGCTCGACATCAACCTGGTCGGCACCTTCGACTGCATCCGCATCGCAGCCACCCAGATGAGCAAGAACGAACTCACCGACACCGGCGAGCGCGGTGCCATCGTCAACATGACCAGCGTCGCGGCCTTCGACGGCCAGATCGGCCAGGCGGCCTACTCGTCCTCCAAGGGCGGCGTGGTCGGCCTGACCCTGCCGGTGGCCCGCGACCTGTCCGCTGTGGGCATCCGCGTCAACACCGTGGCGCCCGGCCTGATCGACACCCCGATCTACGGCGAGGGTGAGGCCTCCGAGGCATTCAAGGCCAAGCTCGGTGAGTCGGTGCTGTTCCCGCACCGCCTCGGCAAGCCCGATGAGCTGGCCTCCATGGTCGTCGAGCTGCTGACCAACTCGTACATGAACGCCGAGGTCGTCCGCGTCGACGGCGGCATCCGGATGCCACCCAAGTAACTCTCGCGACCAGACACAGAACTGCCCCTTTCCGCCAGGAAAAGGGGCAGTTTTGCGTCTGGTCGGCAGAATCGTCCTGTGGTCGACACCTGGTGGGGCGACGCACTGATCGGCCTCGCCGCCGCCCTGCTGCTGAGCTGGCTGGTGCTGGTCGTCGCGTTGCTCGTCATGCGGCCCCGCGGAAACCTGTTCAAAGAGGCGCTGCGGATACTTCCCGACCTGCTGCGGCTGATCCCACGGTTGGCCAGCGACAAGACGTTGCCTCGCGGCGTGCGCGTCCGGCTGGCGTTGTTGGTCGTCTATCTGGCGCTGCCGATCGATCTGATCCCCGACTTCATTCCCGTGCTCGGCTACGCCGACGACGCCATCATCGTGACCGTGGTGTTCCGCAGCGTCGTGCACCACGCCGGGCTGGACGCCGTGCGGGCGCACTGGCCCGGCACGGACGACGGGTTCGACGCCTTGGTGCGCCTGACGGGCCTCGACCGTAGGTAGCAAAAACCCCCTTTTCCACGCTGAAAAGGGGGTTTTCGCCGCTGCTTGTGCTTCAGATCGTTACCAGTCAGACTCGTCGAACTTGATGACACCGCGAATGTTGTTGCCGTCCAACATGTCCTGGTAGCCCTGGTTGATGTCTTCGAGTTTGTAGGTCCGCGTGACCATGTCGTCGATGTTGAGCAGGCCCGACTTGTACAGCGCGGTGAGCCGAGGCGTTTCGACGTGCGAGTTGCCGCCGCCGAAGATGTTGCCCTTCAACGTCTTCTGCAACATGGTGAACAGGAACAGGTTGAGCTTGACGTCGGCGTCCATCATCGAACCCATGCCCGTCACCACGCAGGTGCCGGTCTTGGCGGTGAGGATCATCGCCTCTTCGATGTACTCGCCCTTCATCTCGCCGACGGCGATGATGACCTTGTCCGCCATCAGGCCCCAGGTCGTGTCGATGACCGGCGCGATCGCCTCGGCCATCGACGGGTAGACGTGGGTGGCGCCGAACTTGATGGCCTGCTCGCGCTTCCACTCGTTCGGATCGATCGCGATGACGTGCTTGGCGCCTGAGATCACCGCACCCTGCAGGGCGCTCATGCCGATACCGCCGACGCCGACGATGATGACGGTCTCGCCGGGCTTGACGTCGGCGACGTTGGTGGCCGAACCGAAGCCCGTGGGCACCGCGCAGCCCATGATGGCCGCGGTCTCGAACGGGATGTCCTTGTCGATCTTGACGACGGAATCCTTGTGGACGGTCATGTACGGCGCGAAGGTGCCGAGCAGGTTCATCGGCGACACGTCATGGCCGCCGGCGGTGATGCGGCTGGTGCCGTCGGCGATCGCCTTGCCGCCCAGCAGGACCGCACCGCGGTCGCACAGCGAGCGGAAGCCCTTCAGACACGGCGGGCATTCACCACAGGCCGGGATGAAGGCGAGGATGACGTGGTCGCCCTCCTCGATGCCGGTGACGTTCTTGCCAACCTTGGTGACGACGCCGGCGCCCTCATGGCCGCCGAGCGCGGGCAGCGCCATCGGGGTGGCGCCGGTGGTCAGGTGGTAGTCCGAGTGGCACATGCCCGCGGCATGCATCCGGATCTGTACTTCATCGGCGACGGGGTCGCCTAGGTCGATCTCGTCGACCTTGAATGGCGAGTTGAGTTCCCACAGCAGGGCGCCTTTGGTCTTCATGGAAGGCGATAATAGAACAGGTTGCAGTACCACTGAGTAACTGGCCTTTGACCTGCGACGATTCAAGCTTGATTTCGTCGTCGGATGGCGAGCTCTGGCACACGTGGGTGCGCCACGGCGAATGGCCGGTTATTGCACGGATCTTCGGCGGGCGCGTGGCGTAAGTGGCCACTCGGCGATGAAAACCAAGACCGACGCGGGTCTACCCCACCATGACCGAGATCAACGCAAGCATCGTCCCGAATCTGTGGTTCGACCGGGAGGCCGAGCAGGCCGCGCAGCACTACATCGCCGCGTTCGGCGGCAACGGCCGGGTGGTGAACACCATCGCCTCGCACCCCGATTCACCGTCCCCGCAGGACGTGCCGGTGGTGGTCGAGTTCGAGCTGTCCGGGCAACGCTTCGTCAGCATCAACGGCGGCCCGCAGTTCACCTTCAACGAGGCCATCTCACTGGAGGTGCGCGTCACTGGCCAGGAGGAGCTCGACCAGCTCTGGGCCGCGCTGGTGGAGGGTGGCGAGGAACTGCCCTGCGGTTGGCTCAAGGACAAGTACGGGCTGGCCTGGCAGATCACCCCGACCGAGTACTACGACCTGTTGGGCAAGGGAGACCTGGCGGCCGACTCCCGGCTGATGTCCGCCGTGCTGAGCACCGTCGGCAAGTTCGACATCGCGGCGTTGCAGGCGGCCCACAGCGGTTCGTAGCTGCCGAGTGGCCAGTTAGCGCACGCTGAGACCGATTTGACGCGCAATAACTGGCCGCTCGTGGGATATCCCCACAGCGGCATTGATCCACAGCAGGTGTGCCACCCGCCGGGCTCGGCGGGCGTGTGTCGGACCGCGCGGCGACCGTAGCCGCATGGACCACCCCTTTCTCGGAACAGAGGCGTTGGCTGCAGGGACAGTGACCCGGCGCGGACTGGCGAGTCGCTATGAGGCTGTCTACCGCGACGTCTACCTCGTCAAGGATGCCGAGATGACGGCGGCGAAGCGCGCAGTGGCCGCGTGGCTGTGGTCTGGGCGCCAAGCGACGTTGACGGGCCTCTCGGCGTCGGCGGTGTATGGCACGCAGTGGATCGACCCGGCAGCACCTGCCGAGCTATACCGCCGCAATGGAAAGCCGACCACGGGGATCCTCGTTCACCGCGACGAGTTGCATGCCGACGAGACCCGCCTGTTCACAGGTCTCCCGGTGACAACGCCCGCACGTACAGCTTTCGATCTGGGGCGACGCTCAGGCAGGGACGAGGCTGTCATCCAGCTGGACGCCCTCTCGCAGGCGACCCGCTTGTGCGCGGCCGATCTTGCGCCACTCCTCGAGCGGCATCCGGGGGTTCGAGGGCTGGTTCAACTCCGCGAGGTCCTCAACCTGATGGATGGAGGTGCGGAATCGCCACCGGAATCCCGCACTCGCCTGGTGCTCATCGACGCAGGACTGCCGAAGCCACAGACGCAGATCGTGGTGCGCGGAAACTTTGGCGCCAGGCGGTCTGCGCGAATTGATATGGGCTACGCCCAGTTCAAGGTCGGAGTCGAATATGAGGGCGCCCAGCACTGGACCGATCCTCGGGTGCGGGCCAACGACATCGACCGCTACGCCGAGCTCGCCGCGCAGGGTTGGCTGATCATCAGGGTCGGAGCTGATCTGCTGAATCGCCGACCGCAGGTGATCGTGGCTCGGGTTTGCGCGGCATTGCGGGCCCGCGGCGCCGGGTGGCCAGTTATTGCACGGATTTCAGACGATCGTGTGGCGTAACTGGCCACTCAACGCCCAGGGCGGCCTACGAGTCAGAGTGAGGCCGGCAGCCCGAATTTCTCGAACAGCGACTGCTCCATGAAGGCCACCACATGCGAGATTCCTTCGGGGCGTACCTCGAGGACATGCAGTTGGAACGCCTCGTGCCGGCCCGTCTCGCGGTTGAGCATGTACATCGCCGCGGCGGGCTGGCCGTTGGAGCTCGTCGCGATGAACCGCATGTCCCCGGGTTCCTCGGCCGGGCATTTGTACCGGGACAGGTCGCCGATGGCCTGCGGCCCCTGGTACCAGGTGTCGAACGGCGGCATCTCCCAGACGGCCTCGGCCGTGAACAGCTCGACCAGCTTGTCGATGTCGTAGGCCTCGAACGCGGCCATGTAGTTGCGCAGCAGGTTCTGGGCGTGTGGGGAGTCCGGCGGGTCGATCTCGTCGTCCTGGCTGGGGCCCACAGCGTCGAGTTGGGCCCTGGCCCGCTGCAACAGGCTGTTGACCGCGGCTGTGGAAGTGCCGATGGCTCCGGCGACTTCCGCGGCCTTCCACTGCAGTACCTCACGCATCACCAGCACCGCGCGTTGGCGCGCTGACAGATGCTGCAGCGCTGCGACGAACGCGAGCCGCACCGCATCACGGGTCCCGACGATCGTGCTGGGATCCGCCGGGTCGTCGCTGGAATCCGGCAGCGGCTGCAGCCACGGGATCTCGTGATGTTCGGAGATCTCGTCGGTGGGCGACGAACTCGGATTGCCCAGCCCCGACGGCAGCGGGCGGCGTTGCCGGCCCTCCAACGCCGTCAGACACGTGTTGGTGGCGATGCGGTACAACCAGGTGCGCACCGAGGACTTGCCCTCGAAACCGCCGTAGGCCTTCCAGGCGCGCAGGTAGGTTTCCTGCACCAGGTCCTCGGCATCGTGCAGTGAGCCCGTCATCCGGTAGCAGTGCGCCAACAGCTCACGGCGGTAGCGCTGGGCGTCGGCCAGGAACGCATCGGCCGGGCTGTCGTCGTCTAGGCGGTGAGCGAGGACCGTCACATTCGCGAGCTTACGCAGCACCCCCGACAACTTCGATCGAATACTCTCGCCAGGGTGACCAGCACGCGCAGTGAACAGACCTTCGACGGCGTCGGCGGGGTCCGCATCGTCTACGACGTATGGACGCCCGACATCGCGCCGAGAGGCGTGGTCGTCCTCTCTCATGGCCTGGGCGAACACGCCGGGCGGTACCACCACGTCGCGCAGCGGTTCGGGCAGGCAGGGCTGGTCGTCTACGCCCTGGACCACCGCGGTCACGGCCGTTCCGGCGGCAAGCGGGTGTACCTGCGCGACATGTCCGAGTACGTCGGAGACTTCCACACGCTGGTCGGCATCGCCGCCGCCGAGTACCCGCAGCTCCCGCTCCTCGTGCTGGGGCACAGCATGGGTGGCGCCATCGTGTTCAGTTACGGCGTCGAATATCCCGATGAATACACCGCGATGGTGCTGTCCGGGCCCGCGGTGGCCGCGCAGGCAGCGGTGTCGTCGGCGCTGGCGGCCGTGGCCAAGGTGCTCGGCAAGATCGCCCCCGGGCTGCCCGTGGAGAATCTCGACGCCAACGCGGTGTCCCGCGATCCCGAGGTGGTGGCGGCCTACAAGGCCGATCCGTTGGTGTGGCACGGGAAGGTCCCCGCGGGCATCGCCCGGGCGCTGATGATCGTGGGCGAGACGATGCCGCAGCGAGCCTCGGCCCTGACCGCGCCGCTGCTGGTGGTGCACGGCGAGAAGGACCGCCTGGTGTCCGCCGACGGCAGCCGCCACCTCGTGGAATGTGTGGGATCGCCGGACGTGCACCTGAAGGTGTACCCGGGCCTGTTCCACGAGGTGTTCAACGAGCCCGAGAAGGAGCTTGTTCTCGACGACGTGACGACCTGGATCGAGACGCACCTGTGAGAAAGGCTGTGGCGGTACTGCTTTCAGTGCTGCTGGTGGCCGGCTGCGGTTCGAGGGAGGCGTCGGACGAAGGCCGGCAACCGGCGTGGACCGACACCGACATCACGTTCGACGCCGACGGTCTCACGATCCACGGGACCTACCGCCACCGGGAGGCCAAGGGCCCGGCCGCACTCCTGATCTCCGAGAGCGGGCCCACCGACCGCAACGGCGACAACAAGGTCGTCGGACCCGTCGGCAACATGCGTCAGCTCGCAGAAACGTTGTCGGACAAGGGTGTTGCCAGCCTGCGCTACGACAAGATCGGCACCGGTGCCACCAAGCTAGGCCCCTACGAGAAGAAACCCACCGAGGTGGTCAGCGGCGTGTACACCAGCGGGGCGGCCGCCGCGCTGCGCTTCCTGGCCGGCCGACCCGATACCGACGCGGCCGAGTTGTCGATCTACGCGGTGGGCGAAGGTGCCATCCATGCCATGACCCTGGCCGGTGCCGGCGATCCGAAGGTTCACTCGCTGGCGCTGTTTCAGCCGCTGTCCGGCCGCTACCTGGACATCATCACCAATCGCGTGCGTTCCGGCGCCACCCCCGAGGTGCTGACGGCCTGGCTGGGCGCCGTGGACGAGATCCGCACTAAGGGGACCGTGCCCGCGAATCTCCCCGAGGGCCTGAGCGCGATCGTCAACAAGGACAACCTCAACGCCATCATCGAGGCCGACAAGATCGACCCGCTGAAGCTGGCCGCTGCGCTGCCCGACGGCATGCCTGTGCTGCTCACCTGCTCGGACTCCGATTCCCAGGCCAGCTGCGAGATCGAGCGCCCGCTGATCGACGCACTCAAGCACACCGCGCTCACGCTCGTCGAGCTCAAGGGCGTCAACCACGTACTGCGCGACGATCCCACCGACAGCATCGCCAACTACGGCAAGCCTGGATCGTTGTCACCGCAGGTGGTGGACGCGGTCGGCAAGTTTGTCGGTGCCGATGGCTAGGTTTGTCGCGTGAGCGACGACAAGATGTTGGCGCGGATCGCAGCACTGTTGCGTCAGGCTGAAGGCACCGACAACACCCATGAGGCCGAAGCGTTCATGGCGGCGGCTCAACGGCTGGCCACGGCGACATCCATCGACCTGGCACTGGCCCGGTCCCACTCGGCCGAACGCACCAAGGCGCAGATGCCCGTGCAACGCACCATCACCATCGGGGAGGCCGGCACCAAGGGTCTGCGCACGTATGTGCAGCTGTTCGTGGTGATCGGCATGGCCAACGATGTGAAGTGCGACGTCGCGTCCAACTCGACGTTCGTCTACGCCTACGGGTTCGCCGAGGACATCGACGCCACCCACGCGCTCTACACCAGCCTGGTGCTCCAGATGGTGAAGGCGTCCCACGGCTACATCTCCTCGGGTGCGCACCGCCCGACGCCGACCATCACCGCCCGGCTCAACTTCCAGTTGGCGTTCGGAGCCCGCATCGGGCAGCGGTTGTCGGAAGCCAAAGAGGAGGCCCAGCAGGAGGCCGACCGCAATGACCGCCCCGGAACGGCAATCGCGTTGCGGAACAAGGATGTCGAGCTGAAGAGCTTCTACCGATCGGCGTCGCAGGCCCGCGGAACCTGGCGCGCGACGAATGCGTCGGCCGGGTACTCGTCGGCGGCGCGCCGGGCCGGGGACCGTGCCGGTCGCCACGCCCGTCTCGGGGGGAGCCAGGAGATCTCCGGCGCGCGCGGCGCCCTGGAGCAGTGAGCGCGCGCGACACCCAGCGGGCCCGCGTCTATGCCGCGGAGCAGTTCGTGCGGACCATGTTCGACCGTGCGGCACAACACAGTTCGCGGGCCATCGACTTTTTCGGCACCTCGCTCACCTTGCCTCCGGAGGCGAAATTCGGGTCGGTGGACTCGGTGCAGCGCTACGTCGACGACGTCGTCGCCCGGGTCGGTGCTGATCCGGTCGCCGTGCGTCGCCGTCGGGGCGTGACTGCTGCGCACTACGAGCTGATCGACGGCAAAGCCGTCATCGCCGTGCCCGAGCGCGACACCTGGGCACTGCGGGAGTTGGTGGTACTGCACGAACTTGCCCATCACCTGAGCCATGCGGACCCGCCCCACGGACCGGACTTCGTCGCGACCCACATCGAGCTGTGCACAGCGATCATGGGGCCGGAGGTCGGGCTGGTGCTTCGGATGGTCTACGGAAAAGAAGGTGTGGTCTGAATCTGCGGCTAGCCTGGCGCACATGACCGAACCCCGCGATGTCGACCTCATGTTCAACGAGGTACTGCGCACCGAGGACGAGGCGCTGGCCGCGGCGCGCCAATCCGCACAGGACGCCGACATGCCCGCCATCGAGGTGTCGGCCCAGCACGGCAAGCTGTTGTCGCTGCTGGCCACGATCTCCGGGGCGCGACGGGCGCTCGAGATCGGCACACTCGCCGGTTACAGCACCATCAACCTGGCCCGCGGCGTCGGACCGGACGGCAGCGTCGTCACGCTTGAGTACGAGCCGCGCCATGCCGAGGTGGCCCAGGCCAATCTGGTCCGGGCCGGTGTCGCCGACCGCGTCGAGGTGATCGTCGGTGCCGCCCTCGACACGCTGCCCCGGTTGGCCGAGCGTGGCGACGTCTTCGACCTCGCCTTCATCGACGCCGACAAGGAGAACAACGTCCACTACGTCGAGTGGGCCATCAAACTGGGCCGGCCGGGCTCGATCATCGTGGTGGACAACGTAACCCGGTTCGGGCGGGTACTGGCGCCCGCAGCCGACGACCAGCAGGCGCGTGCCGTGCGCGACATGCTGGAGATGATGGGTAGCCATCCGCGACTGGATACGGCCGCCATCCAAACTGTGGGTACCAAGGGCTGGGACGGCTTCGCTGTCGCGCTGGTTAGGTAACCGCCCCCTCAAACACCGCGAGCGACCGCGAATGTACGCAATTCACAGTGTGTTGGCGTACAGACACGGTCGCTCGGGGTGCTGGGGGAGCTACTAGGCCAGGGAGTCCTGCGGCTCGCGCTGGACCGGCTTGGGCCAGGGCTCGGGCTTGGGCCGCTGACGCACCCGTTGCGGCCACCAGAACCACTTGCCCATCAGTGCCGCGATCGACGGGGTCATGAAGGACCGGATGACCAGGGTGTCGAACAGCAGGCCCAGGCCGATCGTGGTGCCGACCTGGCCGATCACGGCGAGCTCGCTGACCGCCATCGACATCATGGTGAACGCGAACACCAGGCCCGCTGAGGTGACCACCGACCCGGTGCCGCCCATGGCGCGGATGATGCCGGTGTTCAAGCCGGCGTGGATCTCCTCTTTGAACCGGGCGACCAGTAGCAGGTTGTAGTCCGCACCGACGGCCAACAGGATGATCACCGACATGGCCAGCACCATCCAGTGCAGTTCCAGGCCGATCAGGTGCTGCCAGATCAGCACCGACAGACCGAAGGATGCGCCGAGGGACAGCACCACCGTGCCGACGATGACCGCGGCGGCCACCACGCTGCGCGTGAGGATCAGCATGATGATGAAAATCAGGCAGAGCGAGGCGATTCCGGCGATCAGCAGGTCGTAGTTGGCGCCTTCCTGCATGTCCTTGAACATGGCCGCGGTACCGCCGAGGTAGATCTTGGATCCCTCCAGCGGGGTGCCCTTGATCGCCTCCTTGGCGGCCAGCTTGATGGGTTCGACGTGAGCGACCCCTTCGGGGCTCATCGGGTCGCCCTCGTGGCTGATGATGAACCGCACCGCATGCCCGTCCGGGGACAGGAACATCTTCATGCCGCGCTTGAAGTCCGGATTGTCGAAGGTCTCCGGCGGCAGGTAGAACGAGTCGTCGTTCTTCGCCTTGTCGAAGGCCTGCCCCATGGCGGTGGAGTTGTCCTGCATCGCCGCCATCTGATCCTGCATGCCGCCCTGGGTGGCCTGCATGGTCAGCATCATGGTCTTCATCGTCTTCATGGTCGCGATCATGGGTTGCATGTTCGCGATCATCACCGGGATGAGGGCGTTCATCTTGTCCATGTCCGGGACGATCTGCTCGAAATCGGCTGTCATGGTGTCGACGCCGTCGAGGGTGTCGAACACCGAGCGCATCGACCAGCACATCGGGATGTCGTAGCAGTGCGGTTCCCAGTACAGGTAGTTGCGGATCGGCCGGAAGAAATCGTCGAAATCCGAGATGTGGTCGCGGAGTTCCTTGATGTCGTCGACCATGCCGTGCATCTTGCCGACCATGCTGTTCATGACGTCGCGCATCTGCTCCATGAGCGCGATCATCTTGTCCATCGTGTCGATGGTGATCTGCATTTCGTCGGCCTGCTTGAGCATGTCGGCCATGCGGTCCTGCATGTACTTCTGATTCATGGTCTGGGTCGTGCCCTGCATGCTGATGTTGAACGGGATCGAGGTGTGCTCGATCGGCGTTCCCTGCGGGCGCGTGATGGCCTGGACCCGGGAGACGCCCGGCACTCCGACGATGCGTTTCGCGATCCGCTCGATCACCAGGAAGTCGGCGGAATTGCGCAGATCGTGATCGCTCTCGATCAGCAGCAGTTCGGGGTTCATCCGGGCCGGGGAGAAGTGCCGGTCGGCGGCGGCGTAGCCGGTGTTGGCCGGCAGATCGGCAGGCAGGTACTTGCGGTCGTTGTAGTTGGTCTTGTACCCGGGCAGTGTCAACAGACCGATCAGCGAGATGGCGATGGTGGCGATCAGGATCGGTCCGGGCCAGCGCACCACCGCGGCACCGATCTTGCGCCAACCGCGGGTCCGCATGGCCCGCTTGGGTTCCAGCGTCTTGCCGAACTTGGTGGCCACCGTGATGATCGCCGAGCCGAGGGTGAGCGCGACCAGCACCACCATGACCATGCCGATGGCCAGCGGGATACCGAGCGACTGGAAGTAGGGCAGGCGCGTGAAGTGCAGACAGAACGTGGCGCCGGCGATGGTCAGGCCCGAGCCCAGGATGACGTGGGCGGTGCCGTGGAACATCGTGTAGTACGCCGACTCTCGGTCTTCACCGACACTTCGAGCCTCTTGATATCGGCCTATCAGGAAGATCGCGTAGTCCGTGGAGGCGGCGATGGCCAGCATCACCAACAGGTTGGTGGCGAATGTCGAGAGCCCGATGATGTTGTAGTAGCCCAGAAACGCCACCAGGCCGCGGGCCGCCGACAGTGACAACACCACCATGAACAGGGTGAGGATCACGGTCACGATGGAGCGGTAGACCGACAGCAACATGACGATGATGACCACGAACGTCAGCGCGGTGATCATCTCAAGGCTGCGGTTACCGGCGATCTCCTGATCGGCGGCCATCGCCGCCGGGCCAGTCACGTAGGCCTTGACGCCGTCCGGCGCCTGGACGCTCTGGACGATCTTCTCGGTGGCCTCGACCGATTCGTTGGCCAGCGCCTCGCCCTGGTTACCGGCGGTGTAGACCTGCACGTAGGCCGACAGGCCGTCGGAGCTCTGCGCGCCGGACGCGGTCAGCGGGTCGCCCCAGAAATCCTGGACGTGCTCGATGTGCTTCTTGTCGGCCTCGAGCTTGGCGACGATCTGGTCGTAGTACTTGTGTGCGTCATCGCCCAGCGGCTTGTCGCCCTCGATGACGACCATGACCGAGCTGTTGGACTTGAACTCCTGGAACACCTCGCCGACGCGCTTCATCGCGATCATCGACGGCGCATCGTCCGGTGTCATCGACACCGAACGCATCTTCCCCACTTCCTCGAGCTGGGGAACGATCACGTTCAGGAACGCGATGACGGCGATCCAGGCCAGGATGATCGGAATGGCCAGGCGCCGGATCCACTTGGCGATGCCGCCGTGGTTGCTGTGCTGCGGTGCGGAGGCGACCGGGATCGAGTCGGTCGGGGTGTCGTAATTGCTCATGCAGATTTCACCAAGCAGAAGGTCTGGGCGTTCACGCCGTTGGAGGTTCTCTCGTCCTTGAGTTCGTCATCGACGGTGATGCGGCAGCTGATCGTGCTGCCGTCGCCCTGGGCCACGATGTTGGGGAACACCGACGGTGCGGTGGATTCCAACCGCAGCGTCCACGGCAGGGTCACCCCGTCGATGCGCTGGGGCTGAGCGTCGAGATCGAGATAGTTCACGTCCGCGGTCGCGCCGGGCTCGCCGTAGATCTCATAGACCACGACTTTGGGGTCGAACGGTTTGGTGTCATCGACCTTGGCGCTGGAGATGCCGGAGCCGCCGCCTGCGCCGAAGAACGTGCGTACCCGCATCACCGTGAACCCGCCCACCAACACCACCACGATGATGATGAACGGAATCCAGAACCGTCTCAACAGCTTCATATTCGCTGGTCGGCCTTTCGGAGGTCAGGTACGCGGTGACGTACCGGCTAGCTGCGAAGCTCCATTGCCACTTCGTGATCATGTCGGCGTCGGCGGATTCCCGCCAACTTCTTTCTACGTCGACATCAGCGGCGACTTCCTCGCCGGAATCGTCCCGGAAGGGACTGACCGATATCTCCGAGATCAGCCGGCTGCCCGGCGCGCTCATGGCGGTGATGTCGGAGACGAGCCGACGCTGCTCATCCAATGGGATGAAGGGTAGTACGCCTTCCACGCTCCACAGGGTGGTCCGGTCGGCGTCGAATCCGGCCCCGGTGAGCGCGGCGGGCCAGTCTCCGCTGATGTTGGCGGGGACACTGCGCACGTCAGCCGTGGGTGTGGTGCCGGCCAGGGCGTCGGTCTTGACCTCGAGGATCGCCGGGTCGTCGACGACGTAGACGGTGGTGCCGGCGGGCCAGGGCAGTTGATAAGGACGCGGGTCCAGATCGGAGGCCAGGAAAACCACCTGCTCGGCGCCGGTCTCGACGGCTGTCATCAGATAGGTGTCGAGGAGGTCCGACGGGTGCGCCACGCATGAGCTCGACATCAGCACTCCTCCCCGCAGCTCTCCTTGCCGGATGTAAAGTGAAACCTATACAGTCGGCTAACTTCGATCAAGTTAGTTCGTTTAATTGACGGTGTGATCTAGCACCCTTGGGTACGCTCAGCGCGACGAAGGGACAGGTGTGGCAAAGGCTGTGGCGCCGCGTGGCTTTGCCCGCGAGCGGGTGCTGGAAGCGGCGTTGAGCCTGTTCGCCGAGCACGGTGTCAACGGCACGTCGCTGCAGATGATCGCCGACCGCCTCGGCGTCAGCAAGGCTGCCGTCTATTACCAGTTCCATTCCAAGGACGAGATCGCGCTGGCGGTCATCCAGCCGGTCTTCGACGACATGATGCGGTTGGTCCGCATCGCCGAGGCGATGTCCACGCCGGAGGCCCGGCGGGAGGCCGCGGTCAGCGGCATGGTGGAGATGGCGGTGCGGCATCGCCGGGTGACCGCGGTGTTCCACGGCGATCCCGTCATCGACAGCCTGGTACACAGCCGCGCCGAACTCCAGGACACGATCGAACGGCTCACCCGGATCCTGCTGGGCCCCGATCCCGATGCCGCCGACCGGATCTGCATGTCGGTGCTCGCCGCCGGTGTCTACGGCAGCGCCACCGACCCCACGCTCAACGACGTCAACGACGAGGAGTTGCACCGGGTACTGCTGGACTGCGCGCAGCGGTTGCTGCGCACGCCCGTCGTTCCTGCCTAGCCTGTGATCAGTCGCCGAGCGGTAGCTGGGTGGACAACTCCTCGTGCAGCCCTTGTATCGCCTCCTCGTCGTCCTCGCTGCCGACGTGATGCCCGGCGAACCAGTCCGCGTACTCGGTGATCTCGCTGAGTCGCCAATCGAGCGCAAACAACTCGACCATGAGCGGGTCGGCATCCAGCCGGTCGGAGCAGCCCGCGGCGATCAGGTCTGAGTAGTCCCGTTCCCGGGGAGCCAACCGAACGGTCTCCCAGTCAACGAGTTTCAGGAAAGTGCCGTGCACCACCTGATTGCCCTCGTGCGGTTCCCCATGCGTCGGTACCCAAGTGTGCCATCGGCTTTGCGCCTGCTGCGTGAGTTCGTGGTAGCGCTGGGTCCAGCATTCGATGTCGGAACCGTGCGCGGCCAGCGCGGTGCGGGCCGCTTCGCCGAACGGTCCCGAGTGCCACGGGTGCTCAGTGCGGAACCGCACCTCCTGGGCGAAGTCGGACGCGACGCGCGGCGACCAATCCCGCAGCGGCCCGCGGGCGGTCGTTGCGTGAAGCGAGTCGAGTGCGTTGATGACCTTTGTCAGGTGCGCCGGTGCGCGGTACTCGACTTCGGTGGGCGAATGACCGTCCAGCCAGGGCGTCGCGCTGAGAATGCCGACGCCGGCATCGACAGTGAACCGCCCCAGCCCGTTACGCAACGGGGCGCACACCATCTCCAGGCCGCCGGCCGCGAGCTCGGCGGCCGTGGCATACGCGTCTTCCAATGATGCTGCCGAGTGCCGTGTCCCGAGCTGATCCAGGGTGACGAACAGTGTGCCCCCGGCCCCGGTGGCCCGCCAATGGTGGGCGCCGCCGCCTACCGGAAGGTGCTCGATGTCTTCGACGGCCAGCGACCAATGGTCGGCAAGGGTTTGAGCGATCAGTTCGTCATTGACCGATGCCGGAGGGGTGCGCATGTCCGCCGATAATATTCAGGCGGAAGCAATCATCCCCGCAGCGCCGACGCGAAGATCGCCGGCAGCTTGCCCCATCCGGGTGCTCCGGCGAAGTCCACCAGCAATCGGCCTGTCGTCGCCGCGGTGCGGTTGTTGACGAACCATGGCGGCTTCGGCGACAACGACCACTCGCCGCGGAACACCGAACGCGGCGCGGGCCGGAACGGGCCCCGGACCACGGTGCGCTCCGGGCGGTCGAGCAGAAAAGCGTTGTGCACCACGCCGGTTCCGCTCTGGATGTCGTTGCGTTTGTGTCCGGGGAACGCTCCCCAGGTGGCCGTCGGTGTCAGGTAGCCGACGCCGGTCCAGGCGTTGATCGCGATGGTGCCGTAGCGCAGCTGCTCGACGAGGCGGTCGAACTTCTCGCCGAGGCCGGCGAGGGTGTCCGGGTGGGCGATGATGTTCACTCCGAGGGTGCCGACGAACTCGTCGTTGGCGACCCGAACGGCCTCCTCGGAGAACTGCTCATCCGGGACGTCGAGTTCGATCACACCGAGCACCGGGCCGAAGTACTCGGTGCACAACAATGCTTCGCGATCGGCCGGATCGACCACCAGGACCCGGGCACCCCGCGAGCCCAGGTGTTGTGAGTCCGGATACGACGTGTCCGCGCTGGCCACCCTGACGTCGGAGCCGGGGTAGTAGGCGGCCCGGGCCGGCGCGTCGTTGACGGCCTTGCGGACCGCGGCGATGAACTCGTCGCGCTGCGCCCAGCGCTTGGGCAGCACCACCACCTGCGCGGCCACGCAGTTGTAACCGTTGTTGTGCAGTCGTTGCGTGGCAACGTGATTGGCCTGAAACTCGATGTCGGCCCTGCTCCACGTGCCGGGCAATACGATCGTCGGCGACACCCCGCCGAGCTCGGCGGTCATCTCCTTGTCGAGCACCGGCTCATCAGCGGCCTTGCGTCGGGCACCCTCTTCCCCGGTGCCGAACACGATGGCGTCATAGGTCAGGGCGCTACCCGTCATGTGCACGTGGTCGACGAGCTTGTGCCGCACCAGATATGTACCGGCCTCGGCTCCGCCGGTCAGGATGCGTACCGCGCCGATGGCGATGAACGGGGCCAACACCTTGGTCAGCACCGGCAGCAACGGATCGGTGATCGGGTTGAGCTTGAGGGCCACGACGCGGTTGTTGGCGTAGAGCTCGTAGATGGTGTCCAGCGGGGCGATCGAGAAGATGTTGCCCGCGCCCAGAACCGCGCCCACGCCGTTGGTGCGGGACGGGTCGCGTTGGGCCAGACCGGCCGACCGAATTGCCTCGGCCTTCTCGATACCCGGCTGCAGCCATACCTCGGCGCTGAACCCGGACAGCAGCAGCTGGTCGAAGGTGTTGAGCGGCAGGGCCTTCACCGTGGTCCGGCCGCCCGGGGCGTAGCCGAACCCGGCGCCGTCGAGCGGGCTGCGGCCCACTTCGAGTTTGGCCAGGCTCTCGGACAGGGCGCCGAGTCCGGCTGCCAGTGAGTACGGGCCGGACATCCACTCCTCGCCGACCAGCGGTGAGGACGGGTCGAGTTGTTTGATCCCGACGGCAGCGTCGACCCATTCCGCGGCATGACGCACCGTCAGTGCGCGCACCTCGTCGAGCAATCCGCGGCGGGCCGCCAATGACAGGGAAGCCCAGGTCTTTTCGCCCTCGGCGAGTTCCCCGAGGGCCTCGTCGATCTGCGTTTCGGTCATGTCAGCTCGCGCTCTTGTCGAATTGCACCAGTGCGTCGTGGTGGTTGTGGGCGTACGGGGTGGGGCCGTCGCCCGTCTCCCGTTTGGCCACGATCGCAGCGTACTGCGCGAACGGAGTGGTCCGGTCCCATTTCGCCCTGGCTTCGGCCGGGCTGTAGCTCACGGTGTTCTTGGCCGGGATTCCCAGCAGTGTGGGGCCGACGATCGCCGTGGTGTGCGGCGTGGTGAGGTCGAGGATCGCCAGTTCCAGACGCGGATTGGCCGCGATGGCCCGTAGGACCGGGCGAACCACGGCGCGCGCCGCGACGTCGGCGAACCGGCGCTGCGGGATACCGCCCAGCAGGCGCATCCACTGGGGCATGGTGGCGATGATGGCGGCGCGCATCGGGACGTTGATCGCCTTGCGCAGCCAGCGCGGCATCCGCTCGGGCAGGATGTGATAGCCCAGATCGACCAGGTAATCCATCATGCGCTGGGCCACCTCCGAGCCGACCAGATCGGCCCGGTTGCTCTCGAAGTACTCGCGGATTCCCTCGCGGGTGCGCGGCACATCGTCGGGATTGATGGTCTGGAACTCCGCGGCCCGCGCGCATTCCTCCCAGTACTGGCTCTCTTCGGCAGGCGACAGCTTGCCGGGGCCGAACATCTCGTAGCTGTACAGAATCGAGTGCCAGGCGGTCAGGTGGATCCACAGCTGGGAGTGCGGATCGTTGGCGTCGAACGGGCGCTTGGTGATCGGCTCGGTGCCCACGGCCTTGGAGTGGATCTTGACCAGGATCTCGGACGCATTGAGGACCGCTTCGGCGTCGCCGAAGGCCACCAGCGCGAAGTATTGCATGGTCCGGTCGTAGCGCAGCCGGGTGCGCGCGTAGACCTGCCCGGTGGCGTCGACCGCGGCGGCCAGGAACGGGTCGAGGTGCTCGATGGTCACCGCACGGGAGAAGCCGATCAACATCGACGTGGGGTAGCTCCACACCTTCCAGGTGACCGAACCCGGGCCGAAGAAGCCGTAGTCCTCGGCCGGCGCCAACGGTTCGGCGACTGCCGGCAGGCCTGCCGCTCTGCGAAGTGCGATTAGCGCGTCCATCTGCGTCGTTCCCTTCGAAATCTAGTGGTACGTGACGTACCAGTTGGAGGAATGGTACGTGATGTACCACTTGATTGGCTAGGGTGTGTCTGTGGAGAGCGGCACTACCGGGAGATGGGCGGGCCAGCGGGAACGCCGGCGGGTCGAGTTCGTCGACGCCGCACTGTCCGCGATCGCCGAACACGGTCCGCAGACCTCGACCGAGCAGATCGCCGCTCACGTCGGTGTCACCCGTACCAAGCTCTACCGGCACTTCTCCGGCGCCGCCGACCTGCAGCGCGCGATCGCGCAGCGCGCCGCCGAGATGCTCAACACCGAACTCGCGCCGCTGTGGACACCGCACGGTTCGATGGCCCAGATCATCGAGGCCAGCGTCGGCGCCCACGTGGGGTTCCTCGTCGAGCACCGCAACCTCTATCGCTACCTGGCCCGGTGCTCACTCGGCGAAGACAGTTCGGCGCCCGACGCCATCGCGGACATCAGGCTGACCATCGGTACTCAGCTCGGTGCGCTGTTCACGGTGTACCTCAACGCGTTTGGGGTTGACACCGATCCGCAGCCGTTGGCGTTCGCCATCGTCGGGCTGGTCGAATCGACGACCGGTCGGTGGCTCGATCAACCCGGCTCCACCGGGCAGGACCGGCTGGTGGCCGATTTGGTGCGGTGGATCTGGCTGCTGGTCGACGACACCCTGCGGGCCGGCGGTGTGTACGTGGACAGCGACGAGCCGCTACCCACCCCCGATGTGATCGCGGCGCACGCCGAGATCTACCGAAACCCGCAACGCGTGGGCGTCGCCTGAAATTGGCGCCCTAGCGCTCGGTTTCGATGACTTAAGCGTGTCTCCCAATTCTGTTAATCTCCAGGGCCGTTGGTTCATCGAGTGATGTCCGCACGAGAGGCGGGAGCGCCCAGTCATGACCTTTGATGCACGCATTCCGGCTGGGCACGACGCCGCGGTGCGCGAGCTGCTCGCTGCCTGGCGCGTGATCCGCAAACGAGTCCCCTACGAATGGGACGACGCAACCGGGATGAGTCGATTCGTGCCGTCGCGGGATGCCGACCTCACACCGTTGGTCGGCATGCTCCGTGAAGCGGGGCTTGACCACGACGCGACGGATGAGGTCAGCCACCACTCATGCTGGGATCGCCTGCGTGCGGGAGCTGCGCAGTGGGACTTGCCTGCGGCTGCGGAGGCCTTCACCGCCTCGATGTGGTCCGCGCCCGGAGCATGGCGCAGCGTCCTACCGGCAGTTCTGCTTGCGACGTCGGCCCCGGAGCACGAGCTGAGGCCGTGGAGTGAGGATTCTGCCGATGTGTGTGAGGTGTGCGGCTGGAAGGCACGGCGCACGCAGGTCGTCGAGGAGTGGGCATCGCGGATGGCGGGAACGACGCCGCTGGACGGAGACCCCGTCGGTTGTGGGCTGGTGCTTTCGTGGACGGTGGGGGACCGGCCCGTCGCAACCGACTACGACCGTTGGGTTCTCGGCGCGGTGCGGGCAGTCATCAAAGCTCTACCCCCACAGACCCGATACGCGAATGCGGCTACCGCGCTCAAGGCAGCCAAGGTCATAACGATGGACCGTCATGAGGCGGTCGGGTTCCTCGAAACACTCGCGCTGGTCGGGGTGCTCGCGCCGCCGGAGCGCCCGGGACTTGCCGAGAGGTTCACCACGTATCGCGAGCGGGATCAACGCCCAAAGGTGCGCATCGAACCGCAGGCCCCGCTGGCATGGTGGGATACGAGCGTCGGTGATCGTGGTTGGCGTGATGATGTGTTCGACCGCCTGTTCGGATTCCTCGATGTTCCGGTGGTCGACCCGGAAGCGCCACGGCCGTCTCCTGCTCCGCCGTTGAAAGAGACCACGCTGGGCGGGCTGGCGGCGCGAGTTCGTGCATTGACGCCGAGGCCTCGGAAGGTTCCGGCATCGATCGGCACGGGACCGCCGGAGGTGGGTGACGTGTGGGCCGTGCGAGTGCGACCCGATGCCTGGGTCACTGTGTACGTGCACGAGATCATGCTCGCCCGAGACCGTCCCTATGCGAAGACGGAATTCCTCTCCGGAGTCTTCCCGCAGATGCCGAGCGCCGATCAGCTCATGCTGGTCGGGCAGCCGCGTGCGTCAGGGCGAAACGTCAACCACGTCCATTCCCTGGAGAAGACGCCGTGGGTGCGTCGCGTTGCACAAGGTGTGCCAGCGCCGTACGCCGACGAAACTCTGCCCGAGCGAGGTGGCTGGCAGGCGGCCAAGGAGCTTGCGCACCTCGCCGGATGGAACTTCACCGAGCTTTGAGGTGGCAGGCCTCACGGACAGCGCCTCGTTGGCCCGACCTGACTGTACGGCGCGGAGTCGCCTGAAATGTGGTCTACGGGGCGAGGTCCGCGACGGCCTGCGCAGCCGACGTGACCCGGTGCAATCGCAACGCGGTGTCACCGGCGTACAGCGCGGCCCGGTCCGCCCAGTGCACCGGCATGTCTGCGGTGAGCGTGATCGGGGTGAGGAACGGCAGCGCCGGATGTTGCAGGTGCAGCAGTGCACCATCCCCGCGGTCGGGGATCCGGGCCATCGGCGCGCTGTATTTGTTGATTGCCGCCGGCAGCCGGCGTGCGCTCCCCTCGGGGCGGCACCAGCGCCGGGTCATAGCGTTCGGGATCACCCGATGTCGCTCCGGCCAGCCCAGGCCGAACACCGTCGTCTCGATTGTGCTGTCCGCGTCGATGATTCGCTGCCGGTACGCCGGGTGGGCGCCGGATTCGTGGGTGAGCAGGAACCGGGTGCCTGCCAGCACACCCGCGGCGCCGGCGCTGAGCGCCGCACGGGTATCGGCTGCCGTGGCGATGCCTCCCGCGGCGAAGACCGGTCGGGAACCGGCCAATGCCAGTGCCTTTGGCAGGAAATCGGCCTGCGGCACGGTGCCCACGAGGTGTCCGCCCGCCTCACGGCCCTGTGCGATCAATCCGTCGGCCCCGCAGGCCAGCGCCTCGGTGGCCTGCTCTTCGGTGCCGACCATCACCATGACGAACACGCCACCGTCTGAGAGTCGTTGGATCAAGGCTCGATCGATCGCGAAGGCCATCACCGCGATATCGATCCTCGCTTCCAGACAAACCTCGATGTGGGGGCGACGGGTGAACGGCATCAACAGATTCACCGCGACCGCACGGCCGGGAGCCTGTTCCCGGACCCTCGAGATGGCGGTCTTGAGCTGCCTGGGCGGCAGCAGCCCTAATGTGCCCAGTCCGCCTGCCGCTGACACCGCGGCGGCCAGTGGTGCACCCGCAATGCCGCCGCCCATGCCCGCTTGGACCACTGGTACATCGAGTTTCAGCCGATCTGCGATGTCCATTCCGCGATTCTGCACCCGCGGTGCTGGGTTACCAGCGGCAGACGTCGGCGCCGGAACCGGAGTCGACGGCGCGGAAGGCGAGCAGATGCCGCTGCCACCACGGCAGCGGCGCCGCGAGGACCGGGTCGTTGGTCGCGTCGTTCACCACCTGCGGCGGTCCGCCGTGCAGGTAGGCGATTCGGATGCCGGTGAGGCCGGCGTCCTTCCACAACAGCACCGTGCGGCGCAGCTCGAGCCAGGGGATGCGGACCGGAGGATCTTCGGACATCCAGCGGGTCTGCCGGCGAAGGAATGTCATGTCGCCCGGATGCGCGGGCAACTCCAGCCCGACCACGGTGACGGTGTCGCGCTGGTAGCCCGCGAGTTGGAGGGCGGTGACGCCGGGGAGCAGGTGGTTGGTGGTGCCCTCCTCGGTGTGCAGGTTGCTGAACATCGAGAAGTTCGCGACTGTCTTGAGCCCCACATACGGGGTGACCCCGTTGGCGAGCGCCAGCAGCGGCGCGACGAGCAGCACCAGGGGGCGCAGGTGCCAGTTCGGGGCGCGGACGCCGGTCGCCTGTGTGGTGCGGTAGCCGCGCAGCAGCGCAACCATGAACGGGATCACGGCGATGGCCCAGGTGAGTACGAGCAGGGTGTGCCACGGTAGGCCGATCGGGCTGGCCGGCGACTCGGCCGAACTCGACACCACGCTGAGCAGCACATGGGCCGCGAAACCGGTGAGCGCCACCCGGCGCAGCGCAGTGGTTCGGGGCGCCAGGGCCGCGAACACCTCGGTCGGGACCAACAGCACGTACACCGCGAACACGACCGTGGCGAAATCATAGAACGAGGCCAGCGCCAGGATCGAGTGGAAGCCCACCCCCAGCAGCACGCCCCAGAACCGCAGGCGTGGAACCGCCAGCAACCCGAGGATGGCGGCCTCGATCACGACCGCGACAACGGCCACGAACTGCCCGACAGCCGGACCCGGCACCACATCGGCGAAGCCATTGAGCCAGATGAGCTGGCCGAACAGGTCGCTGCCGCACGAGATTTCCGGGGAGAAGTAGGCGGTGTTCAACTTGTCGAACACGGTGAACAGGTAGACCACCAGCAACACCAGGCCGACCGGACTACGCGCGGCGTCCAGCCAGCGCTCGACAAAACTGTCCGGCACACCCGGCCGGTTCCGGACCGCCAGCGCCCATAACGCCGCGGTCGCGAGCGCGACCGCGACCAGCAGGCTCAACATCAGATGGTTCGACGCGGCAGGCAGGTTCAGCACGGCCACCGTGGCGCCGGCCGCCACAGCCAGACCGGCGGCGGCCACCGAGCCGGGAAAGATCAGGGCGGGCAGGCCGGCCACCAAAGCCGGCGCCACCGCGAGGGGCTGGCTGTCGGAGTAGTGGAAAACCAACGCCATCGCGAACAGCGTTGCGAACCAGCCGAGTTGCTGACGTGCGCCGGTGGGGTCGTCCGTTCGGGCGTTGCTGCGCCACCGCATTGAGACGACTGTACCGGGCGGCCGTCATGGGTCGTCGGCAGCCGGCGCCGCCTGGCCGTTTGCGGCGTAATCTGAAAAGCGATGGATGGGTGCGGTAGGGCCCAAACGCCTTGCCGTGTAACGGAAAGGATAAGAAATGAGTACAGTCCATTCATCAATCGACCTACACCCGGACATCATGGCCCTGAGGGCGAGCTATGACCGTGTCGCAGAGTCGATGGCCGCGCAGGTCACCTTCGGCCTGACGTTGCTGACGGCGATGTACGTCGCGCTGTCACCCTGGATCGTCGGCTTCGACGCCTTCAACAGGCTGACGGTCAACGATCTGATCGTCGGAGGGGCGATCGCGTTCCTGTCAATGTGCTTCAGCTTCGCGCTGGACCGGGCGCACGGCATGACCTGGACACTGCCGATCTTCGGTGTGTGGCTGATCATCTCGCCGTGGGTGTTTGTCAGTGGACCGACCGCAGGCATGATCTGGTCGCACGTGATCAGCGGTGCGCTCGTGATGGTGCTGGGCTTCAACGCGATGTATTTCGGGATGCGGGTGCGCAATTCTGAAGCGCGGCATGCCTGACCGGCACAGTGGCCGGTAGGCGCCGCTGAGAGGCCAGCCGGATCCCGGCTGGGAGGGAAATCTGCGCGCCCGGGCCGACCCTGGTATCTGAGGATGCGTCAATTTGCGCCCCGGTCCGGGTTTCGCGCCATATCCTGGGCAAACGCAGGACTTCCGATGACGGCGATGGCGGGTACGAACTGCTGAGATGAAGCTGGCGGGGCGGGAAGAAGAACTGGCGGCGATCCGTCGTTCCCTTGGTGGGCCGGGAACCCATCACGGTGTGGTGATCGTCGGCAGTGCCGGCGTCGGCAAGACCAGGTTGGCCCGGGAGGCCCTCAGCCATGCCGCGGCGTCCGGGCACCGGACCAATTGGTTCGTCGGAACCGAATCGGCGCGGGCCATCCCGCTCGGAGCATTCACGGGATCGATCAGCCAGGGCATGTGCGACCCGTTGCCGGACGTGCGGCGCCTGATCGATTCCTTCGTCGCTCAGCAGCGCATGGGCAAGGTCGTCATCGGCATCGACGACGCCCACCTGCTCGACCCGCTGTCCGCGCATGTCGTACACCAACTGGCGCAGACGCAGGGGGTGCGTCTCGTCGTCACCGCGCGTTCCGGCGGTCCGGAACCCGACGCGGTGACCGCCTTGTGGAAGGACAGCCTGCTCGACCGGATAGACCTCGAACCGCTGTCCGCCACCGCGGCCGCCGTGCTGGTCGAATCCGCGGTCGCCGGACCGGTCGACAGCCGCAGCACGCGCCGCTTCTGGAAACTCACCGGAGGCAACGCGCTGTACCTGCTGCAATTGGTCAAGGACCAGATCGCCGCCGGGCGGATGCACAAATCCGCCGGGGTGTGGATGTGGGACGGAGATGTGGCGGTATCCCAGAGCATCACCGACATGGTCGGACGCCGACTGGGCGAACTCGAACCCGGTATGGCGCTGGTGCTGGACACGCTTTCGCAGTGCGAGCCGCTGAGCGTCGACGTCCTGGTTGACCTGGTCGATCAGGCCGACCTGGAGGCCGCCGAGCAGATGCATCTGGTCACGGTCGAACGCGCCGGACGTGGTCTGGTGGCCACGCTTGCTCATCCGCTGTACGGCGAATTGCGTAGGGCCACCGCCGGTGAGATACACCTGTCGAAAATCCGTGGGGAGCTCGCGCGGCGGCTGGCGTCGGAGCCCGACGGGGATATGCGCGCGACGGTGCGCCGGGCGCTCCTGACGCTGCACTCCGACCTGCCACCTGATCCTGAGCTGTATCTGACTGCGGCACGGTGCGCCGCAGTCCTGCTCGATCCCGATGCCGCGAACCGATTCGCCGCTGCCGCAGGCGAATGCGGTGCACCGGAGGCCGCGCCGATGCGGGCCATGACGTTGTTCTTGCTGAGCCGAGGTGACGACGCCGAGGCGGTCCTGAGTGATATCAGCACCGACGGCAGGCCGGACAGCCATCATTGGGCGACAGTGCGGGCGGCCAACCTGGCCTGGATCCTGGGCAGGCCTCGTGGTGCCGGTGCCATATTGGAAAACCTGACTGGCACAAACGAATCCGATGAGCAGCGGATGGAACGCCTGGCGATGCAGGCTTGTGTCGACGCCGTACTCGGGCAATGTGCGAGTGCCGAGAAGAATGCCAGGGCCGCCCTGGATTCCGGCGGGCTGCCCGACCTGCACGCGATGATGGCCTCGCTCGCGTTGATGATGGCGCTCGGCGCCCTCGGACACGTCGATGAGATCCCCGACGTCGCCGAGCAGGCTATCGCGCGGGCCATCACATCATTCGAATCCTCGCCGATACGATTCTGGTTCGGCGCGGTTCACGGCCGGGCTTGCCGACTGACCGGCCGCATCGACGAATGTCTGGCCATGGCAGCCCGGTTGGACGAGTCGGCACGTGACGTTCCCGGCCTCGCCTATGCCAACCTCGCCTACCTGCTCGGCCACGCTGAATTGGTCCGGGCCGATCTCGCCGCTGCCGTCAAGCACCTGCACGAGGCGTATGCCGGTGCCGAAACACATGAAATAACAACGGGTTTACGGGTTGCCAGCTGCTTTTCTCTGGCCGAGGCGTACGCCAAACTCGGCCAGGCCGACGCGGCCACCGAAGCGCTGGCCCGGGCCCGGCAGCGGGTGCCGGAGGATTACGTGTTCATGGGTACCGCGATGTCGGTGGCCACCGGGTGGACGCTGGCCGCCGGCGGCGCGTTGACCGACGCCATCGAGATGGTGCGCAAAGCGGGCCGCGACGCGGCGCGACGTGAACAGCCGACGCATGAACTGCTGTGCCTGCAGACGGCCGCGCAGTGGGGAGACACCGCGGGCGCGGCGCGCGCACGGGAGCTGGCGGACACGCTGAAACTGCCGCTGGCCGAAACGGTGGCGCGCCACATCGAGGCACTGGCGGCCGACGATGGTGCCGGATTGCTTGCTGCCGCAGAGGGTTACCGCGTGATCGGTGACCGGGCCACCGCCACCGACGCCACCGCGCAGGCCGCGGTCGCGTTCGGTCGCCATGGTCAGGGCAAGCGCAGCGCCTATGCGGCTGCCGTGGCGCAGGAGGGCGCCGACGAATGCGGCGGGCTGTGTACCCCGGCGCTGCGCAACCCGGCCGGTCAGCCGCTGACCGGCAGGCAGCGCGAGATCGTCGAACTCGTCGTTGCGGGCCTGTCCAACAAGCAGATTGCCGAGCGGCTGGTGATGTCGGTGCGCAGCGTGGAAGGTCACCTCTACCGGGCCTGCCAGCGTGTGGGCGCCAGCTCACGTGAGCAGCTCGCCGCCATCATCCGTCGTGGTCCGAAGGGGCCGGCATGACGTGCCGACGCAGCACGTCCGCGGCCTCGGTCTGGTAGGCGTGCTCGGCCCAGGCCAGCGGCGTCGAGCCGAAGCGCCGGTCGGTGATCGTCGTATCGGCCCCGGCATCGAGGAGGCGCCGGATCAGCGGGAGGTCGCCGGCCCAGGCGGCCTGGTGCAGGGCTGTCGCGCCTTCGTCGTCGACGGCGTTCGGGTCGTCGGGGAACACCGGAGCGACCACATCCACTCCGGATACGTCGATTCCGTGCCGGGCGAGCAGGTCGAGCCGGTCGGTGAAGGCGTGCTCGGCAGCCCAGGTGACCTGGCGCCGCCACATCTCGTCACGGGATTCCATTGCCTCGCCCAGCCGCAGCTCCCATGGGCTCGGCCCGGCGTCGATGAGTCGGTGCGCGAACAGCAGTTCCAGGTGTGAATCGTCGGCGCGAAACATCCGGTTGTACAGCGTCTGCTGGTCGACCGGGTGTGCGCCTCTGGTCAGCAGCAACGTGGCCAGTTCGGGGGCGAACGGGTGCCGGGGCTGACGCCGTGGACCTTGCTCGCCCTCGCCGAAAACTCCGGTCAGCACCGTGAAGGGTGTCGACAGCCCGCACCACAGGTATCCGGCATTCGGGTCGGCACCGGCATCGAGCAGCAGGGTTGCGGCCGCGAGCACCTCGTCGGCGTTGCGGCTCAACGGAACTCGTGAATAGCACAGGTACATCAGCGGAACCCAGCCGAACGGACCGCCACCGGTGTTCGCCAGTGCGGGCCGGGTTGTCAGATGGCGGGCCAGCGCCACCGGATCTGCCGCCGACGCGGCGGCCCAGACATGGGCGTCGACCAGATCGGGCTCGGCGGCGAGTAGGGCCGCGGCGGCATCCCGGCGCGGCGGTGCGTCGGTTTCGTTGTAGCGCAACGATGCCCATGAACTGAACCGGTCCGCGGCACCCAGGGTGTCCTCATCGAGTGCGCCGGGGTCGACGCTGAGTGCGGCCGCGTCGCGCAGGTAGTGCACGAGCCTGGGCCAGCTGCTGAAACCGTAGTCGCGAGCGACGTCGAACTGGGCTTCGTGCAGTGGGATGCGATTCGCGCGCTGCAGCTTGCGGGCTTCCACCCGTAGGTGGTCGATCGAGGGATTGCTCGGCAGACGGCTGGCCATGACGGCCTCCTCTCACGCACCCGCGTCCGCAATCGGGCTGAGAAGAGGTCGGTCACAAGGCAACTCAGTGTGCAGGGAGGCTGGGCCTCTTCGAGCGGACGTCGGGCGTTCCTGCACGCCCGACGTCACTCTACCGGCCCGCGACCGTCGGCGAAATGCCGACGGTCCGTAGCGTGCCGGGTTCTTTTAGTTGCAGACAGCGCCGACGGCGGCGGACTGGACCAGTTTGATGTACTTGGCCAGCACGCCGGTCTTGTAGCGCGGGGGCAGCGGTTCGAAACCGGCCTTGCGGGCCTCGAACTCGGCCTCGTCGACCAGCACGTCGAGCGTCCCGTTCGCCACGTCGAGGCGGATCCGGTCGCCGTCACGCACGAACGCGATCGGCCCGCCGTCGACGGCCTCCGGGGCGATGTGCCCGACGCACAGGCCCGTCGTCCCGCCGGAGAACCGGCCGTCGGTCATCAGCAGCACGTCCTTGCCCAGCCCGGCACCCTTGATGGCGCCGGTGATGGCCAGCATCTCGCGCATACCGGGGCCGCCCTTGGGGCCCTCGTAGCGGATCACCACGACGTCGCCGTGCGTGATGGTGCCGTCCTCCAACGCGTCCAGGGCAGCCCGCTCGCGCTCGAAAACCCTTGCGGTGCCTTCGAACACGTCGGACTCGAACCCTGCGGACTTCACCACGGCACCCTCGGGGGCCAGCGAGCCGTGCAGGATCGTGATCCCGCCCGTGGGGTGGATCGGGTTGTTCATCGCCCGCAGCACCTTGCCGTCCGGGTCGGGCGGCGCGATGTGAGCGAGGTTCTCGGCCATGGTCTTGCCGGTGACGGTCAGGCAATCACCGTGCAGCAGACCGGCATCCAGCAGCGCACGCATCACCACCGGCACACCACCGATCTGGTCGACGTCCTTCATCACGTGACGGCCGAAGGGCTTCACGTCGGCCAGGTGCGGGACCTTGGCCCCGATGCGGGTGAAGTCGTCCAGCGTCAGCTCGACCTCGGCCTCGCGGGCGATCGCAAGCAGGTGCAGCACCGCGTTGGTGGAACCGCCGAAGGCCATCACGACGGCGATGGCGTTCTCGAAGGCTTCCTTGGTGAGGATGTCGCGCGCGGTGATGCCGCGGCGCAGCATCTCGACGACCGCCTCGCCGGACTTGCGGGCGTACTCGCCGCGCCGCTTGTCCACGGCCACCGGAGATGCGCTGCCCGGCAACGACATACCGAGGGCCTCGGCGGCGGACGCCATGGTGTTGGCGGTGTACATGCCGCCGCAGGCGCCCTCACCCGGACAGATGGCCCGCTCGATGATGTCGACGTCCTCGCGCGACATCAGCCCGCGCGCACATGCGCCGACCGCCTCGAAGGCGTCGATGATGGTGACTTCCTTCTCGGTGCCGTCGGTCAGCTTGGCGACGCCGGGCATGATCGAGCCGTTGTAGAAGAACACCGAGGCCAGATCCAGCCGGGCCGCGGCCATGAGCATGCCGGGGATCGACTTGTCGCAACCCGCCAGCAGGACCGAGCCGTCCAGGCGCTCGGCCTGGATCACGGTCTCGACGCTGTCGGCGATCACCTCGCGGGAGACCAGCGAGAAGTGCATGCCCTCATGGCCCATCGAGATGCCATCGGACACCGAGATGGTGCCGAACTCCAGCGGGTAGCCGCCGGCCTCGTGCACACCGTTCTTGACGTCCTGCGCCAGGCGCTGCAAGGACATGTTGCAGGGGGTGATCTCGTTCCATGACGACCCGACGCCGATCTGCGGCTTGACCCAGTCGTCGTCGCCCATCCCTACCGCGCGGAGCATTCCGCGGGCTGCGGTCTTCTCCAGGCCGTCGGTGACGTCGCGGCTGCGGGGCTTGATGTCAGGGGTCTCGGCAGACATGCAGGTAAGTATGCCTCCCGCTTTGTTAGCCGCCCAAATTCTTCTGATACCCAAGGGGGTATGTGTTCAGCCGGTCCACTCGGTGGACTTGATGGTGAGGTCGAGCCCCATCAGGAATCCCACGATGGTGCACACGATCGACACGAGGGGCCATACCCACAGCCACCGGCGGGTGAAGAACACCATGATGACGCTCCCGCTGAACCCCGCAATCAGTCCGCCGCCGATCCAGCCGAAGGTGGTCGGATAGACCTGATCGTCATAGGGGGTCGGGCCGCACGTCGCGTGGCAGACGTCGGTCGACATCCCGAAGAACAACGACAGCCACGCGGCCGCTGCGGCGCCGAGCACGGCGACGATCCACAGTGCGACGGTGAGGATCATGCTGACCACTGTGACGGCGGTGCCGAGCCCGGAGCGGGCGCGCGGCTCTGCCGGCTGGGGCTGTGGTTGAACGGGCCAGCCATACGGGGGGTAGGCCGGGGGCTCGCTGTACGGGCCAGGCCAGGGTGGCTGTGACATCGCGTCGAGCGTATCCGGCCCAGGGGCGGCCCGTTCGCACCATTTCGCCCGGCCAAAAGGATATGGATACCCCTGTGGGGTACCCGTATACTGATGTCATGGACGCGGCTGACAACTCGGGTGCACATGGCTACTCGGCGCAGAAGGAGAACTACGCCAAACGGCTGCGCCGGATCGAAGGCCAGGTCCGGGGCATCGCCAAGATGATCGACGAGGACAAGTACTGCATCGACGTCCTCACCCAGATCAGCGCCGTCAACAGTGCGCTGCAGTCCGTGGCACTCGGCCTGCTGGACGAGCACCTCGGACATTGCGTGACGCAGGCCGTCTCCGAAGGCGGAGATCAGGCCGAGGCCAAGCTGGCCGAGGCATCGGCTGCCATCGCCCGCCTGGTCCGCTCCTGAGCATGCTGGTCCTGAAGATCGCCCTCATCGTCTTCATCGTGGCGGCACTGCTCTTCATCGCCGCCACGGGCCTCCGGCGGTGGCGAAAGGACCCGGGCCTGGTGGACCTCAGCGTTCCCTACGCGGCGCGCTACGGAGCGCCGATGGCGGGCAACTGGACCCCGCCGATCGAGGACAACGTCCAGATCGTCGCCGAGGAACCGCTCGATGACGACCCGAAATCGAACTAGTCGGCCAAGGCCTGCTCGATGCGCTCGACCTTCGCGGTGAGCTGCCCGGTATAGCCGGGACGGATATCGGCCTTCAACACCAGGCTGACGCGTGGCGACACGGCGGACACAACTTCCACGGCCTGCTTCACCACGGCCATCACCTCGTCCCATTCACCTTCGATGTTGGTGAACATGGCATTGGTCTCGTTGGGCAGGCCCGAAGCCCGCACCACCCGCACCGCTTCGGCCACCGCGGCGCCGACACTTCCGGTTTCATCCCCGCCCGTCGGGCTGATGCTGAACGCGACAATCACGGAATCGATTGTGCGCTCACGTTCGTAACGCAGTGGCGGCCGGAGCGCCCTCAAAGTCAAGTGGCTAGTGCAACGTGGTTACGCAGCTTGATTGAGGAGGGTGGCGAGGCGTTGGGCTGGGGTGTCGAGGTCCAGGGTGGGTCGGGGCCGGCTGTTGAGTTTGTCTTGGACCCG